>NZ_JTHF01000185.1 GCF_001043895.1 Methylobacterium indicum
CGCGGGCGCGCGTCCCGCCGGACGGGATGCGCCGCGGGCGCCGGGCGAGTGGCTGCTTCCCGCGATGATGGACAAGACCTTCGATCCCGCCGCCGTCGAGGCGCGCATCGCCGCCGAATGGGAGGAGGCGCAGGCCTTCCGGGCCGGCCGCCCGGACCGCGCCGGCGCCGAGCCCTACAGCATCATGATCCCGCCGCCGAACGTGACGGGCTCGCTGCATATGGGCCACGCCCTCAACAACACGCTCCAGGACGTGCTCGCCCGCTTCGAGCGCCTGCGCGGCAAGGACGTGCTGTGGCAGCCCGGCACGGACCACGCCGGCATCGCGACCCAGATGGTGGTGGAGCGCCGCCTCATGGAGCAGCAGCAGCCCGACCGGCGCAGCTTGGGCCGGCCGGAATTCGTCCGCCGGGTCTGGGAGTGGAAGGCAGAATCCGGCGGCACCATCGTCAACCAGCTCAAGCGGCTCGGCGCCTCCTGCGACTGGTCGCGGGAGCGCTTCACCATGGACGAGGGCCTGTCGAAGGCCGTCCTGAAGGTCTTCGTCGACCTGCACGCGCAGGGGCTGATCTACCGCGACAAGCGCCTGGTGAACTGGGACCCGAAGTTCCAGACCGCGATCTCCGACCTCGAGGTGCAGCAGGTCGAGGTGAAGGGCCATCTCTGGCACTTCGCCTATCCGGTGGTGGACGAGGCCGGCACCGAGACCGGTGAGACCATCACGGTCGCCACCACCCGGCCCGAGACCATGCTGGGCGACACCGCCGTGGCGGTGCACCCGGAGGACGAGCGCTACCGGGCGCTCGTCGGCAAGCGGCTTCGCCTGCCGCTCGTCGGCCGCCTGATCCCCATCGTCGCCGACGAGTATTCCGACCCCGAGAAGGGCACCGGCGCGGTCAAGATCACCCCGGCGCACGACTTCAACGACTTCGAGGTCGGCCGCCGGCACGGGCTCGCCCAGATCAATATTTTGGATGAGGAAGCCCGCATAAGCCTCGACGGCAATGCAGACTTTCTGGACGGCACGAGTCCGGAGCCCGAGGCCCTGGCGCTCCACGGCCTCGACCGGTTCGAGGCCCGCGCCAAGGTCGTCGCGCTCATGGAGGAGCGCGGCCGGCTGGTGACGATCGAGCCCAACACCCACGCGGTGCCGCATGGCGACCGCTCGGGCGTGGTGATCGAGCCGTATCTCACCGACCAGTGGTACGTGAACGTCAAGCCGCTGGCCGAGCGGGCCTTGCAGGCGGTGCGCGACGGCCGCACCCGCTTCGTGCCCGAGACCTACGAAAAGACCTACTTCCAGTGGCTCGAGAACATCGAGCCGTGGTGCATCTCGCGTCAGCTCTGGTGGGGCCACCAGATCCCGGCCTGGTACGACGCGGACGGGAACTGCTTCGTCGCGAGCAGCGAGGAGGAGGCCCTCGCCCAGGCCGCCGCGAAGCACGGCCGTCCGGTGACCCTGCGCCGCGACGAGGACGTGCTCGACACCTGGTTCTCGTCCGGCCTGTGGCCGTTCTCGACGCTGGGCTGGCCGGAGCAGACTCCCGAGCTCGCCCGCTACTACCCGACCAGCGCGCTGGTGACGGGCTTCGACATCATTTTCTTCTGGGTTGCCAGGATGATGATGCTCGGCCTTCACGCGCTCGATGAAGTGCCGTTCCGCACGATCTACATCCACGCCCTCGTCCGCGACGAGAAGGGCGCCAAGATGTCGAAGTCGAAGGGCAACGTGGTCGATCCCCTCGACCTCGTCGACCGCTACGGCGCCGATGCCCTGCGCTTCACCCTCGCGGCCATGGCGGCGCAGGGACGCGACATCAAGCTCTCGGTGCAACGCGTTGAGGGATATCGCAACTTCGCCACCAAGCTCTGGAACGCCGCGCGCTTCGCCGAGATGAATGGCTGCCGGCTCGATCCCGCCTTCGCGCCGGGGAGCGTGACCCAAACGCTGAACGCCTGGGCGCTCGGCGAGGCCGCCCGGGCCGTCGCCGAGGTGACCGGCGCGATCGAGGCCTACCGCTTCAACGACGCCGCCAACGCCGCCTACCGCTTCGTCTGGAACGTGTTCTGCGACTGGTACCTGGAACTGGCCAAGCCCGTGCTCCAGGGCGAGGACGGGCCGGCGAAGGAGGAGACGCGCCGGACCATCGCCTTCATCATCGACCAGATCTGCGTGCTGCTGCATCCGTTCATGCCGTTCCTCACCGAGGAACTGTGGGCGACGAAGGCGCGCGAGGCGGGCCTCACGCGTCCGCTGCTGGCGCTCGCCGCCTGGCCGGATCTCGGCGGGCTCGCGAAGCCCGAGGCGGAGGCCGAGATCGGCTGGGTCGTCGACCTCGTGTCGGAGATCCGCTCGGCCCGCTCGGAGACGAACGTGCCGGCCGGCGCCCAGATCCCCCTGGTGCTGGTGGCCCCGGGCGAGGCGGTGCGCGAGCGCCTTTCGCGATGGGGCGACACCGTGCGGCGGCTCGGCCGCATCGCCTCGATCGAGACCGTCGAGACGAGCCCGCGCAACGCGGTGCAGCTCATCGTGCGCGGCGAGGTCGCGGCCCTGCCGCTCGAAGGCGTGGTCGACCTCGCCGCCGAGGTGGCGCGGCTGAAGAAGGAGGATGCCAAGCTCGACGGCGAGATCGGGAAGATCGACGCCAAGCTCGGCAATGCCGACTTCCTCGCCCGCGCCCCCGAGGAGGTGGTCGAGGAGCAGCGCGAGCGCCGCGACGCCGCCATCGCCCGCCGCGAGAAGGTGCGGGACGCCCTGACGCGGCTGCAGGGCTGATCGGACGCACGATCCGGTGCGGGCCGTCGATTCGCGCGCACCGGAACCGGACGATCGCCCGGACGAGGCGATGGGGGAGAGAGACGCCCGTGCGGCGCCCGATCCGGGGGATCGGGCATCCGCGCGGCGAACGAAGAGGGCGAGCATCACCGCCACCCCGGAAACCTGCACAGGCATGAGCCAGACGCTCGCCCCTCCGTCTTCGCCGGAACCCTCCCGCCGCCCGGTGACCGGCCGCTACGACACGCGGTCCGACGTGCTGTCCGTCCGCTTCGGCGATGCGGAGGCCGTGGCGAGCCGGGAGGTCCGGCCGGGCTTGCGCGTCGCCTACGATGCCGCCGGCGCCGTCGCGGGGATCGAGATTCTTGCCGCCTCCGCGGGCGGCCCGACGATCGACCGCGAGCTGCGGCGGCTCGTCGAGGCGGCCTGACGCATGCGACGCGGCCTGCGCCTCCTCCTGCGCACCCTGCGGCGCACCGCCCCGCTCGTCCTCGTCCTCGCCGCCGGCCTCGCCCTGGCGGCCTGGCTTACCGCGAAGGCCGGCGATCCCGCCCTCTACCCGCCGCCCCCCGGCGACGACGCCGTCACGGTGCGGCTCGTCGCCAATGCCTGGCATTCCGGCCTGCTCCTGCCCCGCGAGGCGCTGGCCCGGGCGGCCGCGCAGGCCGGGAGCGGCGCCCTCGTCGGGGTGACCGAGCGTTTCGGCGCCTACCCGGCGCTCGAGATCGGCTGGGGCGATGCCGGCTTCTACCGCGCCGTGCCGACGCTCGGCGCCCTCGACTGGCGGCTGGCCCTCAGGGCCCTGTTCACCCCGGGCGGGCGCCCGGCGGTGCTGCACGTCGTCGGGATCGCGGACGCGAGCACCTTTCGGGGCGCCGGAATCGTGACCCTGCACCTGTCGCGGGCGGGGTTCGGGCGCCTCGCCGCGGCGCTCGCCGCCGCCTTCACCCTGCGGGACGGCCGCCCGGTCGAGGCGGGGCCCGGGCTCTACGGCCCGAGCCTCTTCTACGAGGCGCAAGGGCGTTTCGGCCTCTTCCACGTCTGCAACCACTGGAGCGCCGGACTCCTCCACGCGGCCGGCCTGCCGGTGACGCCGCTCCTCGATACCCTGCCGCGGGGCCTCGCCCTCGATCTCGCCTGGCGGGCGGGCGCTCAGGCGCCCTGAGGACCGGCCGGTGCGCGGCGCCGGAGGATGCGCCGCAGGCGCTCGCGGAACGGCACCCGGCCGCTGCGGGCGAGGTCGCGGCCGCAGGCCCGGGCGGCGGCGCGGTCGAACTGGACGGCGATCTCGGTGCCCTCGGCGAGCCGCAGCGCGAGCGCCGGCATTCCCGGGCCGACCTCGCCGGCCGTCCAGCCGAGGACCGGGAAGAAGCAGTTCTCCACCCGGGTGCCCGCCGGCACGGTCTGGGCCGCATCCGCCGCCACCGAGGCGGTGGCGAGCAGGGCCACGCCGAGCTCGGCGGCCTCCGCGGGGGCGAGGCGCACCGCGTAGTCCCGCGGCCCGAACGCCACCACGAGCTCGACCTCGTCCGGCCCGGCGGTCACGACCGAGAAGCGCGGGGCACCGCCGAACGACGTCCGGGGCGGGGGGGCCTCGGTCGCAGCCTCGCGAGGGGGCGTCTCGTCCCGAGGCGTCCTGGGATCGGCGGCATCGGGAGACGCGGTCTCGGACGAGATCATGCGGGGGCGGTCGCTCGCGTGCCGTGGCGGGGTGCTCCCGCCAACCGTAGCGTCCGGACTTTCGCCGCGGCAAGCTCCGGCGCCGTGCGTCAGCGCACGGCGCGGCCGGGGGGGCCGGCGGGCTCGTTCGCGGCTTGACGCGCGGGCGCGTCCTCCTCCCCGATCCCGACCCGCTGGTCCTGGCGCAGGAGCTGGAGGTGGTCGGTGGCGATCCGGTCGCCGGCCTTCAGGCCCTTGAGAATCGCCGTGCGGTCGCCGAACTCCTCCCCGGTCGTGACCGGGACCATCGCCACCTTGCCGTCGTCGTCGACGCGCCAGACGATGCGCTGGTCGAGCTGGGCCGACAGGGCGACCGTCGGCACCAGCAGGCGCTCCTCGGTGCCCACCTGCACCTGCGTGCGCACGAACTCGCCCGGCAGGTAGCGCTCGTCGGCATTGGCGAGCCAGGCCCGGATCAGCCGGCGGGCGGTGCGGGGGTCGAAGCGGTTGTCGAGCTTGTAGACGGTCGCCCTGCGCTCCGGCTTGCCCTGGCCGTCGAGGGTCTGGATGAAGGCGCGGTTTTCCCGGAGGGCGGCGCGCACCGCCTCCGAATCCTCGGCCGAGAGCGCCACCTGCACCTCGATCGGGTCGACCTGGACCACGCTGACGAGCTGGGTCGTGTTCGCGTTGACGTGGTCGCCGACATTGACGTCCGAGAGGCTGGAGCGCCCGTCGAAGGGCGCGCGGATCACCGCGTAGTCGAGGTTGAGCTTCTCGCGGGCGATGGCGGCCTCGGCCTCCTGCACCCGGCTGCGGGCGACCTGGCGGTTGCTCTCGAGCTGCTGGAAGCGCTGCTCGGAGGCGTAGCCCTTGTCGGCGAGAGGCTGGGTGCGGTCGACCTCGGCATCCGCGAAGTCGAGCTGCGCCGCCGCCTGCGCGCGCTGGGCCTCCGCCGTGCGCAGGGCCACCTCGAAGGGCCGAGGGTCGATGCGGAACAGGACCTGGCCCTGCTTGACGTGGCCGCCCGGCTCGAAGGGGCGCTCCGTCACCACGCCGGTGACCCGGGGCTGGAGCGCGGCATCCTTCGGCGAGATCACCGTGCCGGTATACGAGAAGGCGACCGGCACGGTCCGGGTGGCCGCCCGCGCCACCGCGACGGCGAATTCGGGCGCCTCGGGCGCACGGGGTTTCGGGGCCGCCGCCGGCGCCAGGAGCTGCGCCACCGGGCCGGGCAGGGCCCCGGACACGCCCCGGGGCAGCGGATGGCCGAGGCCCCACCAGAGGCCGGCGCCCGCCGCGAGCGCGGCCAGACCGACGAGGCCGTAGCGAAAACCTGCGCGCACGATACCGGGCTCCTTCGACGACGCACGATCCGCCGGCGCGGGACCCGCCGACGGGCGGCCCGCAGGGACCAGAAGACCCGGAGCGAGTCCCGGGTTCCGGATCCGGGGCTGCCCTGCGGCGATCCTGCCGGCGCAGGGGCGGGGCGCCGGCCTGCCGGGGGGAACACCCTCGGACACGATCGCGTTGCACGAGAGCTTTTCACATTCCCGTCGCGGGCCCCGAGGCGGCCGTCTCCAGGGCCCGGCGGCTCGCGGCGGCCCCGCCGGCCGTCGGCGGCGCACCGGGACACGGGATGTTCGCCACCTTCGTCGACCGGCCCGTCCTGGCGGGCGTGATCTCGGTGCTCATCACCCTGATCGGGGCCGTGGCGGGCTTTTCCCTGCCGATCGCCCAGTTCCCCGAGATCGCGCCGCCGATCATCAACATCCAGGCGACCTATCCGGGCGCCACGGCGCAGCAGGCCTACGAGGCGATCGCGATCCCGCTCGAGCAGGAGATCAACGGCGCGCAGAACCTGATCTACATCAGCTCGACCAGCAACGCCGACGGCAGCGTCGGCATGGACGCGACCTTCGAGGTCGGCTCCGACCTCAACGCCGCCGCCGCCGACGTGCTGACCCGGGCCCAGCGGGCCGAATCGCGCCTGCCGCAGGCGGTGCGCGACCAGGGCCTGGAGATCGTGAAATCGTCGCGCCAGCGCCTCGGCAACGTGGTGCTCTACAGCGACGGCGACCGCTACGACGAGCTCTTCCTGTCGAACTGGGCCGAGACCCAGGTGATCAAGCCCCTGCGCCGGGTCGCCGGCATGGGCCGCATCGTCAACTTCTCGAACAAGCGCTACGCGATGCGGGTCTGGCTCGACCCGGCCCGGATGGAATCGCTCGGCATCGGGCCGAGCCAGATCGTCCAGGCGGTCGAGCAGCAGAACGCCCAGATCACCGTGGGCTCGCTCGGCAAGGAGCCGGTGCGCGACGCCCCCGCCTTCGAGCTGCAGATCGTCACCAAGGGCCGCCTGACGGAGCCCAGGGAATTCGCCGACGTGGTGATCCGGGCCAATCCCGACGGCTCGGTGGTGCGCATCCGCGACGTCGGCCGGGTCGAGCTCGGCTCGGAGCAGTACGGCAGCCGCTCGACCTACGACAACGCGCCCGCCGCCTCGCTCGGCCTGTACCAGAACCCGGAGGCCAACGCCGTCGAGGTCATGAAGGGCGTCCACGCCACCATGAAGGACCTCGCCAAGCGCTTTCCCCCGGGCCTGCACTACCGCATCGCCCTCGACCGCACCGAGTTCGTCACCGCCTCGATCCACGAGGTGATCAAGACCCTGATCGAGGCGATCGTGCTGGTCGTCGTGATCACCTACCTGTTCCTGCAGAGCTGGCGCGCGACCCTGATCCCGGCGATCGCCGTGCCGGTGGCGCTCGTCGGCACCTTCGGGCCGATGGCGGCGCTCGGCTTCTCGTTCAACACCCTGAGCCTGCTCGGGCTGGTGCTGGCGGTGGGGCTCGTGGTCGACGACGCGATCATCGTGGTCGAGAACACCGAGCGGCTGATGGAGGAGGGCCAGGAGCCCCGCGCGGCCGCCCGGGAGGCGGTGAACGAGGTGGCGGGCCCGGTCATCGCCACCACCCTGGTGCTCGCCGCCCTGTTCGTGCCGGTCGCCTTCATCCCGGGGCTGACCGGCCAGCTCTACAACCAGTTCGCGCTCACCATCGCGATCTCGGTGCTGATCTCGGCCCTCGTCTCGCTCACCCTCACGCCGGCCCTGTGCGCCCTGCTCCTGCGACCCCACGACAAGGCGGCCCACCGGAGCCGCTGGCGGGCGCCGCTGCGCTGGTTCAACGCCGGCCTCGACCGGGCGACCGGGGTCGCGGTCGGCTCGGTCGGGCGCCTGTCGCGCCACCTCGTCGCGACGGGGCTCGTGTTCCTGGTCTTTGCCGGATTGACGGCCTGGATGGTGACGAGCCGCCCGAGCGCCTTCGTGCCGCAGGAGGACCAGGGCTACTTCTTCGCCGACATCGCGATGCCGAAGGGCGCCTCCGTCGCCCGTACCGCCGCGATGGTGGAGGAGGTGGGGCGTGCGGCTCTGGCCGAGCCCTCCGTCGCCGGCACGATCGGGGTCGCCGGACGCGGCATCCTGGCCGACGTCACCGCGCCGTTCTACGGCTTCCAGATCCCGACCCTGAAGCTCTGGGACCAGCGCGAGGAGACGGTCGCCGACGTGATCGGGCGGCTGAGGAAGCAGTTCAAGAACCACCCGGACGGGGTCTTGCGCATCGTCGACCCGTCGCCGCTGCCGGGGCTGGGCTCCCGCGGCGGCCTGACGCTCGAATTGCAGGATCGCAGCGGCGCGGGCGGCCTCACCCTCGCCAAGACCGCCGAGGACTTCATCGCCGAGCTGAAGAGGCTGCCCGAGGTCGGCGGCGCCACCGCCACCACGAGCTACGGCGTGCCGCAGCTGCGCCTCGACATCGACCGGGCCAAGGCCGAGCAACTCGGCGTCAGCCTGCCATCGCTGTTCGACGCGCTCGGCACCTATGTCGGCTCGTCCTTCGTCAACCTCTTCAACAAATTCGGCTTCGTCTACCAGGTCTACGTCCAGAGCGAGTCGCAGGGGCGGCGCACGATCCAGGACCTCGCGCGGCTGACGGTGCCGAACAAGAACGGCGAGCCGGTGCAGATCGGCGCGCTCGTCACGCCGCATTTCGTCAGCGGGCCGACGGCGGTCCTGTCCTACAACACCTACCCGGCGATCGAGATCGCGGTCGACACCGCCGAGAGCGCGAGCTCCGGCGCGGCGATCGCGGCGATCGAGCGCCTCGCCGACACGGCGTTGCCGACCGACTACACGGTGGAATGGACCGAGGTCGCCTACCAGGAGAAGATCGCCGGCGGCTGGGCGCCGCTGATCTTCGGGCTCGGCGTGGTGATGATCGTGCTGCTGCTCGCCGGCCAGTACGAGAGCCTGCGGCTGCCCTTCGTGGTGATCCTGGTGACGCCGCTCGCCCTGTTCGGGGCCGTCGGCGCGCTGGCGCTCCGCGACCTGCCCCTCGACATCTTCGGGCAGATCGGGCTCCTGCTCCTCGTCGGGCTGGCGGCCAAGAACGCGATCCTGCTCGTCTCCTTCGCCCGCGACCTCAGCGCCAAGGGCGAGGATCCCGTGACGGCGGCCCGGGACGCGGTGCGGCTGCGGCTGCGGCCGATCCTGATGACCTCCTTCGCCTTCATCCTCGGCTCGGTGCCGCTCGCCGTCGCGAGCGGCGCGAGCGCCAATGCCCGCATCTCGATGGGCACGGTGGTGATCGGCGGGCTCCTCGTCGCGACGCTGCTGACCCTGTTCGTCACCCCGGTCTTCTACGTCGCGGCCGAGCGGCTGGTGGCGCGGCGCGGGCGCAAGGCCGGGGAGGGCCCGCGCGGGGTGGCGCATCCGGCGGAGTAGGGCCGCCCGCCTGTGGATGGGTGTGGACGGGACTCGCGCAAAGGTCACCGTTACGCTTTCGTTTACGCAGGGCCGGCAGGGTTTCGCTCGAGTGCAGCGTAACCCCGTGCGGCCCTGAGGCCTGCTCCCCGGACCGGGTGGGCAGCCTCGGAGCGGCGCGGGATCCGAGGGATCGATGGCGGGATCTTCGAAGAGCGGTTCTCCGCGTCCGTCGACGGAGCGGGGGGCCCTCCGGCCTGTGCCGGTCGTCAAGTGGGCCGCGGTGGCGGGAATCGCGCTCGCGGCGGCCAATTGCGCCGGGCCGGCGCCCAAGAACCTGGCGGTGCGGAGCGGCGGCCGCGAGATCGACCCGAAATACGGCGTCGCCGCGAGCCCGCGGCTCTACGGCGAGAACGACAAGATCCCCAAGGGCGGCGGCCGGCAGATGACCGGCAAGCCCTACGTGGTGGCCGGCCGCACCTACGTGCCGCGCCAGGACGCGCGGGGCTACGTGCGCGAGGGCCTGGCCTCCTGGTACGGCACCGCCTTCCACGGCCGCCAGACCGCCAACGGCGAGATCTTCGACCGCTTCTCGGTCGCCGCCGCGCACCCGACCCTGCCGCTGCCGAGCTACGCCCGGGTCACCAACCTCCAGAACGGCCACTCGATGGTGGTGCGGGTCAACGACCGCGGGCCCTACCACGCCGACCGGCTGATGGACGTGTCGCAGGCGGTGGCCGAGGCGCTCGACTTCCGCCGCCGCGGCACCACCAAGGTCCGGGTCGAGTATGTCGGCAAGGCCTCGGTCGGCGGCAGCGACGACCGCAAGCTGATGGCGACCCTGCGCACCGACGGCACGCCCGCGGGCTCGCCCTTTGGCGCCAACATCATGGTGGCGGATGCGGGTGACGACGCGAAGCCGTTCGCGTTCCGCCAGCCCGAGCCGGAGCCGGTGCGCCCGATCGTCGAGACGCCGCGGGTCGTCGCCCCGGTCCAGCTCGCCGAGGCCGAGCCCGAATCCCGCCGTCCGGCGCCCGTCCGGGCGGCCCCGCACGCACCGGCCCCCGTCCGGATCGCCGAGGCGCCCCGGGCGCCGAGCGCCCGCCTGCCGGCTCCCGTCCGCGTCGCCGCCGTCGAGGGCCTGAATCCCGGCCTTTCCGCGCCGCGCACGCCCAAGGCGGCGGCTGCCCCGGCGGTTGCCGCAACCCACAAGCCCGCCGCGCCGAGCCAAGCCCTCGCCTTCGCGAGCCACCCGGCGACGGACCGCGCCTCGCTCGCGCAGGCGATGCACGCCGCCGCGCACCCGGCCGCGCCGAAGACGACCGTGATCGCCAAGGCTGCCGTCAAGACCGCCACCAAGACCGGACCGCTGCCGATCGCGCCGCCCCTGCGTCTCGCCGGCGCCCAGAAGGGCGACCGGGAGGACACCAAGAACACCGACACCAAGAACACCGGCCGCAAGCCCGGCATGCCGACGCGCTCGAAGGTGGCGGGAATGTATTGAGGGCGGACCGGCGCGAGAGCCGTTTTTGGTCTCGGGAGCGGTCTCCCGTCCTCCATCGTCGTTCCGGGTCCGCTGCGCCGCTCCGGACCGACGCGGTGCGGGGGATGCCGTGGCGTGAATCGACGGATGCGAGGCGTGTCGGCTCGACGCAGCCTGCGCTTCGCCCGCCGGCGCCCACACCCAAAACGGTTCCCCATCCCGCACTGCGGCACAGGCGCGGTTGCGCGTGCCGGAGCGGAGCGGCACAGTGCGGCAGGTGTCCCGGTCGGCAGGTCTCCCGATCTGCCCGGGTTTCGTGCGGTAGCGGCAAGGCGGCAGGTTCATGCGTGTGACAGCGACCACCGGAGCGGGCAGGGCGCTTACGCGCCGTGCCGCCGCCTTGGCCCTGGCGGCCCTCCTCGGGACGTCGCTGGCGGTCACCGACGCGCGGGCGCAGGCCACCCAGACTCCCGCCTTCCAGACGCTGGCGCCGCACGCCATCCTGATCGACGCCGATACCGGCGCGATCCTGTTCGAGAAGGGCGCCGACGAGCCGTTCTCGCCCGCCAGCATGGCCAAGCTGATGACCGTCGAGGTGCTCTTCGACGAGATGCGCAAGGGCAAGCTCGGCCCCGACACCGAGTTTACGATCAGCGAGAATGCCTGGCGCCGCGGCGGCGCGGGCGGCGGCGGCTCGTCGATGTTCGCCCAGCTGAACAGCAAGGTGAAGCTGCCCGACCTCCTGCGCGGCATCATCGTGCAGTCCGGCAACGACGCGGCGATCGCGGCGGCCGAGGGCGTCGCCGGCACCGAGGACAATTTTTCCCAGATCATGAACCGGCACGCGAAGGAGATCGGCCTCGAGCGCTCGACCTTCCGCAACGCCACCGGCTACTCGGCCCCCGACCAGAAGGTGACGGCCCGCGACCTGTCGAAGCTCGCCATCCACCTGATCGAGACCTACCCGGAGAACTACAAGCTCTTCTCCGAGCGCGAATTCACCTGGAACAAGATCCGCCAGCAGAACCGCAACCCGCTCCTCACCCTCGACATCGGCGCCGACGGGCTGAAGACCGGCTACCTCGAGGAATCGGGCTACGGCCTGACCGGCTCGGCGGTGCAGAACGGGCAGCGCCTCGTCCTGGTGGTGAGCGGCCTCAAGACCGCCCGCGACCGCGCCGCGGAATCGCGCAAGCTGATCGAGTGGGGGTTTCGCGCCTTCGAGGCGCGCCAGATCTTCAATGCCGGCGAGACCGTGGCGGAGGCCGAGACCTTCGGGGCCGAGAAGGGCCGGGTGCCCCTCGTGACGAAGAAGCCGGTGCGGCTGATGCTGCCGCGGGGCAACAGCGACCGGCTGGTGGCGCGGGCCGTCTACCAGGGCCCGCTGACCGCGCCGGTGGAGGAGGGCCGCGAGGTCGGCCGGCTCAAGGTCACCCGCGGCGAGCAGGTGGTACTCGACATGCCGCTCTACACCGCCGAGGCCGTGCCCGCCGGCACCATGACCCAGCGCGCCCTCGACGCGGCGCTCGAGGTCGGTACCGGCTGGTTCCGCCAGGCCCTCAGCCGGATCACCAGCAAGTCGTGACCGACGCGCCCATCGCGACCGGTCGTGCCGGCGGCTTCATCACCTTCGAGGGCGGCGAGGGCGCCGGCAAGTCGACCCAGATCGCGCGGCTCGCCGCCTGGCTGCGGGCCGGCACCGAGGGCGGCCCCCGCGAGGTGGTGACCACCCGCGAGCCCGGCGGCTCGCCCCGGGCGGAGCGGATCCGCGCCGCGGTGCTCTCCGGCATCGCCAAGCCGCACGGCCCCTTCGCGGAGGCGCTGCTCTTCGCCGCCGCCCGCCTCGACCACCTCTCGACCCTGATCCGCCCGAGCCTCGCGCGCGGCGCCGTGGTGGTGTGCGACCGCTTCAGCGACTCGACCCGGGCCTACCAGGGCGCGGCCGGGGGCCTCGAGCCCGAGACGCTCTCCGCCCTGGAGCGGGTGGTGGTCGGCCCGACCCGGCCGGACCTGACCCTGATCCTCGACCTGGCCCCCGAGATCGGGCTCGCCCGCGCCCGCCAGCGCGACCGCGCCGCCGCGAGCGCGCCCGACCGGTTCGAGGCCGAGGCCCTGGACTTCCATCAGCGCCTGCGGGCGGCCTTCCGCGCCATCGCCGAGGCCGAGCCGGGTCGCTGCGTCGTGATCGACGCGCAAGCCACGCCCGATGCCGTGGCGCGGGCGGTCCGGGCGGCGGTCGCGGCGCGGCTGCCGCACCTCGCCCCGGGGGTCTCCGATGCCGCCTGAGATCCGGGACGACGAGGCCGAGATCGGCGAGGTCCCAGGCGTGCCGCGCCCGCGCGACCGCCAGGACCTGCTCGGCCAGGAGGCGGCGGAGCGCGCCTTCCGCGAGGCGATCGGCGCCGGACGGCTGCACCATGCCTGGCTCATCGGCGGCCCGAAGGGCATCGGCAAGGCGACGCTGGCCTTCCGGGTCGCCCGCCACCTCCTGGCGCGGGGCGACGGTCACGGCACGCCCGACACCCTGGCGCTGCCCCCCGGCCACACGGTCGCCCGCCAGGTCGCCGGGCTGGCGCATCCCAACCTCGTGCTGCTGCGCCGCCAGAAGGCCCCCGGCGCCAAGACGATCCCGACCCAGATCGGCGTCGACGCGGCGCGGCGCGCGCTGCACCTCTTCTCGGCGACCTCCGCCGATGCCGGCTACCGGATCTGCATCGTCGACTGCGCCGACGAACTGAACCTCGCCAGCGCCAACGCCCTCCTGAAGGTGATCGAGGAGCCGCCGCCGCGCTCGCTGTTCCTGATCGTCAGCCACGCCCCCGGGCGCCTCCTGCCGACCATCCGCTCGCGCTGCCGCCGCCTCGCCCTCCGGCCGCTGCCGACCGGGGCGGTGGCGCAGGTGCTGCGCGGCCTCGGGGCGCCGCATTCCACGCGGCCGCCGGAACTGATCGAGCGGGCCGCCGCCTTGAGCGAGGGCTCGGTCGCCCGCGCGATCGAACTCCTCGATCCCGACACGATCGGGGTGGTGGACGAGGTCGAGGCCCTGATGGACCAGGGCGACCGGCCGGACTGGCGCCGCGCCCTGAAGCTCGCCGAGCGGCTCGCCGGCCGCGACGCCGACGCCCTCTACGCCACCGCCCTCGACGCGGTGCAGCGCCGGCTCGCCGCCGAGATCGAACGCCGCCAGGGCGAGCCGCCGGCCCGCCTCGCCGCGCTGGCCGACGCCGCCGAGCGCGCCGCGAAGGCCGCCCGGGAGGCACAGGTCTACAACCTCGACCGGCGCCCGGTGGTGCTGTCGCTGTTCGGCACCTGAGCGATGCGTCTCTTCCCACTCTCCGACCTCCATCTCGAGCGCCGGCCCCTCGCTGCCGTGCCGGTCCCGGCCGAGCCCTTCGACGTGATGGTCTGTGCCGGCGACGTCTGGGAGGGCGAGCCGGAGCGAGGGCTCGCCGCGCTCCTGCATCTCGCCGGCGAGCGGCCGATCGTGCTGGTGCCGGGCAACCACGAGCGCTACGCGCCCGCCGGCGATCCCCGCACCGCCCCGGACCTGCTGGCGGCGCTCCGGGCCGGGGTGGAGGCGATCAACCGGGAGGCCTCCCGCGAGCGGGTGGTGCTGCTCGAAAGCGGCGAGGCCCGGGTGATCGACGGCGTGCGCTTCGTCGGCGCCACCCTGTGGAGCGACTGGCGCCTCGCCGGGCGCTGGCTGTCGCCCGAGACCCCCGACCGGCCCGACGACCCGGTGGCCTATGCCGCCGCCCGCATGACCGATCCGGCCACCGGCTCGCGGGAATACCGGGCAATCCGGCTGTCCGACGGCACGCCGTGGTCGCCGCGCGCCGCGATGGAGGCCCACGACGCCGACCGGGCCGCCCTGATGGCGGCGCTCGCCCGGCCGCATCCCGGACCGACCGTCGCGGTCACCCACCACCCGCCGATCGCGGAGGCCGCCGACCGGTTTCGCGACGCCCCCGGCGTGCCCTGGTGGGTGCCGGCCTTCTACGCCACCACGCTGCTCGCCGATCTGCCGGCATCCCACAGGCCGGCCCTCTGGATCTCCGGCCACTTCCACGCCGCCCACGACCTCGCGCTGTACGGCACGCGCTGCCTCGCCAACCCGGTCGAGGGCCGCAGCTTCGATCCGGGGCGGGTGGCGGCGGTTCCGGCCTGAGACCGGTATCCGGGTTGGCCAAGGTACGGGTTGGTTCTGCGCCGCCGCGCCCCATCATGACCCGTCTCGGCGGAGGATACGGGTCATGAACGGATTCCTGGCGGTGGTGCTGATCTGCGCCAACACGGTCCCGGTGCAGGAATGCGAGGAGGCGAGCGCCACCGACGTGTTCAAGACCAAGGTCGCGAGCGAGATCGGCTGCGCCACCGGCTGGCAGGAGATCATCGCCCGCTCCGAGGTCCGCGACGGCATCGGCCAGACGGCCTATCTCAAGACGCAGTGCCGGCGGGTGAAGACCGGCGGCTGAGCGGCACCGCCCGCCGCATCGCCCCGTCTCGCGGCGACGATCAGCACTTCGTATTATAGAGCGGCGGTTGCAACAGACACGACAGTACCACCCTTCTCCATTTCACTGTTATATTTCTATACAATACGGCCGATATCAGGATTGCGGCATCGTTAGATAACCCTCAACGGATGCACTATCATCTTATGGACGAGAGGTTGGCCCACGCCGTGGGTGCGACCCGCACGTCGCCCCATGAGGCCTGCGATGACGGACGGACGGACTGCGTGCATCGTCGGCCTCCTGTCCTTCATGCTGGCCGCCGGCACGATCCATCTCACCAGCGACGGGCGCGACATCGCCACGGTGTGGCCGGCCAACGCGGTCGTCCTCGCCGCCCTGCTCGACCGGCGCCCCGGGGCGTGGACGGGCCTGCTCGGCGCCGGCTACTTCGCCGGCGTGGCCGCGAACGCGGTGACGCGCGGCCTCGGCGCCGGCCCGCTCCTCTACGGTGCGTGCAACCTCCTGGAGGTCTACGTCGCGGCGAGCCTGCTCCGGCCCGCGCTCAAGGGCGCAGGATCGTCAAGTCAAGGATTATCGGACCAAGGCCCCGCGGGCGACGACCTCCTGGTCACGCCCGCCGTCGTCGGCCGCTTCATCGTGGTCTGCGGCCTCGTCGCCCCGATACTCAGCGGGCTCGGCGGCGCGGCCACCGCCCGGCTGCTGTTCGGGCAGGACCTGGCGGCCGCGTTCGGCACCTGGGTCCTGAGCGACGGGCTCGGCCTCCTGATCTTCACGCCGTTCTTCTTCGCGCTCCTGCGGGGCGATTACGGGCGCTGCTTCGCGCGCAAGGACTGGCGCCAGCGCGCGGAGGCCGCCGGGCTCCAGGTCCTGGTGGCGGCCGCGGCCTACGGGGCGTTCTTCGTCGCCGTCCGGCCGCTGCTGTTCGCGTTGTTCGGTCCGGTGATGCTGGTGACGTTCCGGGTCGGGCGGCTCGGCACGAAGGCCGCCGTGATGGTGATCGCGGTGATCGGCACGATCGCGACCCTGCGCGGCCACGGGCCGATCGTGACGATCACGCCGGATCCGCACGAGCAGGCCGCCCTGTTCCAGGGCTTTCTCGCGATCCTGCTGCTCACCTGCCTGCCGGTGGCGGCGGCGCTCGCCGCCCGGGGTGCGAGCTTCGACTCCCTGTCGCAGAGCGCCGAGGCCCTGCGGGCACGGGGGGCCGAGCTGGCGCGGATCGCCGCCACCGACGGCCTGACCGGCGTCCTCAACCGCGCGGCGTTCCGCGAGGCGGCCCTGGCGACGATCCAGGACCCCCGTGCGGCCGTGAGCCTGATCGCGATCGACCTCGACCTGTTCAAGCAGGTCAACGACCGGCACGGCCACCGGGTGGGGGACCGGGCCCTGGTCCACCTGGTGGCGGTCCTGCGCACGGTCCTGCGCGCGCCCGACGCGATCGGGCGCGTCGGCGGCGACGAGTTCCTGGTCCTGCTCCCCGGGACCGATCCCGACCGGGCGGAGGTCGTGGCGGCGCGCCTGCGCGAGGCCCTGCGCCGCGCGCCGCTCGCCCTCGACGACGGCACGCCGCTCCTGCTCTCGATGTCCTGCGGCGTCGCCGGGCACCGGCCGGGCATGGCCTTCGAGGACCTCGTCCACGCCGCCGACATGGCGCTCTACGGCGCCAAGCGCGCCGGGCGGGACGCCCGGGCCCGTCACGAACACCCCGCGCGCCGCCCCCGCCGCGCCGCCCTCAGCGGTCGTGCTTGATGTAGGCGAAGCGCGGATCCGTGGGCGTCCCCTCCAGCGCGCCGCCCTCAAGCCCCGGCTGCCAGCCGACCACCTCCTCGATCTTCCTCGCCAGGGCGAAGTCCTTCTCGGTCAGGCCCTTGGCCGAGTGGGTGGTGAGCCGCACCTCGACCCAGGCATAGGAGGCGGTGAGGTCGGGGTGGTGCCAGGCCGCCTCGGCGAGGTGCCCGACGGTGTTGATCACCATCAGGGTGCCCTTCCAGCTGTTCGTCCGGTAGGTGCGGGTGATCCAGCCGTCGGCCTCGCTCCAGCCCGGCAGGTCGGCGAGGCGGGCGGCGATCGCGTCGGGGTCGAGAACCTGGTCTTTCGGCATGTCCGTGTCGTCCTGTATGTCCGTGTCGTCATCGTCCCGACGAGAGTACAAGTGACCGCGGCGGCGGACCCGCCCAGGGTGCGGCCTCGCGCCCCCGCGCGCAAGCGGTGGACGCCGCCGCCTGCGCCGCCTACCTCTCTCGGCGACAACGGTCGGCACCAAGGCCGGACGAACCGGCCGGACAGGAGGAGGGGGCCCATGCTCTCACGGCGCGGATTGATGGCGGCGGCCGGGCTGTGGCCGCTCGCCCTCCGGGGGGCCGTAGGCCAGACGACCTCCGCGCAGGCCAGCCTGAAGGTCGGCCTCCTGCCGTTCGGCACCGTCTCGTGGGAGGCGGCGGTGATCAAGGCGGAGGGGATCGACGCGGCGGAGGGCCTGAGCCTCGAGGGCGTGCGGCTGGCCGGGAGCGACGCCGCCCGCATCGCCTTCCAGGGCGGCCAGGTCGACACCATCGTCTCCGACCTGCTCTGGGCCGCGCGCCTGCGGGCGGAGGGCCGGGCGGTGAAGTTCCTGCCCTATTCCTCGACCGAGGGCGCCCTGATGGTGCCGGGCGACAGCCCGGTGCGCTCGGTGGCCGACCTCGCGGGCAAGCGCCTCGGGGTGGCGGGGGGCCCGCTCGACAAGAACTGGCTGCTCCTGCGGGCCCGGGCCCGCGAGAAGGACGGGCGCGACCTCGAGCGCGAGGCGCAGCCGGTCTTCGGCGCACCGCCGCTCCTGATGCGCAAGCTCGAGACCGGCGAGCTCGACGCGGCGCTCCTCTACTGGACCTTCTGCGCCCGGCTCGAGGCCAGGGGCTTCCGCCGCCTGATCGGCGCCGACGGCATCGCCGAGGCCTTCGGCGTCACCGGCCCGATCGCGCTCCTCGGCTACGTCTTCGACGAGGCGCTGCTGCAGCGCGCGCCGCACACGATCGCGGGCTTCGCCCGGGCCTCGTCGCGGGCCAAGCGCGCCCTGGAGGCCGGCGACGCCGCCTGGGCACCCGTGCGCCCGCTGATGGCGGCGGAGGACGAGGCGACCTACGCCACCCTCAAGCGCGCCTTCCTGGAGGGCATCCCGCGCCGGCCCGCCGCCGCCGAGCGCAAGGACGCCGAACGCCTCTACGCGGTGCTGGCGCGGCTCGGCGGCGAGCGCCTGGTCGGGTCCGCCACGACCCTGCCGGAGGGGCTGTACTGGGACGGCGGGCCGAATGGCTGAGCGGTGCCCCTGCGGGCCGGCCGCCGCCTGATGGCCCTCCTCGCCCGCCTCGCCTCCGCCCTCATCCTCCTCGCCTGCTGGTGGCTGGCGAGCCGGTTCGTCGATCCCCGCACCCTGCCGTCGCCCGAGGCGGTGGCGGCGTTCGTGGGGCGGGAGGCGGCCTCGGGCGACCTGTTGCGCAACATCGGCATCACGCTGTGGCGGGTCGTGGCCTCGTTCGTCCTCGCCATGGCGACGGGCGCGGTGCTCGGCATCGCGCTCGGGCGCTCGCGGACCGCCGACCGGCTCCTCGACACCCCGCTGCTCGTGCTCCTCAACACCCCGGCGCTGATCGTCACGGTGCTCGCCTATATCTGGCTCGGCCTGACCGAGACCGCGGCGATCCTGGCGGTGGCGCTCAACAAGATGCCGAACGTCGCGGTGATCCTGCGCGAGGGCGCCCGCGGGCTCGATCCCGGCCTCGAGGAGATGGCGCAGGCCTTCCGGTACGACCGCCGGACCTGGATCCGCCACGTCCTCCTGCCCCAGCTCGAGCCCTTCGCGGTGGCGGCGACGCGCTCGGGGATCTCGCTCGCCTGGAAGATCGTGCTGGTGGTCGAGCTGCTCGGGCGGCCGAACGGCGTCGGCTACGCCATCTCGTACTACTTCCAGCTCTTCGACGTCGCGGCGCTGATCGGCTACAGCCTCGTGTTCAGCGCCGTGATGCTGGCGGTCGACGCCCTGCTGCTCCAGCCCCTGGACGCCCATGCCCGCCGCTGGCGATAAGATACCGTCCGCCGCCGGGCTGCGCCGCGAGGCGGCGGCCCCGATCCTCACCCTGACGGTGCGCCGCAAGGTCTACCGCCCGGCGGATGCGGCGCCGGTCGAGGCGGTGCGCGACCTCGCGGTGTCGGTGCGGGCGGGGGAGACCCTGTGCCTGATCGGTCCCTCGGGGGCCGGCAAGACCACGACCCTGCGCATCCTGCTCGGCCTCGACCGCGACTTCGAGGGCAGCCTGGCGACCGCACCGGACCTGCGCATCGGCATGGTCTTCCAGGAGCCGCGGCTCCTGCCCTGGCGCAGCGTCGAGGAGAACGTGCGCCTCTCCCTGCCGCGGCCCGAGCGCGGGCGCTCCCTCGACGCGCTGTTCGACGAGCTCGGGCTCGCCGAGTGGCGCGACCGCTACCCGCGGGCGCTCTCCCTCGGCATGGCCCGGCGGGTCGCGCTCGCCCGGGCGCTCGCCCTGGCGCCGGGCCTCCTCGTCCTCGACGAGCCCTTCGTCTCCCTCGACGACGCGGCGGCCGCGTCCCTGCGCGCGGCGGTGTTCGGCAGCGCAGGCTCGCGCGGCGCGGCGGTGCTGATGGTGACCCACAACGTGCCGGAGGCGCTGGCCGTGGCCGACCGGCTGCTGCTGCTCTCCGGCCGGCCGGCGCGCCTCGCGGGAGAGGTGGCGCTGCCGACCCCGCGGGCGGAGCGCGGGCGCGACTGGCTGGAGGCGACGCGCCGGGACCTCGCGGCGAAATTTCCCGGAACGGTCGCGGAAGGGTGACCCTGCGGAGGGCCCGGCCTTGAGTGGCAAGGCGAGTCGATTATCTTCTTCCCTCACAGCCCCTCGAAGCCGCCATGCCCGCACCCGCCTTCACCCTTTTCGCCTCCGAGGACCGGGCGCTCGTCAGCCCGGCGGAACTCGACGTGGTGACATTGAAGACTCCCGCCGCGAGCGATGACGGGGGGACGGTACCGGCCGGTGCAACGGGAACGATCGTTGCGGTCTACGGCGACGCGGTCGCGTTCGGGGTCGAGTTCGAAGCTCCCATCCACGCGCTCGCGACAATCTATCCGCATCAGATCGGTTCGGTCCGGCTGAGGTGAAATTCCTCATCAAACATGGCGCTTATCGGAATGCTTTGATATAGCCAGCTTGTGCTCATGGTGATCTGATAAGCAGAATAATTACACATCCAGTCTAGTATTTTTATTTATTAAAAATATCATACCATAGTTTTATATTATATTTTTTATCGTAATTATTGACATGTCTATATTTTTCTTGCGAATCACTTGTGGGTGACGTATCCGCTGGCGCAATGCAGGAGATAGCAATGGCGCTACGATCTACTCGCTACGCAGACGAACTGGTATCGGCGGGCGATGAGGGTGGCCGTATTGAGCGGATACATATACATAAGTTGGGAACAGTAGAAATTAGGTTTTCATGGTGGAAGAACGGACATTTTCAGCCACGCCCTCTTGATGTCACGGAGGACGAGCTTCTTCCGCTGATACAAGAAGCGATTGAAAAAGGTGTCTTCAGCGACAACTTTCTCATTGCATTATCATCTATCCTGAAGAAAAACAACTTCTAGTTTATTATAAATATTTGATAACATATTTCGCTGATACATATAAATTTTTCAAAAATTTAAGTCGAAATCCTGCATTTGTAAGATGATAGTAAAATGTTGATCATTAAATAATCATACCCCACCCCCTAGGCTCTCGCTAAAATCAATACGACAATTTCTTATCGGCAGCTCGATTTATACTGGCATATTGTTGACGACGCAATCATCCTGAACACATCACGGTATGAGCCGGCAGGGAGTGGATTTGATTACGTCGCGCAACGGGGCAGGGGGTTGCATTCCGGTCGCTCCTCGGCAAGCGGCCCAGCTGCTACAGCCCCGGCAAAGCCATAAGCGATTCGAGGAAACGCCCGTGACCCGCCCGATGCCCGCCGACGGGCTCGATTCCGCCGCCGCCTGGCGCCGCCTCGCCGTCTCCGTCCTGCTCACCACCATCGGGGGCGTCGGGATGTGGTCGGTGGTGGTGGTGCTGCCCGCCGTGCAGGCGGAGTTCGGCGCCGCCCGGGGTGCCGCCGCCTTGCCCTACACGCTGACCATGATCGGCTTCGCCTTCGGGGGCGTGCTGATGGGCAAGCTGGCCGACCGGTTCGGCATCCTGGCGCCGCTGGCGCTCGGCGCGGTCTGCCTCTGCCTCGGCTACGGCGCCACCGCGCTCTCGACGAGCCTGTGGCAGTTCGCCCTGGCGCACGGGCTGCTGATCGGCCTCCTCGGCTCGTCGGCCGCCTTCGGGCCGCTGATGGCCGACATCTCGCTGTGGTTCGCGCGCCGGCGCGGCATCGCGGTCTCGGTCTGCGCCGCGGGCAACTACCTCGCCGGCACGATCTGGCCGCCGCTCGTCCAGCACGCGGTGTCGGCCTATGGCTGGCGCGCCACGCAAGCCGGCATCGGGGTGTTCTGCCTCGCCACCATGCTGCCGCTGGCGCTCCTGATGCGCCGGCGCCCGCCGGTCGCGGCGGTCGTGCGCGCCGGGGAGGCGGGGTCGGGCGGGACGCTGGGGCTGCCGCCGAACCTGCTCCAGGGCCTGCTCGTCGTCGCGGGGCTGGCCTGCTGCGTCGCCATGTCGATGCCGCAAGTCCACATCGTCGCCTATTGCGGCGACCTCGGCTACGGCGTCGCCCGGGGTGCCGAGATGCTCTCCCTGATGCTCGGCTTCGGCATCGTCAGCCGGATCGCCTCCGGCTTCCTCGCCGACCGGATCGGGGGCCTGCGCACGCTCCTCGTCGGCTCGGTGCTGCAGGGCGTGGCGCTGCTCCTCTACCTCGCCTTCGACGGGCTGACCTCGCTCTACGTGATCTCGGCCCTGTTCGGCCTCTTCCAGGGCGGCCTCGTGCCGGCCTACGCGATCATCGTGCGCGAGCTGTTCCCGGCGAGCGAGGCCGGCGGCCGGGTCGGGGTCGTCCTGATGGCGACCCTGTTCGGGATGGCGCTCGGCGGGTGGCTCTCGGGCGTGATCTTCGATCTCAGCGGCACCTACGCGGCGGCTTTCGCCAACGGCATCGGCTGGAACCTGCTCAACGTCGCCATCGCCCTGTGGCTGGTCCAGCGCCAGGCCGGGCAGGGCCGGCCGGTCCCGGCCTGACGGACGCGATCCGGGGCACAGTCGAGGGCCGCCTCGTCTGTCGCCGCCGGGGCAGGGAACTCGCCGGGACTTGCGCCGTTCGAGGTCCAGTCCAGTCGATCCGCGGCCGCGCGACAGTCGAGGGCCGGTCCGCCACTGCCGTGGGGTCAATTTCCAGACCGGGTGCGGAATGTCACCGCGGCGTCGCACCCCCGTGTTTACCGTTTTGCGAATGGACGCGCCTTGGCGGCGCAACTCTTCGGGCGCTCGCGACTTATCCATGGCAAGAGAGAGCGGTCCAGAGCCACTCCGCCGGACGTTGCCGCTCGGCATTCAACCGATGGGATCACCGATCATGCGTGCGCGCCCCTGCGCCCGACTGCCCCTGCTCGCCGTGCTGGCCGCCCTGGCCGCCCTGGCCGCGGGCGTCGCCCCGTCCGGCGCCAGCGCCGCGCCGGCGGTCGACAAGGCGCCGAAGGCCGCCCCGGGCACCACCCGCGACGTCGCCGCCACCGCGAGCGTCACCACCCCGGAGGCCGACGACGCCCAGTGCTTCACCGCGCGCCGAAAGCTCTTCGTCGACGGCGAGGGCTGGATCGTGCGGCGGATCACGACCTGCCGGTGACCGTACGCGCCTGAACGGTGTTCGGGGCCCGTCTCGGGGAGGCGGGCCTTTTTTCGTGGATGGGCCGGTCCCTCGCCGTCGCCGGTCCCGACCTCGCGCGACGGTCCTGGACCCCTCCGCGTCATTCCGGAGCAGCCGGGCCCCAGGATGACGTCGAGGACGAGGGCAGCGTCCTTCCCCCTGCGGGGATGTCCTGAAAACGAGAGGGGCGCCCGCAGCCTTCGCCGCGGACGCCCCTCTTATTCCATCATCCGCGACGTCAGTGCGCGGCGGTGTCCCGCTCGTCGAAGATGTCCCGGTCCTTGGTCTCGGGCACCAGCAGCAGGCCGAGCACGAAGGTCATCAGCGCGATGACGATCGGGTACCAGAGGCCGTAATAGATGTCGCCGGTCTGGGCCACCATCGCGAAGGCGGTGGCCGGCAGGAGGCCGCCGAACCAGCCGTTGCCGATATGGTAGGGCAGGGACATCGAGGTGTAGCGGATCCGGGTCGGGAAGAGCTCGACCAGGGCCGCGGCGATCGGGCCGTAGACCATCGTGACGAAGAGCACGAGGACGAAGAGCAGCCCGATCACGCCGGCCACCTGCGGCCGGAAGATGTCGAACGGGTTCGCCATCTTGACGACCTGCGCGTCGCCCGCCTTCGGGTAGCCCGCCGCCTGGAGCGCGGAGGCCGCCGCCTTGTTGAACTCCGCCGCCGGGGCTCCGACCGCGAACGGGACCTCGGTGCCGTTGATCCGCACCAGAGTCGGCTGGCCGGCAGGCGCGGCCTCGGTGGTGTAGCGCACCGAGGACTTGGCGAGGTAGTCGCGGGCGAGATCGCAGGGCGCCGAGAACACCCGCGTGCCGACGGGGTTGAACAGGCTGCCGCACTGGGCCGGATCGGCCACCACGGTCACCTTGACGTTTTCGATCGCCTTCTCGAGGGCGGGGTTGGCGAGCGTGGTGATCTGCTTGAACACCGGGAAGAAGCTCAGCGCCGCGATCAGGCAGCCGGCCAGGATGATCGGCTTGCGGCCGATCTTGTCCGAGAGCCAGCCGAAGACCACGAAGAAGCCGGTGCCGAGCAGCAGCGCCCAGGCGATCAGGAGGTTGGCGGTATAGCCGTCGACCTTCAGGATCGATTGCAGGAAGAACAGCGCGTAGAACTGGCCCGTGTACCAGACCACGCCCTGACCGGCGACGAGGCCGAGCAGCGCGATCAGCGCGATCTTGGCGTTGCGCCACTGGCCGAAGGCCTCGGTCAGCGGGGCCTTCGAGGTCTTGCCCTCCTCCTTCATCCGCTGGAAGGCCGGCGACTCGCTGAGCTGCAGGCGGATCCAGAGCGAGATGCCGAGCAGCAGCACCGAGACCAGGAACGGGATGCGCCAGCCCCACTCGGCGAAGGCGGCCTCGCCGGTGATGCTCCGCACCGCCAGGATCACCACCAGCGACAGGAACAGGCCCAGCGTCGCCGTGGTCTGGATCCAGCTGGTGTAGAAGCCGCGCCGTCCCTGCGGCGCGTGCTCGGCGACGTAGGTCGCCGCCCCGCCATACTCGCCGCCGAGCGCCAGGCCCTGGGCGAGGCGCAGCACGATCAGGATGATCGGCGCCGCGATGCCGATCTGCGCGGCATTGGGCAGGATGCCGACGATGAAGGTCGACAGGCCCATGATCAGGATGGTGACCAGGAAGGTGTATTTGCGCCCGACGATGTCGCCGACGCGCCCGAACACCAGGGCGCCGAACGGCCGCACCAGGAAGCCCGCCGCGAAGGCGAGCAGCGCGAAGATGTCCCGGGTCGCCGGCGGGTAGGACGAGAAGAACTGCGCGCCGATGATGCCGGCGAGCGAGCCGTAGAGGTAGAAGTCGTACCACTCGAACACGGTGCCGAGGGAGGAGGCCAGGATGACCTTCTTCTCCTCCCGCGTCATCGGGCGCGCGGCATCGCCGGCGGACCCGAGGGCGGCTGAGCTTGCCATGGGGTGTATCCTCCTTGGGGAGCGTTTCCTGGGTGACGGCACGCCGCGCCCGCGCGAATCTTCGCCGCGTCGGGATCGTCGCGTTTCGAGGTGAACCGGGTCTCGGGCGGCGCCGTCGATGCCGGGCGGGGGATGGGAACCGCCCGCTCGCACGTGATCCGCGCCGCTCGCACGAATCGTTAAGCCAGCCTTATCCCGGAGCCCATTCGACAATTCGTCGTGAGACTTAGGTCGTGAGACTTCCGTCGGGGGGCCGTTCTGGAGAGCCTCCATGGCCCATGACGCTGCGAAACATGACGCGACGAAATACTTGGCGGATATCAGCAGTCACGCCAGGATCGGCAGCATGCCCGACATCGCCCGCGCGACCGTCAGCCTGCGCATCACCGGGGACATGCTCGACCCGGAGGAGATCACCCGTCTCCTGGGGATCGAACCCACGCGATGCACCTGCAAGGGCGACGTCCGCCGCATCGCGTCCGGTCGCGACGTGATCGCCCAGGTCGGATCATGGGTGCTCTCGACCGATACGCCCGACGGCCTCGACGCGGGAATCGGCGCACTCCTGGGCAAGCTCCCGCACGATCCGGCCGTCTGGCGCGACCTGAACGAGCGCTACCGGTGCGACATGTTCTGTGGTCTGTTCATGCAGGACAGCAAAGAGGGCGCGGAGTTGCAGCCACAGGTGCTGTCGATGCTGGTCGATCGGGGATTGCGGCCGGGATTGGATATTTACCGCTGCCCGGATTGAGCTGGCGGCGGCCATCGGACACGGACTTTCCCAGGGTCTTCCGACCGGAAACGACCATGCCGCGTCCGCACTCTGCCACGGCTGGCGCGGCTCCCCCGCGGGAACGAGGATGGCACCCCGGCATTGAACCTGCGAGTTGCCGGGAGCCGGGAAGACACACCATGCGTCGCGACCTGATCGTCCTCACCCTCGCCGCCGCGGCCCTCGCGGGGACGGGCGCCGTGGCGCAACCGCTCGGCGGAACCGGGCGGGCAGGAGCCGGGCAGCCGCATGTCGGGCCGCAGGGCGGCCGCGCCGCGGTCTACGACGTGCGGGGGCGGCACGGGCGCATCGGGGCGCTGCGGGAGCGGGGCTTCGCAGGCAGGGGCTTTGCGGGTCGGCGGTTCGTCGCCTATGGCGGCACCACCTTCGCCGGCCCCCTCGGGCTCTACGGCGCCAACGGCGTGCTGGAGCCCGGCCTCGTCGCCGAGCCCTACTTCAAGCTGCCGCGCCCGAGCGAGCTCGTCCCGTCGGCCTGGGGCGAGGGCACCTACGGCATTCCGACCGTCGCCGGCATCCCGCCCCAGCCGAAGGCCGATCCGGTGCTCTACGTCATCAACGGCGGCGAGCGGCGGGTCGGCGGGGCCCGGGTGATCTCGGTCGACGCGCCGCGGCGCTGACCCGCGACCTTCTCTCGCAGGAACCGGAGCGGGAAGGGCTTTTCGGAGCGGGGGCGGGCGCTCGCCTGCCCGGCCGCGATTTGTTATGCCGTGCGGGTGATGCCGACCTCGCCCCCCACGCCGTCGAACCGGACAGCCTGCCGGTCCCCCGGCCGGACGCCCCCCGTCGGGAGCGGGCGACCGCGCGCATGAGCGGGGCGGAGCGAATCCTGGCCGAGGTGGCGCAGGCCGACGAGGCCGCCGCGTTGCGCCGGGAGGTCGGCGCCCTGCGGCGCGCCCTGTCCGAGCGCGACGCGTTCCTGGCCGGCGTGGCGCACGAGTTGCGCAACCCGATGACCCCGATCCTCGGCCAGGTCGAGCGCCTGCGCGCCGCCGCCGAGCGCGAGGCGCCCGAGGGCCGGGTGGCGCAGGGGCTGGCGCAGCTGCACTGGCTCGTCGAGCGCTACATGCGCCGGGCGACGACCCTGCTCGACGTGTCGCGGGCGCAGGCCGGGCAGCTCGCGCTGCTGGCCACACCCGTGCCGCTGGCCGGGGTGGTGGACGAGGTGGTGGAGAGCCTGCGGCCGATGGCGGCCCATGCCGGCAGCACGATCGCGGTCGCGGTGCCGGACGACCTCGTCCTGTCCTGCGAGCGCCTCGCCCTCGACCAGATCCTCGACAACCTGATCACCAACGCGATCAAGTACGGCGACGGCGGCGCCATCGCGGTCGTGGGCCTGCGGGACGGCGCGGTGGCGCGGATCCGGGTGAGCGACCGCGGCGTCGGCATCCCGGAGGCCGACCAGGCCCGGATCTTCGAGCGGTTCGAGCGCGCGGTGGCCGATCCCGGGACGGCGCCGACCGGCTTCGGGGTCGGGCTGTGGCTGGTGCGCCGCCTCGCCGAGGCGATGGGCGGGGGCGTCGCCCTCGAGAGCCGCCCTGGCGAAGGCGCGACCTTCACGGTAACGCTTCCCCTTCACGGGTAGGCGATCCTTCCACGGCTCGACGATCCCGGCACGGGTCGACGAATTCCTAGACGAGGCCGAGAGCGCGGATGACGGGGGCGGGACCGAGCATGGGGCGGGCCGGGGCCTATGGCGGGCTGGAGCGGGTTCCGACGGGGATCGCCGGCCTCGACGAGATCCTCGGCGGCGGGCTGTTTCGCGGCGGCGTCTACATCGTCCAGGGCACGCCGGGCTCGGGCAAGACCATCTTCGGCAACCAGGCCTGCTACACGCATGCGGGCGCCTCGCCCGCCAAAGGTGATGCGGGCGCCTCGCCGGAGCACCGGGCGCTCTACGTCACGCTGCTCGCCGAGAGCCATGCGCGGATGCTCGGCCACATCGCGCCGCTCGGCTTCTTCCGGCCCGACCTGATCCCCGACCGGATCACCTATCTCAGCGCCTTCCGCACCCTGCAGGACGAGGGGCTCGCCGGCCTCCTGACCCTGCTGCGCCGGGAGACCGCCGACCGCGAGGCGAGCCTCGTCGTCCTCGACGGGCTGGTGGCGGCGGAGGAGACCGCCGCCTCGACCCTCGAGTTCAAGACCTTCATCCACGAATTGCAGA
Source organism: Methylobacterium indicum (assembly GCF_001043895.1). Lineage (GTDB taxonomy): Bacteria > Pseudomonadota > Alphaproteobacteria > Rhizobiales > Beijerinckiaceae > Methylobacterium > Methylobacterium indicum. The sequence goes on from NZ_JTHF01000185.1 coordinate 27,899, forward strand.
CCCAGGCCGCCGCCACCGGCGCCACCGTGCTGCTCCTCACCAGCGCGTCCGCCGGGGCCGACCTGGTGGCCGCCGAGCACACGATGGTGGACGGGCTCATCGCCCTGTCGAGCCGGCTCACCGGGTGGCGGGCCGAGCGCGAGCTCGAGGTGCGCAAGTTCCGCGGCGGCGGCTTCCTGCGCGGGCGCCACGCCTTCCGCATCACCGACGACGGGGTGCGGGTCTTTCCCCGCATCGAGGCGCGCCTGCGGCTGCCGAGCCGGCACGACCACGTCGAGGGCCCGGCGCTCACCACCGGGCTGCCCTCCCTCGACGCGATGCTGGGCGGCGGCCTGCCGCACGCCTCCACCACCCTCGTCGGCGGCCCCGCCGGCATCGGCAAGACCACGCTGGGCCTCCAGTTCCTCGGTGCCGATCCGGATGCGCCGGGCCTGCTCTGCGGCTTCTACGAGAGCGAGGCCGCGCTCCTCGCCAAAGCGCGTGCGCTCGGCCTGCCGGTCGCCGGGCTGATCGCGGCGGGCCGGATCGGGGTGATGTGGCAGCCCGCCACCGAGGGGCTGATCGACGAGGTCTGCGACGATCTCCTCAGCCAGATCCGGAACCGGGGGGTCCGGCGCGTGTTCATCGACGGTCTGGACGCGATGAGCCGGATCGCAGGGGATCAGGACCGGATCGTCCGCATCTTCGCCGCTCTCACGGCGGAGCTGAGGGCGCTGGGCGTGACGGCGATGTACACCCGAGAAACCGATCTGCGCGGCACCTTCGTGGAAGCACCCTCCGGCAGCGGCTCCCTGCGGCAGACCTCCAGCGTCGCCGAGAACGTGGTGCTGATGCGCTCCTGCGCCCTGCGCTCCGGCCGCCACCGCCTGATCGCCGTCGCCAAGGTCCGGGACGCCCGAATCGATCCTCGCCTGCGCCTCTTCGACATCCGCCCGGGCGGCCTGGACATCGACGACGGCCCCGAGCGGGCCGAGGCGATCCTGGCCGATCGGGACGCCCCGCGCCACGGCGGGGAGTAGGCCCGTGGCGACGGTGCTCATCGTAGACGATGAATTCGGCATCGCCGAGCTGCTGGACGCGGTCCTCTCCGACGACGGCCACACCGTGGCGACCGCCGCCAACGGCCGCCAGGGGCTCGCCCGCGTCGCCGCGCACCCGCCCGACCTGATCTTCCTCGACTTCATGATGCCGGTGATGGACGGGCCCGCGATGCTGGCCGCCCTCGCGGGCGATCCCGGCACGCGGGCCATCCCGGTCGTGCTGATGAGCTCGATGCCCGAGGAGACCGTGCGCGAGCGCGCCGCCGGCCACGCCGCCTTCCTGCGCAAGCCCTTCCGGCTCAAGCAGGTGCGCGACCTCGTCGCGACGCTGGTCGCGACCCGCGACGGAGATGGTTGACGGAGTCAACCGATTGACCGATCCTGCCGATGGAGCGGAGGCGGGACGATGCGTGACGAGGCCGAAGGCGACGTCGACGAGGGCGCGATCGGGGCGGTGCGGGCCTTCGGCCGGTTCTACACCCGGCAGATCGGCCTCCTGGAGGAGGGGCTCCACCGCAGCGCCTTCTCGCTCACCGAGGCGCGGGTGCTCTACGAGCTCGCCCACCGCGACCGCCTGACCGCCTCGATCCTGGGCCGGGATCTCGGCCTCGATGCCGGCTATCTCAGCCGCCTGCTCAAGCGCTTCGAGGACCAGGGGCTGGTGATCCGCCGGGCCGCCCCGGAGGATGGACGGCGCCAGGTCCTAGCCCTGACCGAGACCGGACGGGCGGCCTTCGCGCCGCTGGACGCGGCCTCGCGCGCCGAGGTGCGGGCGCTCCTCGCGCGGCTGCCCGCCGCCGACCGGGCGGCGCTCGTCGGCGCGATGGGGCGGGTGCGCCGCCTGCTCGGCGATCCGTCGCCGGACGCGCCGGCGGTCCTGCGCGCCCTGCAGCCCGGCGATATCGGCTGGATCGCCCACCGCCAGGGCCTGCTCTACGCCGCCGAATACGGCTTCGACACGGGCTTCGAGGCCCTGGTGGCAGAGATCCTCGCCGGCTTCGTGCGGGACTTCGACCCGGCCCGGGCCGCGTCCTGGATCGCCGAGCGGGACGGCGCGGTGGCGGGCAGCGTCTTCCTGGTGCCCGCGGGCGGCGCCGAGGGGGTGGGCAAGCTGCGCCTGCTCTACGTCGAGCCCTCGGCCCGGGGCCAGGGCCTCGGCCGGCGCCTTACCGAGGCCTGCATCGCGGGGGCCCGGGACCGCGGCTACCGGCAGCTGACGCTCTGGACCAACGACGTGCTGGGCGCCGCCCGGCGGATCTATCGCGATGCGGGCTTCCGCCTGGTCGAGTCGGCGCCGCACCGCTCGTTCGGGCAGGACCTCGTGGGGGAGACCTGGATGCTGGACCTGTGAGGGCGCGCCCTCATACGAAATCCGATTGATTGCTTCGCAATGCGGATTTCGGCTTCGCTCAAGCGTGTGGAGCCTGCGGCTCCACCGCGCCGGCTGGTGATATGGGATCCGGAAGCAATCTTCCGGATCCCATATCACACCTTCTCCAGCGCCATCTCGAGGAAGCCGAGCGCGTCCTCGACGGCGCAGCGGCGGACCTCGGAGCGGCCGAGATCGCCGTAGCGGCGCTCGATGTGCCGGGTCGCCCGGCCGGCCGCGACGAGGCCGAAATGAACGAGGCCGATAGGCTTCGTCGGCGTCGCGCCGCTCGGGCCGGCGATGCCCGTGATGGCGAGCGCCACGTCGGCCCGGGAATGGGCCAGCGCCCCCTCGGCCATCGCCCGCGCCACCGGCTCGCTCACCGCGCCGTGGGCCGAGATCAGGTTGAAGTCGACGCCGAGGATCTCGGCCTTCGCCTCGTTGGAATAGGTGACGAAGCCGCGCTCCACCACCTGCGAGGAGCCCGCCACCTCGGTGAGCAGGGCGGCGACGAGGCCGCCGGTGCAGGATTCCGCGGTGACGAGGCGGGCCTGGCGCTCGCGATAGGCGGCGATCAGCACGCTCGCCCGGGTGATGAGGGCGGCATCGAACATCAGGCGCGCGCCTCCGGCAGGCGGATGGTGGCCGCCGCCTGGGCGGCGAGGCCCTCGGCCCGGCCGACGAAGCCGAGCTTCTCCGTCGTCGTCGCCTTGATCGACACCGCCGAGAGCGGCACGCCTGCGATCTCGGCGATCCGGGTGCGGATCGCCTCGCGATGGGCGCCGATCCGGGGCGCCTCGGCGAGCACCGTGATGTCGAGGTGGTCGATGACGCCGCCGCGCTCGCTCACTCGCCGCACCGCGTCGGCGAGGAACTGGTCGGAGGAGGCGCCGCGCCAGCGGGGGTCGCTCGGCGGGAAATGCACGCCGATGTCGCCGTCGGCGAGCGCGCCCAGGATCGCGTCGGTGAGCGCGTGCAGCACCACGTCGCCGTCCGAATGGGCGAGCACGCCGCGATCGGCCGGGATGCGCACGCCGCCGAGCCAGACGTGGTCGCCCTCCGTGAAGGCATGCACGTCGAAGCCGGTGCCGAGGCGGGTCAGGAGGGTCATGGCGGGGTCGCTCTCGGAGGTGGGCGAAAAGGCGCGGTCGGCCTCGACGAGGTCGGCGGCCTGGGTGATCTTGCGGTTGCGCAGGTCTCCGGGGAAGACCGCCACCGGGAGGCCGGCCCATTCGGCGAGCGCCCCGTCGTCGGTGAAGCCGTCGTGCCCCTCCGCCGCGGCGCGCGCATGCGCCTCGGCGAGGAGCGCGAAGCGGAAGGCCTGCGGGGTCTGCACGGCGCGCAAGTCCTCGCGCTTCGGGGTCTCGCGCACCCGCCCGTCCGGCTCGACCACCTTGATCGTGTCGCTCACCGGCACGCCCGGCACCGCGGCGCCGTGCGTCCCGGCCGCCGCGATCGCCCGGTCGATCAGCGCCTCGTCGACGAAGGGGCGGGCGGCGTCGTGCACCAGCACCAGTTCCGGGGCGTCGCCGCCGGCGAGGGCCGCGATCCCGGCCCGGACCGAGGCCTGCCGGGTGGCACCGCCGGCGACCGGCCGGGCGAGCTTCGCGCGCATCCCGGGCGGCAGGTCGCCCAGGCACTCGTCGTAGAAGGCGGCGGCATCGGCCGCGATCACCACCTGGATCCGCGTGATGCCCGGATGGGCGGCGAGCGCCGCCAGGGTCCGGGTCAGGACCGCCTGGCCGCCGACGCGGCGATACTGCTTGGGCGTGTCGCCGCCGACGCGGATGCCGCGCCCCGCGGCGACGACCACCGCGGCGATCTTGGGAAATGTCAAAGAGGTCGCTCCCGGGATTGCCCGCTCCTTAGCGACGGTCCTCCTTCGAGGCAAATGCACTGGGGGAAGGGCGGTGCCGCGCGGGAAGGGGGCAACTTACGGTCATGCGGACGGACCGGCGCGCGAGGGCCCGCCGGAGCCGGGACGCGGGGTTGCGCGCGGCGCATGCAGGTCAGGGTCGGTCGGGGCTTGGCGGGCAGGGCTTGGCGGCCGCCGCCGGCCGATGACGGCGCCGGGCGCTACCCCGCACTGCAGCAAAGACAGGATCCCGGCGCTTCCATTCCCGCGCTCGTGCCCGCTATCCTGCCGCACACCGTCCCATCGACGCGGCACGCCATCGCGCGACACCCGCCGGGCCCGCGAAGGCCCCCCCGGGGCGCGAGGAACGGCCATCCGACGCGTAAATCGGGAGCGAATCGGGGAACGGGGGTCGAACGCGCTTGCGTATGACCGGGTTTTGGCTATTTGCTGAGCACAATGACGACTGACCATTATTTGAGCGCCGAGGGGCCGGGGGCGGCCTCGGGGGCGTCGCCGGCAGCGCTGCCACCGGCGGGAGCGGACGGCGCTGCGCTGCACGCGCGGAGCGCGCTGCGGGTGCCGCGTCCGGATGCGCGGGGGCCGCTGCTGGCGCGCGGGGCGCTCTTGGCGCCCCTGTCCGGCGTCACCGACCTGCACATGCGCCGCATCGCACGTCGGCTCGGCGCCACCGCGACCGTCTCCGAGATGGTGGCGGCGGAGGATTTCGCCCGCGGCACCGAGGAGGCGCGCCTGCGGGCCGAGGGCGAGGGCGTGCTGCCCCACATCGTCCAGCTCGCCGGCTGCGACCCGCGCTGGATGGCGGAGGGCGCGCGGCTGGCCGAGGCGAACGGCGCCGACGTGATCGACGTCAACATGGGCTGCCCGGCCAAGGCGGTGACCGGCGGCCAGGCCGGCTCGGCCCTGATGCGCGACCTCGACCATGCCGAGCGCCTGCTCGCCGCGGTGCGGGAGGCCGTCTCGGTGCCGGTCACCGTCAAGATGCGGCTGGGCTGGGACGACGCCACCCGCAACGCCCCGGACCTCGCCCGCCGGGCCGAACGGCTCGGCTATGCCGCCGTCACGGTGCACGGCCGCACCCGGCAGCAATTCTATACCGGCCGGGCCGACTGGGCGGCGATCCGCCTGGTCCGCGACGCGGTGGCGATCCCGCTCGTCGCCAACGGCGACGTGGCGGGCCTCGACGACGCGCGGGCCTGCCTCCAGGCGTCGGGCGCCGACGCGGTGATGATCGGCCGGGCGGCGGTCGGGCGGCCCTGGCTCGTCGCCGCGGTGGCGGCGGGCCTCGCCGGCGAGACCCTGGCGGAGCCGGACGCCGCGGCAAAGGCCGCGCTGGCGGCCGAGCATTACGACGGGCTCATCGCCCTCTACGGCGCCCGGATGGGCGTGCGCCACGCCCGCAAGCACCTCGCGGCCTATGCCGACCATGCCGGCGGGCTCACCCCCGACGAGCGGACCCGGCTTCTCACCACCGGCGACCCGGCGGAGGCGGCGCGGCTCCTGCGGCGCGCCTTCGAGGCCCCGTCCGCACAGCCCGCCGCACGGCCCGAGCAGCAGGCCGCGTAAGGATGAGCGATGCCCCCCCTGCCGCCCGCACCCGGAAGGCCTCGTCCATGAGCGACCCGACGAGCGAGATGATCATCAACGCCCTGCCGCTGCCCGTCCTGACCATCGGTCCGGACGAGCGGATCCTCCGGGTCAACATGGCGGCGGAGCACTTCTTCGACTATTCGCGCCGGATGATGCAGCGCCAGCGCCTGCGCGACATCATCCCGTTCTCCTCGCCGATCATCGCGCTCGTGAACGAGGTGCGGCGGCGCCGCGCCAGCGTCAGCGAGTACCGGGTGGAACTGGCCTCGCCGCGCACCGGCGTCGAGCGCAGCGTCGACGTGTTCGCGACCCATCTCGACGACGACCTCGTGGTGCTGATGCTCCAGGAGCGCACCATCGCCGACAAGATGAACCGCCAGCTCACCCATCGCGGCGCGGCCCGCTCGATGGTGGCGCTCGGCGCGATGCTCGCCCACGAGATCAAGAACCCGCTCGCCGGCATCCGCGGCGCCGCCCAGCTCCTCGAGCAGTCGGCCGCCGAGGACGACCGCCTTCTGACCCGGCTGATCTGCGACGAATCCGACCGGATCGTGCGCATCGTCGAGCGGATGGAGCTTTTCGGCGACGAACGCCCGGTCGAGCGCGGGCCGGTCAACGTCCACGGCGTGCTCGACCAGGTGAAGCGCTCGGCCCAGTCGGGCTTTGCTCGCCACATCCGCTTCGTCGAGACCTACGACCCCTCGCTGCCGCCGGTGCTCGGCAACCGCGACCAGCTGGTCCAGGTGATCCTGAACCTCGTCAAGAACGCGGCGGAAGCGATCGGCGCCGATGCGGTCGACGGCGAGATCGTCCTCTCCACCGCCTTCCGCACGGGCTTGCGCCTCCAGGTGCCGGGCTCGCGCGAGCGGGTCAGCCTGCCGATCGAGGTGGCGGTGCGCGACAACGGACCGGGCGTCTCCGCCGAGCTGCTGCCGGACCTGTTCGACCCCTTCGTGACCACCAAGGCGCAAGGGTCGGGCCTCGGCCTCGCGCTGGTCGCCAAGATCGTCGGCGACCACGGCGGCATCGTCGAGTGCGATCCCGCCCCCCGCCGCACCGCCTTCCGCGTCCTCCTGCCGATGTCGCACGCGCGCGACGGGCGCGAATCCTCCGCCGAGACCGAGTGAGCGCCATGCCGAACGGACACATCATCGTGGCGGACGACGACGCCGCCATCCGCACCGTGCTCAACCAGGCCCTGTCCCGCGCTGGCTACGAGGTCCGCTCGACCGGCAACGCCGCCACCCTGTGGCGCTGGGTGGCGCAGGGGGAGGGCGACCTCGTCATCACCGACGTGGTGATGCCCGACGAGAACGCCTTCGACCTCCTGCCGCGCATCAAGCGGGTGCGGCCGGACCTGCCGATCATCGTGATGAGCGCGCAGAACACCTTCATGACGGCGATCCGCGCCTCCGAGCGCGGCGCCTACGAGTATCTCCCCAAGCCCTTCGACCTGAAGGAACTGACCGCGATCGTCGGCCGCGCCCTGTCGCGCCCGCGCGGCGCCGCGGCGCCGGGCGCGCCGCCGGAGAACGAGGACATCCCGCTGGTCGGCCGCTCGCCGGCGATGCAGGAGATCTACCGCTCGCTCGCCCGCCTGATGCCGACGGACCTGACGGTGATGATCACGGGTGAATCCGGCACCGGCAAGGAACTGGTGGCCCGCGCGCTCCACGATTACGGCCGCCGCCGCTCGGGCCCGTTCGTGCCGGTCAACATGGCGGCGATTCCCCGCGACCTGATCGAATCCGAGTTGTTCGGCCACGAGAAGGGGGCGTTCACGGGCGCCACCGCGCGCTCGGCCGGCCGCTTCGAGCAGGCCGAGGGCGGGACGCTCTTCCTCGACGAGATCGGCGACATGCCGATGGAGGCCCAGACCCGGCTGCTGCGGGTGCTCCAGCAGGGCGAGTACACCACCGTCGGCGGCCGGGTGCCGATCAAGACCAACGTCCGCATCATCGCGGCGACCAACAAGGACCTCCGGGTCTCGATCCAGCAGGGGATCTTCCGCGAGGACCTGTTCTTCCGCCTCAACGTGGTGCCGCTGCGCCTGCCGGCGCTGCGCGAGCGCTCCGAGGACGTGCCGGACCTCGTGCGCCACTTCTTCGTGCTGGTCGAGCGCGAGGGCCTGACGCGCAAGCAGCTCGACGGCGACGCGATGGAGAAGCTCAAGCGCTACCGCTGGCCCGGCAACGTGCGCGAGCTCGAGAACCTGGTGCGGCGCCTCGCGGCGCTCTACCCCCAGGAGACGATCACCGGCCCGGTGATCGAGGCCGAGCTCGACACCCTGCCGCTCGCCGCCCCCGCGCAAGGCGGGACGGGGCGCAAGGGGAACGGGGAGGCGGAAGGCCTGTCGGCGGCGGTGGAGCGGCACCTCTCGGAGTATTTCTCCAATTACCGCGACACGCTGCCACCGCCCGGCCTCTACCACCGCGTGTTGCGCGAGATCGAGGGCCCGCTGATCGGCGCGGCACTCGCGGCGACCCGCGGCAACCAGATCCGCGCCGCCGAATTGCTGGGCGTGAACCGCAACACCCTGCGCAAGAAGGTGCGCGACCTCGACCTGCAGGTCTTCCGCACCCCGCGCTGAGGCTGGCGACGGGGACGATCGACGGGAGAAGCGAGGGGAAAACCCCCTCGCTCATGCGCGACATTGCGACGCATATCCTGGCTCCCCGCAGGACGAGGGGGGTACCAAAGACCAAGATCCGGGACAATTCGGCAAGGCCGGCCTGCCGACGGCCCGATGAGAGCCTGTCGCACCCGGTATCGGCCGCCCACAGTATAGGCGTATTCTTGGGCACGACCGGCACGAAACCTTGCCACGCGTCGTATGCCCTGCGTTTCCGATGCGGCATGGCGCTCTCTGGACAATAGAACATCGTCCGAAGCAGGTATATTCTTCAGTCGATCCGGCCAGCCATCGGCGACCGAAGCGCCGTTAGATCTATCGAATGCGGCACCGGACCGTGATCGCCGTCGCCCACGCGCGAAATCTCCGCGGAATGACACGGTTTCGAGCGATCAGCCGCGGTCGCGACGGTCGGCCCAGCGGCGCGTGGATTGGGCCTCTGCGCAGCGTTTGCCCGGCCCGCGAACTATTGTTTTGTAGTTTTTACCGATTGTTAACTGGTACCGGCGGAGCGGCGCCGGTATGCCGAGCCCCCTGGATGGCGCTCGCCTCGGACCGCTGACGATGCGTCGTCTTTATGGACAAGCTATTGATAAAAATCGTTTTTTCATCATCGATCGATCGGCGGGCCGGTGCCCCGGCGGGGTCGGACGGCAGCCCGCCGCGACGGCGACCACCCTGGTGTCCGCTGCTCCGGGAAAATACCTCCAAAGCAGAACGGTCTCTTATGTTGACCGGGACAGCTTGCAGTTGACGCAGACCGGCGTAACATCCATCACCTCGGACCGGGGGCCGCATTTCTCGAGGACCACAATGAGTTCAGATGACCACGTCGAAACGCCCCAGATGATCGGCCTGGTGTCCGATATTGTGTCGGCTTACGTGTCGAACAACAGCGTGCCGGTGGGCGAGCTGTCGAGCCTGATCCGCAGCGTCCACGAGGCGGTCGCCCGTCTCGGCACGGCCGCCCCGGCGGAGCCCGAGCGGCTGACCCCGCCGGTGCCGATCAAGAAGACCGTCTCGCCCGACTACCTGATCAGCCTGGAGGACGGGCGCCGGTACCGGACGCTGAAGCGCCATCTCGCCGGCCGCGGGCTCACCCCCGAGCAGTACCGCCAGAAGTGGGGCCTGCCGCCGGACTACCCGATGGTCGCCGCCAACTACGCCGCCCAGCGCTCCGAGCTCGCCAAGAGCATCGGGCTCGGCCAGAAGCCGGTGGTCCGCCGCCCGCGCTCGAACCAGGCGGCCTGACGCGCCGCGGGCCCCGACCCGGCACTCCGGATCCGGCCAGGCCCGACCCCGCGCCGACCCATCGCCGCCGGCGGCACCGATTGCCGCCGCGGCGGCATCCGTATTAATTTCGCCACACTGTAGTGGCCTTGCACCACGGATGCTGTTCACACGACGCCCCCGGGCTCCGGCGCCCGCTTCCGGCCCGGCCGGTCATCCCGACAGGCCGCTCCCGCCCGGGTCGGTTCCGGACGCCGCGCCGCGGGGTCCGGGCTGGTTCGGAGCGCTGGCGGTCATCGTCGCCCTGGCGCTGGCGCTCGTCACCTTCCTGATCCTGGTCGGCGCCACCGCGATCGCGCCGACCCACACCGTGGTGGTGGCGCTACTCCTCAGCAACGTCGCCCTGGTGCTGCTGCTCGTCGTGGTCATCGCCTGGGAGGCGCGAGTCTTCCTGCGGGCGCGGCGCACCAACGCGGCGGCCGCCCGGCTCCACACCCGCATCGTCGGCCTGTTCAGCCTGATCGCGACCCTGCCGACGGTGCTCCTCGCCGTGGTGGCGTCGATCACCCTCGAGCGCGGCCTGTCGCCCTGGTTCTCGGACCGGATGCGCAACGTCGTGCTGATGTCGGTCGACGTCGCCGACGCCTACCTGACCAACCAGTGCCAGAGCCTCGCCCGCGAGGCGCGCATCCTCTCCGACGACCTGACTCGGGCGCGCCCCGCCTTCGACGTCGAGCGGGCCTGGTTCGAGAGCTTCCTCACCGCGCGCGCCGCCTCGCTCGGCCTGCCGATCGCCCGGATCATGCGCTCGCCGACCGAGACCGTGGCGCGGGCCAACATCGACATCCTCAAGGACCCGCCGCTGCCCTCGGCCAGCGACTTCGAGGAGGCGGCGAAATCCCCCGACGCCACCTGCCTGCTGCCCCGGGAGGGGCGGGTCTTCGGCACGCTGATGAAGCTGCCGGCCTACGACGACGCCTTCCTGCTGGTCGAGCGCGAGGTGACGCGGCTCGCGGTCGAGTTCCCGGGCGTGTCGCGGGCCGCCGCGACCGAGTTCCTGACCATCGATGCCGGGCGGCGCAGCGTGCAGATCGCCTTCGCGACGATGTTCGCGCTCATCGCGCTGATCGCGCTCCTGTCGGCGGTGTGGTTCGGGCTCAACTTCGCCAACCGCTTCGTCGCGCCGATCCGCCGGCTGATCAACGCCGCCGACCAGGTCGCGTCGGGCAACTACTACGCTCAAGTTCCGTTCCGGAAGACGGAGGGCGACCTCCAGCACCTGGGCGAGAGCTTCAACAAGATGACCCAGGAGCTCAGCCGCCAGCGCACCACCCTGATCGAGCAGAGCGAGCAGATCGACAGCCGCCGCCGCTTCACCGAGGCGGTGCTGGCCGGGGTGCCGGCCGGGGTCATCGGCGTCGACGGGCGCGGCGTCATCACCATCGCCAACCCGTCGGTCGAGCGGATGCTCGGGCGCTCCGTCGCCGACCTCGTCGGCGAGCCGCTGGCGGTGGCGATGCCCGAGCTCGGCGGCCTGCCGGGGGATGCCCGCGCCCGCCCGACCCAGCAGCAGATCCAGATCGCCCGCAACGGCCGCGAGCGCACCATCGACGTGCGCACCACGAGCGAGCAGTCGCAGGACGGCGACCGGGGCTACGTCGTCACGCTGGACGACATCACCGACCTCGTGACCGCGCAGCGCACCTCGGCCTGGGCCGACGTCGCCCGCCGCATCGCCCACGAGATCAAGAACCCGCTGACCCCGATCCAGCTCTCGGCCGAGCGCATCCGGCGCAAGTACGGGAAGGTCATCACCGTCGACAAGGACATCTTCGAGCAGTGCGTCGCCACGATCGTGCGCCAGGTCGACGACATCAAGCGGATGGTGGACGAGTTCTCGTCCTTCGCGCGGATGCCCAAGCCCGCCATCGCCCGCAACGACCTGACCGAGATCGTCAAGCAGAACCTGTTCATGATGCGGGTGGCCCATCCCGACGTGGCCTTCACCCTGGAGGAGGGGGTGAACCGCGTCAGCGCCGCCTTCGACACGCGGCTCCTGTCGCAGGCGATCACCAACATCCTCAAGAACGCCGTCGAGGCGGTGCAGGCGGTGCCGGAAGAGACCCGGGGCGAGAGCCTGGTCGCGGTGCGGCTCTACGAGGAGGGCGAGGCCGCCGTCATCGAGATCACCGATACCGGCAAGGGATTCCCGGCCGAAGGGCGCCAGCGGCTCCTCGAACCCTATATGACCACCCGCGAGGGGGGCACGGGCCTCGGATTGGCGATCGTGAGCAAGGTCTTGGAAGAGCACGGCGGCGGCATCGAGCTGAACGACAACCCGCGCGGGCGCGGCGGCCAGGTGCGGATGCGGGTCCTGCGGGAGATGCGCCGCGACGAGCCGGCGGAGGCCGGCCGGGCCCGGCCGGTCAAGACCCCGGAGACACCCACCTCCCCGGCGACCTCTCCGGAGCCCGCCGCGTGACGCCCCGGCCCGCCGCCGGAAGCGCCGGACCTCACGAACGCCCAATCCGACAGCCCAATTCGATACAGCACCGGGTGCGGGGCCTCAGGCCCGCCGCCCGCGTCGCGGGGGAGGCCTTGAAGCCATGAGCGCCGACATTCTGATCGTCGATGACGAGGCCGACATCCGCGAGCTCGTCGCCGGCATCCTCGACGACGAGGGCCACCGCACCCGCACCGCCGGCTCCTCCGACGAGGCGCTGGCGGCGATCGAGGCGCGCCGCCCGCACCTCGTCTTCCTCGACATCTGGCTCCAGGGCTCGCGCCTCGACGGGCTCCAGGTGCTCGACGCGATCAAGGCCCAGGCCCCGGACCTGCCGGTGGTGATGATCTCGGGCCACGGCAACATCGAGACCGCGGTCTCGGCGATCAAGGCGGGCGCCTACGACTTCATCGAGAAGCCGTTCAAGGCCGACCGGCTGATCCTGGTGGCCGAGCGGGCGCTGGAGGCCTCGCGGCTCAAGCGCGAGGTGCGCGACCTCAAGGCGCGGTCGGGCCAGGCGAGCCGCATCGTCGGCGCCTCGGTGGCGGCCAACCAGCTGCGCCAGACCGTCGAGCGCGTGGCGCCCACCAACGCCCGGGTGATGATCGCGGGCGCGCCGGGCTCCGGCAAGGAGCTCTCGGCCCGCACCATCCACGCCGCCTCGTCGCGGGCGAACGGCCCCTTCGTGGTGATCAACGCCGCCACGATCACCCCCGAGACGATGGAGGCGGAGCTGTTCGGCGTCGAGGCCGCCGACGGCAAGCCGCGGCGGGTGGGCGCGCTCGAGGAGGCCCATGGCGGCAGCCTCTACATCGACGAGGTCGCGGACATGCCCCGCGAGACCCAGAACCGCATCCTGCGGGTCCTCGTCGACCAGAACTTCCAGCGCGTCGGCGGCACCACGCGGGTCCATGTCGACGTGCGGATCATCTCGTCGTCGTCCCGCGACCTCGCGGAGGAGATCGCCGGCGGGCGCTTCCGCGAGGACCTCTTTCACCGTCTCAGCGTCGTGCCGATCCGGGTGCCCTCGCTCGCCGAGCGGCGCGAGGACGTGCCGGAGCTGATCACGTTCTTCATGGAGCAGATCTCGGCCGCCACCGGCCTGCCGCAACGGCGCATCGCCGCCGACGCCATGGCGGTGCTGCAGTCGCACGACTGGCCCGGCAACGTCCGCCAGCTGCGCAACAACGTCGAGCGGCTGATGATCCTGACGCAGGGCGATCCCGAGACCGAGGTCACGACCGAGATGCTGCCGAGCGAGGTCGGCGCGCTCGTGCCCACCACCCCGAGCGGGGCGGGCGGCGAGAAGCTGATGAGCCTGGCTTTGCGCGAGGCGCGCGAGATCTTCGAGCGCGAATACCTGGTGGCGCAGATCGCCCGGTTCTCCGGCAACATCTCCCGCACCGCCGAGTTCATCGGCATGGAGCGCTCGGCCCTGCACCGGAAGCTCAAGTCGCTCGGCATCGGCGCCTGACGGGGCCTGACGGCGCCGCGGTCGCGCCGGTCCGCTTGCGACGGTGCCCCGCCCGGGGCTTTCTGCTAGGCGGGCCTGTGGCCGGGACGCGACGGAGCGCGGGCAAAGGACGGTTGCGGCGGGTGCGACGGTCCGGGGAGCTTTCCCTGCGGCCAGTCTGCACTTGCGCCCGGACGAGCTTCACCGTGTAATGGGGCGGCCGGTTCCCGGGGCGGCGCGTCGCGCCTCCCGCAGCACAACAACACGGACCGACCCGTCAACAGGGACTGGCAGCGGGTTCAAAGGACAAGAAGAATGGCGGGCGAACGCGCTCAGAATCTGCAGGACACCTTCCTCAACCACGTTCGCAAGAACAAGATTCCGCTGACGATCTTCCTGGTCAACGGCGTGAAGCTGCAAGGTGTCGTGACCTGGTTCGACAACTTCTGCGTGCTGCTGCGGCGCGACGGGCACTCGCAGCTCGTTTACAAGCACGCGATCTCGACCATCATGCCGGGCCATCCGGTGCAGCTGTTCGAGCAGGGCGAGGAGGGGGCCGAGAAGGCCTGATCCGCCGCACGCTCGCAGCCTGCACCCCGCGCGGCCGGGCCTCGCCGGCCCGCCGCGCGCATCCGTGCCGCCCTCGGCACGTCGACTTCATCCAGGCCGCCTCGTGCGGCCTGTTTTTCGTCGTCCGCACGCCCTCCGGCGCTTGATTCCGGCCCCGCTCCATCCAACCTCTATCCGATGGACTCCCGGCCTGTTTTCGGGAGCAGCCGGAGACACGATGGAACCGCGGACACCGGGCGAGATCCGCCTGCAACGCCAGGCCGAGCCGGAAGCCGCGATCGCGGCCGAGACCCGCACGCTGGTGATCGGCCCCTACCAGACCCGGCGCGACCATGGCGGCGAGCCCCGGGCCCCGCTCGCCCGCCTCGACGAGGCGGTGGGCCTGGCCGCCGCGATCGAGCTCGACGTCGCCGACCGGCTCCTCGTCACCGTCCAGCAGATCCGGCCCTCGACCTTCCTGGGCAAGGGCCGCGTCGAGGAGATCGCCGGGCGGATCGAGGCCGACGGCATCCGCCTCGTGGTGATGGATTGCGCGCTCTCGCCGGTGCAGCAGCGCAACCTGGAGAAGGCCTGGGGCGTCAAGGTCATCGACCGGACCGGCCTGATCCTGGAGATCTTCGGGCGGCGCGCCTCGACCCGCGAGGGCACGCTGCAGGTCGAGCACGCGCATCTGGCCTACCAGCGCAGCCGGCTGGTGCGGTCCTGGACCCACCTCGAGCGCCAGCGCGGCGGCTTCGGCTTCCTCGGCGGCCCGGGCGAGACCCAGATCGAGGCCGACCGGCGGATGATCCAGGAGCGGATGACCCGGATCGAGCGCGATCTCGAGACCGTCACCCGCACCCGCGGCCTGCACCGCCGCTCCCGGCGCCGGGTGCCGTACCCGATCGTCGCGCTCGTCGGCTACACCAATGCCGGCAAGTCGACCCTGTTCAACCGCCTGACCCGGGCCGAGGTGCTGGCCGAGGACATGCTGTTCGCCACCCTCGACCCGACGGCCCGCGCCATCAAGCTGCCGCACGGCGAGACCGCGATCCTGTCCGACACCGTCGGCTTCATCTCCGACCTGCCCACCATGCTGATCGCCGCCTTCCGGGCGACGCTGGAGGACGTGATCGAGGCCGACATCCTGCTCCACGTGCGCGACATCGCCCACGAGGACGCGGAGGCGCAAGGAGCGGACGTCGCCCAGGTGCTGACCGAGCTCGGCATCGAGCCGAACACCGACCGGGTGATCGAGGTCTGGAACAAGGCCGACCTCCTCGACGAGGCGGAGCGCGAGCGCCTGATGAACCTGAGCCGGCCGAACGGGAAAGAGGGGCCGAAGCCCGTCCTGCTCTCGGCGCTCACCGGCGAGGGCATCGACCGCCTGATGAGCCGGATCGAGGCCCGGATCGCCGCGACCCGCACGAGCTTCGCGGTGATCCTGGACCCGGCGCAAGGGGCAGAGCTTCACTGGCTCTACGAGAATGCCGAGGTGCTCGACCGCCGCGAGGATGCCGAGGGCGCGATGCATCTCGTGGTCCGGGTCGCGCCGGAGAAAGAGCCGCGGTTCCTCAACCGGTTCGGGGCGGCGCGGCGGTTGCGGGGCGGCGGATAAGGCGCTGTCGCGCGCCCGACTCTATTCGACGATGAGAAAGGGCGCGGCATCCTGTGTCGCGCCCTCTCGCGTCATATTGCGGCAAACTTTGACCTGTGACCTCTCAGATCCGACCGTGTCCGCGTTGCGCGTAGATCGGCACGGATCAGCCAGAGGTCGCCCATGCCGATCCACCGCCTCGCCATCTCCGGCTACCGCTCCCTGCGCGACATCGTGCTCGGCCTCGACCGGCTGACCGTGGTGACGGGGGCGAACGGCAGCGGCAAGTCGAGCCTCTACCGCGCCCTGCGGCTCCTCGCCGAGGTCGCGCAAGGGCGGGCGATCCCGTCGCTCGCCCGGGAAGGGGGCTTTGCCTCGGCGCTCTGGGCCGGGCCGGAGACCTTCGGGCGCCGGGTCCTCGACGGCTCGCAGCGGGTCGAGGGCACGGTGCGGCGCCGCCCCGTCGAGCTGAAGCTCGGCTTCTCGGACGACGAGGTCGGCTACGCCATCGCCCTCGGCCTGCCGCCGCCGTCCTTCGCCGGCACGTTCTTCTCCCACGATCCCGAGATCAAGGCCGAGAGCGTCTGGACCGGGCCGATCGTCGGGCGGGCCAACGTCTTCGCCGAGCGCCGCGGGCCCCTGGTGCGGCTGCGCGACGGCACCGGCACCTGGACCGAGGCCTTGCACGATCTGCCCGCCTTCGACAGCCTGATGACCCACGGCGCCGATCCCCGCGACGCCCTCGACGTGCTGATGTTGCGCGAGCGGATGCGGGCCTGGCGCTTCTACGACCATTTCCGCACCGACCGCGACGCGCCGGCCCGCCGGCCGCAGATCGGAACCCGCACGCCGGTGCTCGCCGGCGACGGGGCCGACGTCGCGGCGGCGATCCGGACCATCTTGGAGATCGGCGACCGGGACGCCCTCGGCGCGACCATCGCCGAGGCCTTTCCGGGGGCGGCGCTGTCGGTGGCGAGCGGCGAGGACAACTTCACCCTCGAATTCCGCCAGCACGGCCTGCTGCGCCCGTTGCGCGGCGCGGAACTCTCCGACGGGACGCTGCGCTACATCCTGCTCGCCGCCGCACTCCTGTCGCCGCGCCCGCCCGCGCTGATGGTGCTCAACGAGCCCGAGACCAGCCTGCACGCCGACCTCCTGGCGCCGCTGGCCGCGCTGATCGCCCGGGCCGCGCGGGACACGCAGATCCTGGTGGTGTCGCACGCCGCCGCCCTGGTGGCGGCCCTGGAGCAGGAGGGCGCCGCGCGGATCACCCTGGAGAAGCGCCTCGGCGAGACCCTCGCGCCCGACCACGACCCGCCGTCCTGGACCTGGCCCAAACGATAGTCCCGGCCCAAGCGGTAGGCCCGGTCCATGGCGCGGGTCACGCCGCCGCGAACCGGCGCCCGCGCAGATGCGCCGCGAGCCGGCGCCGGACGAGGCAGAAGGCGGCCGAGACGACCAGGCAATAGAGGCCCATCCCGGTGACGATGCCGGAGAACGGCACGCCGGCATCGATGAGCCCGCCTGCCAGGAACGGGCCCAAAGCCGTACCCAGCACCATGATCGCCACGATGGCGCCGCGGATCGCCCCGAGATGGCGGGTCCCGTAGACCTCCGGCCAGAGCGCGCCGAACAGGGTGAGCGAGATCCCGTCGGTGACGCCGTAGAGCAGCATGAAGGCGAAGGCGGACCACGGCGCGGAGACCCCGCCGAGGACCAGGCAGGCGAGGCCGAACGGCACCAGGTAGAACGGGAGCAGCGCGAGGCCCGAGAACCGGTCGACCAGGCGGCCGGCGAGCAGCAGGCACAGGACGGTCGCGACCGCGTAGGGCGGGAAGGCGGCGGCCAGCACCTCCGGCGGCCAGCCCCGGCTCTCGGCGAGATGCACCTGATGGAAGAAGATCGTGTTGCTGATGAAGGAGGGCGGCAGCATCGCCAGCAGCAACCCGTAGAGGAACGGGTCGGCGAGGGCTTGCGCCCGGGTCGCGCCCTCGCTCGGCCCGGCGCCGCCCGTCGCCACGGGCACCCGCTCGCGCCGCACGAGACGGCGGGCGAGGGGCAGGGCGACGAGGACCAGGAGCACGGCGATCCCGAGCCAGGCGCCGCGCCAGCCGAGGTTTGTCGCGGCCGCCACGAGGGCGAGGGGCAGGCAGGCCTGGCCGGCATTGAGCCCGAGGGCGGCGAGCGACACCGCCCGGCCGCGCTCGGCCGAGAACCAGCGCCCCAGCAGCGTGTAGGCGGTCTGCAGCATCAGCCCCTGGCCGGCGAGGCGCAGCAGGAAGAGAGCGGCGGCGAGGACGGGGAGGTTCGGCGACAGGGCGAGGAGCGCGGCCCCGGCCGCCAGGAGGCCGGCGGCAAGGCTCACCACCCGGGTCGCCGGCCAGCGGTCGATGAGCCCGCCGAGCCCCGCCAGCGCCAGGGCCGCCGCCAGGGTGACGCCGGCATAGAGCGTCCCGAAGGCCCCGTCCGACAGCCCGAACTCCCGCCGGATCGCCCCGCCCGACAGGGCGACCACGAAGGTCTGGCCGAAGCAGCCGCAGAACAGGAGCAGGAACCCGGCCGCGAGCCAGCGCAGGTTGGCCGTGAGGAAGGGGGGCATGAGGGAGTGGACTGCGAGGTTTGCGCGACGCCGCCGGGAGGCACGCAATGCGAATCAGCGTGGCCGGCAACGCCGAGGGAGGGCAGCGCTTCGACCGCGAAAAATCAAGCCTTTCCCAGTCGTTGGTATCGCATCATGATACTATCAGGTGGTCGGGGTGACTCATCGTGATCCGCAGCTTCTCCGACGAAAGAACCGAAGCGGTGCTCAACGATCAGCAGCCGAAGGGATTGCCGACCAGTATCCTGAAGGTCGCACGTCGCAAGCTGCGCTACCTTCACAGCGCAACGTCACTCGACGATTTGAAACTGCCACCGGGTAACAAGCTGCATCCGATCCTGCACGATCGAGCGGGGCAGCATGCGATCCGGATCAACGATCAGTGGCGCATCTGCGTCCGCTGGACCGGTCAAGGGCCCGAAGCGGTCGAGATCGCGGACGATCACTGACGCGAAGAGTTGCATCGCGGGCATGGGTGTCGACCCGGCCCAATCGGAGGGGACAGCCCCGTGGCGATCGAACTGGAAACCGAAGACCTGCTTCCCCCCCTCCATCCTGGAGAGGTCCTGCGCGAGGAGTTCATGGTGCCGCTCGGGCTGACGGCCTACGCGGTGGCCAAGGCCTGCGGGGTGCCGCGCACCCGGATCGAGCGGATCGCGCGGGAGGAGACGCCGATCACCGCCGATACCGCGCTCCGGCTCGGGCGCTACTTCGGGATGAACCCCCAGGTGTGGATCAATCTGCAGGGCGATTACGAACTTCGGCGCGCCCAGCGGGCGATCGGGGCGGAGATCGACCGCATCCGGCCCCTGGCGCGGGAAGCGGCATAAGCAGATTTCGCAAAAGTGGTGGCCGGTTTTGCGGCGAAAATCTGCGGCGAGACCAATCCCGGCCGCCTCGCGTCGGCCGGCCGACGCAAGGCGGCCGAGGGAGGCGCGCGGCGCCGGCCCTGGAGCCGCGCCGCGCGCCAAAAAACCTCACTGCGAGCGGCGCCCGAACGAGATCGCGTAGGCCTGGACCCGGGCGTCGATCAGCGGGTCGTCCGAGACCTCGACGCCGTCCGGCAGGTTGTTGGGCATGAACAGGAGCGCCTTCTCGGCGGTCTGGCTGTCGGGCACCGCCTTGGTCAGGGTGAGCGTGCCGAGATCGACGAAGCGGCGGTCCTCCGGCCAGGCCACGGTCGCGTCCTTGGTCGTGTCGCCGGGTTGGGCGATCTGCGCCTCGATCCGGAAGGCCACCGGCGCCTTGGCGAGATGGGCCGGCATCTCCTCGACGAGGTAGTTCGGGCCCTTGGCCTTGGCGTCGTCGGCGCTCAGGAGCTCCTCGCCGGCCACCGGCACGATGCGGTAGCGGAAGGGGGTGCGCTTGCCGGCGGCATCGACCAGGATGAAGGCGTTGACGCCGTTATAGACCTGGCGGCCGAAGCTCGACGGGGTCTTGGCGGTGGCGAGCGCCTTCGGGGCGTTCGGGTGGGCGGCCATGAACTGCTCGACCGGGGTCGGCTTCGCGGCACCGGGGCCGCTCTTGGTGATCGCCACCAGAAGGTCGCGGAACTCCTCGCCGGTGGCGACGGGGAAGAATTTGAGCGAGTTGGTGACGACATCCATCTCGGAGCCGTCGGCGGGCTTGAACTTGATCGACAGGCCGTGCGGGTTGGCCTCGGGGGCGCCGTCGGGAATCTGCGGCAGGCCGGTGGCGTCGGAGAAGCGCACGGTCACCGGCACGGCGGCGCCGGAGAAGACGCCCGCCTTGCTGAGCGTCTTGGCGTCCTTCGACGGGGTGAAGCTGCCCTCCACCACCACGCCCTTGGCGTGGTTCGAGCGCTTGCCGGGATGGTCGCCAAAGATCTTGGTCATGGCCGCGATGGTCTGCTCGGCCGTGGACGAGGCATCCTGCGCCGAGGCGGCCGGGATGGCGGCGAGCAGCAGGGCGGCGCCGAGGAGCGTGCGCCGGATCGGGGTGGGGGTCATGGTCGGTCGTCCCTTCGCGGGGCCGATTCGGCCCGGCGCGACATGACCCGAGCATTCGATTGTGCGCAAGCGATCAGGGCATCAAAATTTCGTCAGGGTCCGGACTGCCGCCGGTGTCCCGCTCGGTCTGGTGTCCCGCTCGGTTTCCTGAAGCCGTTTGTGCATGAAGGTGCAGGGCTCCGGCACGCCCTCCGGCGAGCAGGCGTAATCCGGCACCACGCCGGTGACGGCGTAGCCGAGCGAGCGGTAGAGCGCCTCGCCGGCATCGTGCGAGCGGGTGTCGAGGATCAGGAGCGAGCGGCCTTCCGCCCGGGCCACCGCCTCGGCCTCCCGCATCAGGGCCCGGGCGAGGCCGCGGCGACGCATCTGCGGATGGACCAGCACCTTGGTGATCTCGGCCCGGTGCCGACCGTTCGGCGGTGCGGCGAGGCCGATTTGGGTGCTGGCGACGACGCGCCCCTCGTGGCGGGCCACCAGCAGCCGGCGGGCGCCGCTGCGCAAAGCCGGCAGCCCGTCGCGCCAGAAGGCTTCCGCCTCGGGGAGAGTGAAGGGGAGCACGAAGCCGATGCTGGCCCCGGCGAGGACGCAGGCATGGAGCAGGGCCGCGAGGTCGAGCAGGGCGGCCTCCGCCGCGTCGGCCGACAGGGTCTCGATTCTCGTCATCGTGTCGCGTCCTCTCACGGCCGGCCGATCGCGATCAGGTAGCGGGCCTCGTCCGGGCCCGGGCTGGTGAAGCGGGAGGCGCCGGCGAGGCGGTAGCGCAGGCAATCGCCGGGCAGCAGGGCATGGACGACACCGTCGAGGGCGAGGTCGAGCCGGCCCCCCAGCATCCAGAGGTGATGCTCGAGCCCGCCGACGGGAGGGGCCGCGTAGGCGATGCTGGCGCCGGCCGGCAGGGTGCCGTGGACGAGCTCGACGGAAAAATCCCGGGCCGGGGGCGAGACCCCGCGGCGGCGAAACCCCGTCTCGGGATCGACCCAGACCGCCTGCGCGTCGTGGCGCATGACCTCCGCCGGGTCGGCCTCGATCTCGGCGAGCAGCCGCGACATCGGCCGGCCGTAGACGGTGCAGAGCCGGCCGAGCAGGGAGGCGGTCGGGCTGGTCTCGGCCCGCTCCAGCCGCGACAGGGTGGGGCGGCTGATGCCGCTCGCGGTGGCGAGGGCGTCGAGGGACAGGCCGTGCTCCTGGCGCAAGGACGCGAGCCGGGCGGCCAGCCGCAGGTCGATCGCCGCGGCCTCGCCGGGCGCGGCGCGCGAGTCGGCCACGGGCTCGGGCATGAGGTCATCTCTCATGAATGAGAGATTTTCCCATATTCGATCGGCCGTCAAGCCGATCGCCCGACGCTCTCTATAAGGGTGGGTTTTGGCGCTCCCGCCTTTTCACCGCGACCCAGGCCTCCTCCATCGTCGCGAGGCCGGCTCCCGCCAGGGGGCGGCCGTCCTTCGTCACCTCCGCCTCCATGGCGGCGAAGCGGCGCTGGAATTTCAGGTTGGCCCGCCGCAGGGCCTCCTCCGGATCGACGCCGGCATGGCGGGCGAGGTTGGCGACCGAGAACAGGAGGTCGCCGATCTCCTCGGCCACCGCCTCCGGGCCCTCGCCGGCCAGCGCCTGCACGACCTCGTCGGTCTCCTCCCGCACCTTGGCGACGACTTCCGCCGCGTCCGGCCAGTCGAAGCCGACGGCGGCCGCCTTGCGCGAGATCTTTTCCGCCCGGGCGAGGGCGGGCAGCGCCAGGGGCACGCCGTCGAGAATGCCCTCCGGGGCGGGCGGGCGCCCGCTCGCCGCCGCGCGGGCCGCCTTGGCGCGGCGCTCCTCGGCCTTGATCGTCGCCCATTGCGCGTTCACCGCCGCCGGATCGAGGTCCTTGGCGTCGCCGAAGATGTGGGGGTGGCGGCGCACCATCTTGTCGGCGATGGCGGTGGCCACCTCGTCGAAGCCGAAGGTGCCGGCCTCCTCGGCGATCCGGGCCTGGAACACGACCTGGAACAAGAGGTCGCCGAGCTCGTCGCGCAGCTCCTCCGGGTCGCCGGTCTCCACCGCCTCGGCGACCTCGTAGGCCTCCTCGATCGTGTAGGGGACGATGCTGGCATGGCTCTGCGCCAGGTCCCAGGGACAGCCGCCCTCCGGGTCGCGCAAGCGCGCCATGATCCCGAGAAGCCGCGCGATCGGGGTGGTGCTCATGGTCGCTCGCCATCCGTCCGCGCCGCCCCGGGCGGCGCCTCGACCCCGCTCATAGGCGCCGCCAAGCCCCCGGGGAAGCGCCCGGTGCGAGAGGGCAGGGCACTGAAGAAGCTCGCTTATTCCATAAATTCCATGTCTTTCGAGGATTGTATCCGATCGACGCCGGAGGCGCCCTCGATCGTTCTTCAAAACGAACCCTGTCTCGGCCCTATAGGTGACTTATCAGTCATGGATTCTCAGAGAGTCAGTTATGTGGATTATATGGAGGAGCGAATTTCCCCGCCGTGACAAGGCTTTGCGGGGCGGTTGCGTATCCTGCTCTGCGTGGCTCGGCATCGGACTCTGCGTGGAGACGCATCGGATTCTGCGGGGATTCCGGGGGTTCGCGCATCGAAGTCTGCGTGCCCGCGCATCGGATTCGGCGTCGGGGCCCGGCCAAGTCCCCGGAATCCGGTCGGTTTCGAGTCGCGTTCGCGTATCGAACTCTGCGCGGCCGGCGGATCCGGGATCCGGCCCCGTATCGAACTCTGCGCCGCTCCTCCACCGGTGCTCCACCGGGGCCTGCCCACCCCGCCCACAGGCTTGCGCGCCGGCCCGGCCACCGCCGGTCCCCAGGACGGTGCACAGGGTCGTGCACAGCCGGCCCACAGGGCCGCGGCGGGCCGGGGAGTGGGGGAGCGCCGGGGCCTCCGCTCGAGCCCGCACGGTCCTCCCGGCGGCCCTCCTGGCGGCCCTGGGACCGCCCTCGGGGCGGGCCGGTGCCGGAATCGGCGCGGGATAACGGGGACGAGTCGTCGGAATCTTGGGATAACCCGTCCCGGGGCACGGAATCCCGGGAGCCGAATCGTGCATGACGGTTTGGACCACGGGCCGGCGAGGACGGCCGCGGAACCCGAAGCAGGCGTCAGGCAAGACCGTCAGGCATGAGCATCGAGGCCAAGATCGCGGCGATCCACGACGAGGACCTGCTGGCCGAGCTGGAAGCGGCCCGCGGCGGGTTCCTGTACGCGGTCATCGTCGAGCACATCGCCCACCGCCAGGCCCTGCGCGACGCCGAGCGGGCGGAGGCCGGCCGCAAGCAGGATGCCCGCGCCGCGATGGGGCGCGACCAGCGCCGCCGCGACGCGGTCCGCCTGGTGATCGAGGCCGAGCCGGTGACCCCGGACACGATCCAGCACATCCATTCCGTGCTGGCGCTCTGCGGGCTGCCCTACCGCGACCCCGGCGACGAGCGGGAATTCTTTCGGGAATACGGGCGCAACACCCTGAGCCTCCTGGCTGGCCGGCTGAAGAACCCGGCGACCGGCCAGATGGAACTGCAGGGGCTGCCCTACGGCCCCAAGGCCCGGCTGGTGCTCCTGCATCTCTGCACCGAGGCGGTGCGCCAGCGCAGCCCGACGGTCGAGGTCGCCGACAGCCTGTCGGGCTTCATGCGCGAGATGGGATTTGCCGTCACCGGCGGCGAGCGCGGCACGATCCGGCAGTTCAAGGAGCAGCTGCACCGGCTGGCCGCCTGCACGATGCAGATCGGCCTGTGGGACGGGCAGTCGCGCTCCTCGACCCTCACCATGCCGCCCTTCCGCCAGCTCGACCTCTGGCGCGCCGACGGCCAGGACGGCATCGCCTGGTCGAAGACGGTGCAGTTCCACCAGGATTTCTACGACAACCTGGTCCAGCACGCCCTGCCGGTCGACATCCGGGCCGCCCGCGCCTTCTCGGGCTCGGCGCGCAAGCTCGACCTGCTGTTCTGGGTCGGCTACCGCCTGCGCAGCCTGCAGCGCCCCCTCCGCCTGACCTGGGACACGGTGCACAAGCAGTTCGGCGCCGACAACGCCTCCCTGCGCAGCTTCCGCCAGGCGTTCAAGGCCGACGTGGCCCACGTCAAGGAAGTCTTTCCGAAGCTCCCGCTCAGCCTCGACGAGGCCGGCCTGCAGCTGATGCCGACCGATCCGGGCCTGCTCCTGGTGCCGCCGAAGGCCGCCCGTCGCAAGGCCGCGGCGGCGGGGGCGGGAGCCGCCTGAGGGCTGACCGCGAGCAAGCGCCGCCACCCTGACGACGCCTGCCAGGGTCGCGCGCCGCTATCGCCCTCGTGCCGTCCCACCGTCTTCCCGGGGCGACGGCCCGTGTGCCGGCCCATGTGTCGGCCTCCTGGCCACCCTCGCGGTGCGGGCAGCTGACGCGCCCGAGGACCCGATTCGGCACCCATGCGCAGGGGCGGGCGAGGATCGGCCTCGCCGCCGCCGGTCTGGTCGGCCTGGCGCTGCTGCTGTCGGGCTTCGGGCCCGACGGTGATCCTCGACCGCAGGGCCGGGCATCGCCGACATCACCGGTCCGGTTGGTGGACGGCTTTTCGCCCTGTCGCAGCCGATCGCGATCGACGGCGCCGGCACTCGGCTCCGGACCGCCGTGGCGGCGGACCGCCGCCAGCGGGCCTGGCGCCGGGCGACATTCCCGAGCCCCCTCGTCTCGTCGCCGGCGGCTCTGTTCGCGGTGCTCGCCGCCATGGCGGCCGTCGTGCACCGGGCGCTGGCGCCGTTCCGGTCCCTGCGGCGTCCATGACGGGACGTACAGGGAGGCTGCCCGAGACCCGGCGATCGCCTGCGACGGACCTTCGACGGGAGGCCGTTCGACCTGGGTCGTGTGACTGGGCTAGCGCCGGCGGGGGAGGGCGATCCCCCTCTCGTCGGCCTCGCGCCGGCCGATGATCCTGAGGAACAATGGAATGCCCCTTCTGCAAATAGAATGTTTCGAATTCATTCTATCTCATCCACCTGGTCTCGGTCTCGAAACCGGGATTGATGGCGTGCGGGAGGGGGCGGAGGGTGTCCCATCGCCCGCAGCGGCATTCCCTGGGGAGGGCGATCCGGCGGGCTTGCTCATTCGTGGAATATTCCTATTCTCACTGTTCTGGATGGATGTCGTTCCAGTCTGGGAATATGGAATATTCCAAGAGGCAAGCATGTTCCTGTCGGAGGCGGAGACGGAGGCCCGGTTGGACGACCTGCGGCGCCAGCGCGCCGCCCTCGACCGGGCCATCGCCGAGCACGAGCTCTACCTCGATCTCGGCCGCCGGCTGGCCCGGCCGGGCGTCGCGGATCCCGTCCCGGCCCCCGTCGCGGAGCCGGCCCGGGCCGCCCCGCCGCACCCGGATCCGGTGCCCCCGGCATCCCGACCGGTCGCGGCCGCCCCCGTCCCACCCGCCGCGCCGCCGCGGGCCGAACCCGCCGCGGAGCCTCGTCCGGTCGGCGGCGGCGCGGCGCGCCGCGAGGGGCGGCGGCTGATCGAGGCGGCGGAGGAGATCCTGGCGGCGGCCGGCCGGCCGATGCATGCCGCGGAGATCTGGGAGCGGCTCGCCGCCCGCGGCCTGACCCTGCCGGGCCACGATCCCGTGGCGGCGCTCAACACCCGGCTGTGGAAGCGCGCGCAGGGCGGCTCGGTCTTCCACCGGCTCGGCGACGGGGTCTACGGCCTCGCCCCCTGAGCCGCCGGCCGAACGACCCCGTCCGGTCCCGCGGCGGGCGAATCCCAACGAGATCCTTATGCGGCGCCCGCGCCGTCCGCCTCGAATCCCTACGGGGCGGGGGACACCTTGAGGGTGCGGCCCAAGGACGGCCGCGCGAACCCGATCCCGTCGATGCCCCGATCCCTGGACGTTTCCGCGCCGGCCCCGGTCCCGGCCCGTCTCCCGCTCGATTTCCTGGTCGGCCAGAGCGCCGAGGGCCACTGGCTCGCCGTCGAGACGCACGGCCTGTGCGGCGGCATCTTCCGCACCCGCCGGGACGCGCTGACCTACGCCGCCGCCGAGACCGGCCGCCGGCCCGACGCGGTGCGCCTCGCCAGCGCGCCCCTGGCCCTCGTCCCGTGAGGCGCCCGCGCCCGACGTCGAGCCTGCCCGGCCGCCTCGGCGGCGCGCTCGCCGCCCTCGTCACGCCGTTCGCGGCCGGCGGGACCCGGCTCGACGAGCGGGCGCTCGGCGACCTCGTCGCCTGGCAGGTGGCGCAGGGCAGCGAAGGCCTGGTGGTCGCCGGCACCACCGGCGAGGGGCCGACCCTGACCGAGCCGGAGCGCGCCCGGGTCCTGCGCGTCGCCCTCGAGGCCGCGGCGGGGCGGGTGCCGGTGATCGCCGCCACCGGCAGCAACTGCACCCGCACGAGCGTCGTCCGCACCCGGGACGCCGCCGCGGCCGGCGCCGCCGCGACCCTGGCGGTCACGCCCTACTACAACCGTCCGACCCAGGACGGGCTCTACTGGCACTACGCGGCGATCGTCACGGCGGTCGACCTGCCGCTCCTGGTCCAGACCGTGCCGGCCCGGACCGGGATCGACCTCGCGCCCGCGACCCTGGCGCGCCTCGCCGCCCTGCCGGGGGTGCGGGGGATCCTGGATTCCACCGGCGATCTCGCCCGGCTGGCGACGATCGAGCGGGCCGCCCCGGGCCTCCTGCTCCTGTCGGGCGACGACGCCACCGCGGCCGCCTTCACCATTCTGGGCGGGCAGGGCTGCGTCTCGGTCCTCGCCAACCTGGTGCCGGGGGCCTGCGCCGCCCTGCAGCGGGCCGCGCGCGAGGGCGACCACGCCCGCGCCCGGCTCATCCAGGCCGGGCTGATGCCGCTGGTCGCGGCCTTGTCCGCCGAGACCGATCCGGGCCCGGTCAAGCTCGCCCTCGCGCTCCTGCGCCCGGGCGTGTCGCCGGACCTGCGCCTGCCCCTGGTGCGGCCACGGCCCGAGACCGAGGCCGCGATCGCGGCGGCCCTGTCGGCCGCCATGGCGGTGTCGGCGCACGACCCCGCCCCGGCCGGGGCGGCCGCCTGACCGCCGGGGGCGCTCAGGCGCCGTCCGGGGCCTGGTGTCCTTGGCGCTCCTGCACGAAGGCGGCCCGCGCCCTCGCGTCGGGGGCGTCGCCGCGCGCGCGGCACCAGGCCAGGAAGGCCTCCGGCTCGACCCGCACGCGGCGGACCTCGACGCCGCTGCGCGCCACCTCGCGCTCGACCTGCGTCGCCGACATCAGCCAGGTCGCGTAGCTCGCCGGCAGGCCGGATTCCGCCATCGCCTCCAGGAGGCGGGGATAGTCGCCCGGCTCGTACCAGGCGATGCCGACGCTCCGCGGACGATCCATGGCTCTCGCTCCTCGCCGGGCGTCCCGTGCCCGGCCGCGGACAGTGTCGCCGCCCGGGAGGTCCCGCAACAGAAAAAAGGCCGCCCTTGCGAGGCGGCCCGAAGTCTAGGGAGGAAACGCCCAAAGAGGGCTGCACCGCCGCGACGCCATCGCTGCGGTACGTCCTCCTTGTCTCATGTTGCGCCGCACAAGACAATCGATTGCATCGCACAACGGCCATGCTTGCGGCGCATGCGGCCGGGCCGCCGGGCCGGATGCACGGGCGGGGGGCGGCAAACCGCCCTGCGCGCCCGAGCGCCCTTGCCCCCCGGCGGCGACCTGTTAGACGACTCGTCTCCCTCGTGGACGTACCCTGTGGCGCTCCGGCTCCGCCGACAGGCTGGACCGTGAGGGAGCTCGCGACGACGAGTTGGCGGTGGACCAGTTCTCCCCGCCAGCCTGTGAGGCTCAGTGGGCCGGGTGGTCGCGGGAGGGTCGGCGCAGCGGGGAACAGGAACCGCGTCGCCGGCTGATGGCCCACACATTCCACTTCCCTCGCCACTTCCCCCGCCGGCTCTCCCGCCGCCGCTCGCGGGCCCCCGCGCCGGCGGAGCGGGCCGGGTAGCGCGCCGCCGCGCAAGTTCAAGAATTTCGCAAACCGCTACGCTTCGCTAACCATGCGCCGACCTTCGCAACGGGAGCCTTCGCATGGGAGCACGCATGAGAACGGCGGCGGGAGCCTACCGCATCCTGGGCACGGCGCCTCGCCGGACGGACCGGTCCTGCGAGGCGCGCCGCGGCGGCGCGCGCGACGAGGGGCGGCCCGGCCAGGGAGCCCCGAGCCCTGGCGGAGCCAGGCCGGGACCGCGCCGGGACGCGGCCGAGATCTGGTCGCAGCAGGACAGCCGCGGCCTGACGGCGCGCGAGCTGATCCGCCTGGCACAGGCGGTGCGGCTGCATCCCTCGGAGCCGCGGGATCCTCCGGCGGGCCGGTGATCCGCGCGGCGCCTCAGGCCGTCCGGGAAGCCGGACGCGCGGCGGCGTCCTGCGCCCTGGGGCCCGCCGCGTCCTCGCCCACCATCGCGTCGGCGAGGGCGACGCTCCACGACCGCAGGTTGCCGGCGTCGAGCGTCATCGTCCCCGACACGGCCTGCAGCTTCACCAGCCGCACGGTGTAGCGGCCATAGGCGGCGGTCCGGCCGTCGTCGTCCTTGGCCGCCTTCACCTCCGCCTGAAGGGCCTCGAGGACCTTCTGCATCGCCTGCATCCCGTGGAGCGCGGCGACGTCCTTGAATTCCTTGGCGAGGTCCGGGTCGTCCTTGAACAGCTTCTCGATGGCCTTCCGGGACGGGCCGTCGGTCGTGATGGTGCCGCTGCCGTCGCGCTTGAACGTGATCGGGCCCTCGACCGCGATGTTCGCCCGGCCCATCGCCGCGCCGATCCTGTCCGCCAGCGCCTTGGTGCGCTCCTGTACGATGTCGTCGAGCGACGTCGCGCGGGACAGGGCCGGACCGCCGGGCTCGGCGAGCCGTGCCGTGGCGGCGGCGCTGAGAACGACGACGGCGGCGGCCCCGAGCCCGGTCGACGGAGCCGCCGACGATGCCTTGGCCGTCTTCGCCGCGCCCGCCGCCTGCGGCGTGAGCGGGGCGCCACCGGAGGCCGGGGTCTTCGTGGACGCGACGGGTGCCGCCTGCGCCGTCCACGGGGTCGCTGTTGTCGTCACCACGATCCCGAACTCCCGCCGGATGCCACGGCCCGATCATGACCTGTCGACCTTACGGCAGCGTTAAGTGTTCGGACGAAAACCGCACCGACGATCGGCCCGTGCCGGAGGTCGATGCCGCCGGAAGGGCGGCGACATGCTGGCATTCGCGTCGATCAGGCACTGACATTTCTCGGAAGAGTCTTGGGCGTTCGGAAGAGTCTTGGGCGTTCGGGAGAGTCTTGGTCTCCCGGGAGAGTCTTGGTCCGGCCGCGCCGCGCGACCGGACCCCGACACGGCCGGCCGTCAGGCCGGCTCGTCGCGCAGCAGGTGGTAGAGCAGGATCGCCGCCGCCGTGGCGGTGCCGATGCCGCCGAGGGTGAAGCTGCCGAGGCGCACCGTGAAGTCGCCGGCGCCCAGCACCAGGGCGGTGCCGACGGTGAGCAGGATCCGGGTGCGCGAGAAATCGACCCGGTTCTCGACGAAGATCCGCCCGGCTGCCGCGGTGATCAGCCCGAACACCACCACCGACAGGCCGCCGATCACCGGGCCCGGGATCACCAGGATCGCGGCGCCGAATTTCGGCGACAGCCCGAACAGGATCGCCACCACGCCGGCCAGCGCGAAGACCAGGGTCGAGTAGATCCGGGTCACCGCCATCACGCCCATGTTCTCGGCGTAGGTGGTCACGCCGGTGCCGCCGAAGAATCCCGACAGCATCGTGGCGAGGCCGTCGCCGAGAAAGGCCCGGCCGAGATACGGGTCGAGGTTGCGCCCGGTCATCGCGCCGATCGCCTTCACGTGGCCGAGATTCTCCGCGACCAGCACCAGGGCGACGGGGGCGATGAGCCAGATCGCGGAGGGCTCGAAGACCGGCGTCGTGAAGTGCGGCCAGCCGAACCACGGCGCGTCGGCGATCCGTCCGAGATCGAGGGGTTTCGCCAGCCCGAAGCCGTTGGCGAGCACCCCGTAGAGCAGGGTGGCGGCCACCGCCCCGATGAGGAGCGGCAGGCGTCTTGCCGCGCCCGGCAGGTAGGCGGCCGACAGGCCCACCGCCAGGATCGTGAACAGCCCGATGCCGGTGTCGATCCCCGATCCCGAGATGCCCTTCACGCCGATCGGCGCGAGGTTGAGGCCGATCGCCGCGACGATCGCGCCGGTCACCGCCGGCGGCATCAGCCGGCCGATCCAGGCATCGCCCGCCCGCATCACCGCGATCCCGATCACCGCGTAGACCGCGCCCGCCGCCACGATGCCCCCCAGCGCGACCGGCAGGTTGGGGTTGGGGCCGCTGCCGGAATAGCCGGTGGCGGCCACCACCACGGCGATGAAGGCGAAGCTGGAGCCGAGATAGCTCGGCACCCGCCCGCCGACCACGACGAAGAACAGCAGCGTCGCGATGCCGGAGAACAGGATCGCCAGGTTGGGGTCGAACCCCATCAGCAGCGGGGCGAGCGCCGTGGAGCCGAACATCGCCACGACGTGCTGGAGCGCCAGCACCACCGCCTGGAGCCCCGGCGGGCGCTCGTCCGGCAGCACCACCGGCCCCCGGGCGAGCCGCCAGCGCGGAAAGCCCCGCGCGTCCTCCCGCTCCCGCATCTGCGGTTCCATGGTGTCTCCCCCCTTGATCGCGTTGTCCGGGGAGCGCCTTAGAGCATTTTTCGCGCGAGGGGATGCCGGCTTCGCGCCGGACCCGGCTTCGCGCCGGACCCGGCCGTGCGCCGGACCCGGCGCCGCTACAGCCTCCAGCCGACCGAGACGCCGAGGGCGGTCTCGGCCAGCGCGATGTCGGCCTCGCCGCCGCCATAGGAGACCGGGATCGAGCCCCGGCCCTTCACGGTGTTGCGGGGCGCGTGCATCACGAACCCGGTGATCTCGGTTCCCGAGGCGGTGGTCCAGGTCGCGCCGGCGGTGACGTGGTGGGTCACGACGCCGGGGGCCAGGACGTTGAGCAGCGTCTGCGAGGGGCGGACCGGGTTCTGCGCATAGCCGTAGCCCGCCCGCAGGGTCAGGCTCGGGCTCACGGCGTAGCGCAGCCCGACCTTGACGACGGAGATGTCGCGCCAGCCGAAGCCGGGCCCGTCCGCGGCGCCGAAGGGCCGGCCGGCGAGCAGGGGGGCGAGCGGCGTCCCGATCGACCGGATGCTCGAATAGGCGATGCGCTTGACGTCGACCGCGACCGTCAGCGCCTCGCTCGCCCGGACCGCCAGGCCCGCCCCCCAGGAGGCCGGCACGTCGAAGCCGCCGCGCTCGGCAAACAATCCCTCGTAGCGGTGGAACGCGCCCGCCAGCACCTCCGACTGGTAGAACGCCCCCAGGCTGACCGGGCCGAACCGCCCGAGATAGCCGACCCGCACGCCCGCGCCCGTCGACCAGTCGGTGCCGCGGTTGGTGAACCGGGCGGGATCGGCGGAAGCGACCGCGAAGGGCTGCAGGCCCGCCGCCTTGAAGCTCTGGAGCATCCCGAGCGGCGAGACGCCGAGGCTCTGGCCGGGGGCGACCTCCACGGCCAGCGTCGGCGCGACGAAGACCTGCTTGAGGTCGACCCCGGCATGCCCGGTCGCCCCGAAGGCCGCGAAGGGGTTGCGCTTGTAGACCGTGTTCATGCCGCCGTTGCCGTAGACGGCGACGCCGAGCGCGACGCCGCCGGGGAGGGGGCGGACATAGCCGAATTCCGGCATGAGGAAGGGGTTGAGGCCGTTGCCGCTGTAGCGGCCGTCGAGCCCCGCGCCGTTGCCCGAGATGGCCGCGGAGCGGTCCGGCACGAAGACGTCGGCGCCGATGTCGAAGCGGTGGCCCAGAGCCGTGGCGGCCGCCGGATTGGCGCCGATCGACAGGGAATCCTGCGGATCGGCGATGGCGGCACCGGCCTGGCCCTTGGCCTTGGCGCCGAGACCGTTCTGAAAGTAGCCGTCCGTCGCGTGGGCGGCGGTGGCGAGCGACAGGGAGGGCAGCAGCGAGGCCAGCACGGCCAGACTCAGCGACGGTTTCGACATGTCTTCGTCAACGTCCCGACAGGATCGCGCGCGGTCGGCCTCCCGCGGCCGGCTCGGAGCGTCGATGATGTGAGTGGTAGGTGAAGACTATTCCGGACCGTCCGTTACGGCAACGCTTCGTGATGAAACGGTTTTCTTTATTTCAACGGTGCTCGGCGCAGATGTCCCATGGTGTCGGGATTTCGTGAAACGAATGCGTCGAAGGGGTGTCGATGTCGTGTAGCCAGGTCTCATTCCTCTGCGTCATGGGTGCGGTCCTGCGCCGGGCGGGATGGACCGCCAACCTGCGGATCCGCTCTCCCTCGTCCGCTCTCCCCTTGCTCCCCGTCCCCTCGCTCGCCGTCCTCTTCCTCGCCGATCCCTTGCGGGCGTGACCCGGTGCGGGATCTGTTGCAGTCTCGATCTCCGGCAGCCCCGGGCGGCGCACGCTTCCCTCCACACCCGGGATCGCCGCGGGCAGCCGGTGCACGGGCAGCGGGTGGATGATGGCATGACTCCTCCGGACGATCCCCCGGCCGGCCTCACCGTCATGATCTCGGGCGGCTTCGCGCTGGCCTACGAGGCGGCGCTGCCGGATTTCACCCGCGAGACCGGGCTCGCGGTCCGGACGCTGTCCGGCGCCTCGCAGGGCCGGGGACCGCGGACCATCCGCCACCAGCTCGCCCATGGCGCATCCGTCGACGTGGTGATCCTCTCGAACGAGGGGCTGCACGAGCTGACGCGGGAAGGCCGGATCCTCGCCGGGTCGGCGGTCGAGCTCGCCACCGCGCCGCTCGCCGCAGCAATGCGCACGGGCGCGCCCGTGCCCGCGATCGACACGGTCGCGGCGCTGACCCGTACCCTGGCGCAGGCCCGCCGCGTCGCGATGCCGGGCAGCACGAGCGGCCTGTTCATCCGCGACACGGTCTTTCCGCGCCTCGGCCTCGCCGACACGGTGCGGGTGACGATGTTTGCGCGCGGCACCGAATCGGCGGCCGCCCTGGCGGCGGGCCAGGCCGACCTCGCCCTGGGACCGGTCAGCGAGCTCGTCGACGTGCCGGGCATCACGGTGGTCGGGCCGCTGCCCGACGCGGTCCAGCTCGTCCAGACCTTCACCGCGGCGATCGTCGCGGGCTCGGGGGCCGTCGGAGCGGCCCGGCGGCTGATCGCCCACCTCGCCTCGGACCGGGCCGCGGCGGCGATCCGGCGGACCGGGATGGAGCCGGTCGCCGGTCGCTGAGGAGGACCGCGCCGGGGCGCGGCCCTCCGATACGTGTCAGGCGAGCGCCGCGCCCCATTTGGCGGCGTCCGGCGCCTTCTCCTTGTAGATCGCCCCGGAGGCGTCGACATGCAGCTCGGTCCAGGCGCCGTCGCCCCGGCGCGCCAGTACCTCGACGTGCTTGGGCTTGAGCCTGGGCTCGCCCGACGGCGTCCAGCCCGCCGCCGTCACGGCGGCGAGGGCGGCGGCGGGATCGACCGGCGCCTCCGAGCGGGACTTGCCGGGGTGGTTCGGCTTCTTGTGATGGATCTCGACCGGGTCGCGGCCCGGGGTGGCGATCCGCGCGACCTTGATCTCCGAGGGGCGGCGCTCGCCCTCGAGGGTCACAAGCAGGCCCGCCGCGAGGGGAAAGGCCTCGGCCCCCTTGGGCCCGAGATCGGCGAGGTGGACCGCGCCGTCCGCCTCCAGGGTGAAGCGATGCGCGAAGACGTGCTGGATCGTGCCCGAAAGGGCGGTGGTGTCGTGGTGCGGCATGATCTTCTCCGAAGAGCGCCCAACCGCAGGCGCAGCCGGGAGGTGGGGGCGGGCCAAGCCGTCCGCAAGGTCCGCCGGCGACGCGATCGGCCGCCTGGGAAACCCACCCCCGCCGCGGTCAGACCCGCCGGCAGGCGCAGCCCTCCTCCCCGAAAATCTCCTCCCCGAAAATCTCCGCCCCGAAGGCCTGCGCCAGGGCGAGGCGCCCGCCCGGGGTGACGGCGACGGCCCGGCTGCCGGCGCTCCGGCGCAGCCAGCCCCGGTCGAGGCCGGTGGTCAGCAGGGCCGCCCCGAGGGCGCCGGCGAGGTGGGGCCGGCGCTCGCTCCAGTCGAGGCAGGGGCGGCAGAAGACCCGGCGGCGGCTCCCCCGGGCGGCGCCGTCGAGATCGACCCCGAGGCCGCGCAGGAACACCTCGCCCTCCGGCGTGAGCGCCCCGCCGTCGGCCCCGAGCTCGACGGCGCCGCGGGCGACGAGCGCGTCGGTCATCGCCACGGCGAGGCGCCCGGCGAGGTGGTCGTAGCAGGTGCGGGCCTCGCGCAAAGCCGCGTCCCGGGGGCCGGGCGGGCGCGGCGCGGCGACGGCCGGGACCGCCGCCACCGCCATCACGCCCTCGAGCATCCGGGCCACCGCCGGGGCGGCGAGGCGGTGGTAGCGGTGGCGGCCCTGGCGCTCGACCGCGAGGAGCCCGGCCTCGACCAGCTGCGCCAGGTGGCCGCTCGCGGTCTGGGGCGTGACGTTCGCCGCGCGGGCGAGCTCCGCCGCGGTCAGCGCGCGGCCGTCCATCAGCACCGCCAGCATCCCGGCGCGGGCCGGATCGCCGACGAGGGCGGCGGTGCGGGCGAAGGCCGCGATGGTCACCATGGGGCGTCTCCTCGGAGGGCCTCCCCGGATCGTCTCCGCGAACGGCATTCCCTTGTAGCGCGGTCGGGCGCCGGATGCTTCGGCCGGCGCCGAAGCGCGGCGGGCGGCGGATCGGCCACAGCGGGTCCAGCGCCACCGCCGGACCGTCCCCCCCCCATGCTTCGATCCTTGCCTCGATCCTCGCCTCGATCCTCGCGACTGATTCGCCGCCTCCTCGCCGCGCTCGGCCTCGGATGCCCGGGGAGCGGCCCGCCCGGGGAGGGCGCGCTCGCGCGACACCTGCGGCAGCGCCGCGACCGGGCCAGGTTGGAGGGGCTCGACGACAGGTTGCTGCGGGACGTCGGCCTGCGCCGCGAGGGCACCAGGGCCGGCATCGACTTCGTCCCCCTGTCCTCGGCCGATCCGCGCGGATCGTCGCGACGCCCCGCATCGTCGTGAGGACGGCCGAAGCCGGCATGACGCCGACGCGTTGCGGTTTCGCTGCACTGCAACGCTGCCGTCGACTGGCCATGATCCGGCCGTGATCCTGCCGCCGTCCCGGGTGCTGCTCGCCGATGCTTCCGGCACGCCCGGGCGGTGTTTCCCCGTTGCATCACGTCGCCGCTATCTTGCTGCCAAGCGCGGCGATTGGTTTACGAAGCGTATCCGTGCCCCGCCTTCGCCACATTCCGCCCGAAGCTAGGCTTTGAGCGCGGCCGTTCCGGTCCGCTCGGCCAATGCACGAGAGGGGCCTGCATGACGCGGAACCGGACTTTCCCCATCACCGCCGCCCTCGCGGCCCTCGCCGCGGCGCCGCATCTCGGCGGCTGCAGCCTGGTCCCCCACGGGATCGAGACGACGGGAAGCCTTCCGGACCGCAAGCAGCTCGCCGCCGTCACGCCCGCCGACCGGGACTGCCTTGCCCGGGCGATGTATTTCGAGTCCAACCGCTCGAGCGAGGAGGGCCTGCTCGCGGTCGGCACCGTGGTGATGAACCGGCTCGAATCGCCCACCTACCCGAACTCGATCTGCGGCGTCGTCGGCCAGAAGCGCCAGTTCGCCGCCGGCGTGCTGCACAAGCCGATGCGGGACCGCGAGCGCGAGAAGGCCCAGCAGGTCGCCGACGCGATCCTGGCCGGCGAGCGCCACGAGAAGGTCGGCGGCGCGATGTTCTTCCACACCGCCGGCTACACCTTCTCCTACCGCAACATGCACTATGTGGCCCTCGCCGGCGGCAACGCCTTCTACGAGAAGCGCCCGTGGTACGACCGCAAGGGCGCGACGCCGCGCCAGTCCCTCGCCCGCGT
Source organism: Methylobacterium indicum (assembly GCF_001043895.1). Taxonomy (GTDB): domain Bacteria; phylum Pseudomonadota; class Alphaproteobacteria; order Rhizobiales; family Beijerinckiaceae; genus Methylobacterium; species Methylobacterium indicum. The sequence continues at coordinate 64,161 of NZ_JTHF01000185.1, forward strand.
CCAGCTCGCCCAGGCCGCTCAAGGCCACGTATCCCAGGACCGGCTCTCGTCCGCCGGCGGCGCCCGCTGGACCGCGCAGGCGACCCGCAGCGCCGTCCGCGCCGCGCAGCAGACCCCGCTCGCCGAGCTCGGCCCCGCCCGCAACGTCTGCCGCGTCGCCGCCGCCGAGACCGGCCGCAGCCCGGGCTGAGGCCCGCCCCCGCGGACGACGCCCCTCCACCTCCCAAGGCCGGCTCTCAAGTCCGGCGCGGAACGCAACGGCTCCGCTGCGGTTTGAGTCTCCCACGGATGACCGGGGAGGACGACGTGGCGGCAGGCGATCTTGCGGCGGGAGCCGGAACGGCGCGGGATGCCAGGTCCGGCGTGGTGCGCACCGACGTGCCGGCGCGGATGGACCGGCTGCCCTGGAGCCGCTTCCACCTGATCCTGGTGATCGCCCTCGGCGTCACCTGGGTGCTCGACGGGCTCGAGGTCACCATCGTCGGGGCGATCGGCCCCGTGCTGCAGGACAAGCGGGCGCTCGGCTTCACCCTCCAGGAGATCGGCGCCTCGGCCTCGTTCTACGTCGTCGGCGCGGTGGTCGGCGCCCTGGTCTTCGGCTGGCTCACCGACCGGTTCGGCCGCCGCCTCGTCTTCTACGCCACCCTGCTGATCTATGTCGGCGGCGTCATCGCCAGCGCGCTCGCCTGGGATTTCTGGAGCTTCGCGCTCTTCCGCCTCGTCACCGGGCTCGGCATCGGCGGCGAATACGCGGCGATCAACTCGGCCATCGACGAGCTGATCCCGGCCAAGTACCGCGGCCGGGTCGACCTCATCGTCAACGGCAGCTTCTGGCTCGGCGCTGCCGCGGGCGCGGGCGCCGCGCTGCTCCTCCTCGACCCCAACCTCCTCGACCCGGATTTCGGCTGGCGCCTCGGCTTCGGCATCGGCGGCGTGCTCGGCCTCGGCATCCTGTTCCTGCGCCGCCACGTCCCCGAGAGCCCGCGCTGGCTCGTCACCCACGGCCGCGAGGAGGAGGCCGAGCGCACGGTGGCGGAGATCGAGCGCCGGATCGAGGCCGAGACCGGCAAAACGCTCCCGAAGGCGGAGGGCATCCTGGAGGTGCACCCCAAGAAGAGCTTCGGCTTCGGCGAGATCTTCGATTCGATGGTGCACAAGCACCGCGGCCGCAGCGTCCTCGCCCTGGTGCTGATGGTGGCCCAGGCCTTCCTGTTCAACGCGGTGTTCTTCACCTACGGGCTGGTGCTCGCGAAGTTCTACGGCGTGCCGGAGAACAAGGCCGGCATCTTCCTGGTGCCGCTCGCCATCGGCAACTTCCTGGGCCCGCTGCTGCTCGGCCACTTCTTCGACACGATCGGCCGGCGCCGGATGATCGCCGGCACCTTCGGCTTGAGCGGGCTCCTGCTGCTCGCCACCGCGGTCGCGTTCGGCCTCGACCTGTTCACCGCCTGGACCCAGACCTTCGCCTGGATCGCGATCTTCTTCGTCGCCTCGGCCGCCGCCAGTTCCGCCTACCTCACGGCGAGCGAGATCTTTCCCCTCGAGACCCGGGCGCTCGCCATCGCGGTGTTCTACGCCCTCGGCACGGGTGCGGGCGGCGTGATGGCCCCCTGGCTGTTCACCCGCCTGATCGAATCCGGCCAGCACTGGGCGCTGGCCGGCGGCTATGTCGGGGCGGCGGCACTCCTGGTGATCGCCGCCGTGACGGAGTGGCGGCTCGGGGTCGATGCGGAGGGCAAGTCCCTGGAGAGCATCGCCGATCCGTTGTCGAAGGCGGGGTGAGGGACGAGGCGGTCCGCCTCCCTCGTCCATGCCGCGCGGGTTCGGGACGGGCACCGGTCGCGATCGTCCGGGAGCCTGGCCCGGTCGCCGGATCCGTCCCTGCCGATGACGACCCAGGGCGTCCGCGATGGAGACCCGCCGCGCAGGCGTCGACCGGGTTTCAGTGCAGGGCCGGCCGCTCCGCCTCGGCCGGCGGCACCACCGTGTCGAGCAGGGCCTCGCGGATGCGGGCGAGGCGCAGCTCCGCCGCCTCGCGGGCGGCCTCGGCGGCGGCGGTGGCGCGCTGGGCCTCGGCCAGGCGCGCCTCCAGGCGGCGCACCGCGGCCCGCTCGGCCGACAGCAGGGCCTCGGCCGCCCCGACCCGGGCCTCCGCCTCGGCGGCCGCATCCCGCGCCTCGACGATCACGACGTTCGCCGCCGCGGCGGCATGACCGGCCTCGGCGGCGGCGTGATTTGCCTCGGCGGCAACTTGATTTGCCTCGGCGGCAGCCTGGTTCGCCTCGTCGGCAGCCTGCTCCGCCGCGGCGGCCTTGTGCCGGGCATCCTCGGCCTCGGTCGCGGCGGCCTGCAGGGCGTCCTCGACGCGCACGAGCAGGGCGCCGACCTCGCGGCCGAGCCGGTCGGCCCGGGCCTCGGCGGCGGTGGCGCGGGCGGTCGAGGCGCGCACCTGCTCGGTCGCGCGCCGCAGCAGGGCCAGGATGGTGCCGGTGTCGATCGGGGTGGCCATGGGATCCGGGAAGCGGTCGGCGATTCCCTCAAGGGGGGCCCGCCTGCGCGCCGCGGTCAAGGACTATTGCGCCGCTTGCTCGCCCACGGCCGCATTCCTCCGTGTCCTGCGGCGCGGGTGCGTCACCCTACCCCCGCCCCGTGGGGCCGCACCCCTGCGACGGATGCGCCCGGAGGGTATGCGGGGCGGGAACCCAACCTGCCGCCGATCGATGCTCCCGGGGACTATCCGCGATGGATGCGGGGAGTATGCCCGCCAGGCTCCGGGGGAGACCCCGGCGAGACAAGGTGCCGTGCCCATGTTCATGAGGATCGACCGTCTGCAGGCCGAGCTGCCGCAGCCCAAGAGGCCCGACCCGAATGCCGCCGCCGCCCTGCAGGAGCTGCTCGGCGGCAAGTACGGCGAGATGTCGACGCTCGGCAACTACATGTTCCAGAGCTTCAACTTTCGCGACAAGTCCAAGCTGCGCCCGTTCTACAGCCTGGTCTCGAGCATCTTCGCGGAGGAACTCGGCCACGTCGAGCTGGTCTCGACCGGCGTGGCGATGCTCAATAACGGCCCGGGCGACCCGACGCCGGACGTCGACGTGTCGAAGGCGCCCTTCCACGACATGCAGGACATCCGGCTCGCCGGCAGCTTCCTCAGCAACGGCGGCGGCGCGATGCCGATGAACTCGAACGCCGCGTCGTGGAACATGGACATGGTCACCACGACCGGAAACATCATCATCGACCTGCTGCACAACTTCCATCTGGAATGCGGCGCGCGGCTGCACAAGCTCCGGGTCTACGAGACCCTGAAGGACCCGACCGGGCGCGAGGTCTGCGGCTACCTGCTGGTGCGCGGCTCGGTCCATGCCCACGCCTACGCCCTGGCGCTCAAGAAGCTGACGGGCGTGGCGATCGAGCAGATGCTGCCGACCCCCAACATCAACCTCGACCGCATCCCGGAATGCCAGAAGTACCTGCAGGAGGGCAGCCACCGCCGGCTCTACACCTTCTCGCAGGATTATCCCGAAGCGGCCGGTGTGTGGTCGAACGACGAGGTGGCGCTGCCGGGCGACCCGCCGGGGAACCTCGAAGTGGTCGACGGCGCGCCCGAGGGCGGCAAGATCCCGGAGCTCGACGGCAATTACGGCGCCTTCGCGCCGAACTACAAGCCGGAGGAGATCTTCGAGATCGCCAGCAAGCTCTACAAGAAGAGCCGCTGACGATTCCGGCCGGGGCCGGTCAGTCCGGCCCCGCGCCCGCGACGGCCGCGTCGAGGGTATCGAGCACCTCCGCCATGGCCGGGCGCGCCGCCGGATCGGGCCCGGTGCAGGCCTCGACCAGCCCGTCGAGGCCTGATTCGGCGAGCGGGGCGTGGCGGCCCAGCTCCTGGAGCAGGAGCCCGAAGGCCCGCACGTCGAGCCGCTGCAGGATGGCACCCTCCCGGCCCGCGGGCAGGGCGGAGGCCGCCCCGAGGTCGCTCAGCACCGCCGCGCCGTCATGCCCGTCCCACAGCACGTTGTGGGCGTAGAGGTCGCCGTGGCCGAAGCCGCTCGCATGCAGGTGGGCGGCGCCTGCCGCCACCCCGCGGGCGAGGCGCAAGGCCGCCGCCCGGGTCAGGCGCAAGGCGGGATCGTAGACGTCGCGGCTGCAGCTCGCGAGGCTCGGCGGACCGGCCAGCACCCGCCAGCCCGGCGGCAGGAGCGGCATCAGCAGGCCCTGAACGCCGTCCGGGTGGTCGGCGAGGCGGCCGAGGCCGCCGGTCAGGTGCGGATGGGCACCGGCCGCCAGGCAGGCCGCCATCTCGCGCTCGGGCAGGCCGTCGCTGGTCATCGCCCCCTTGAACAGCTTGAGGGCGACCGCGCGTTCCGCACCGACGCCCCCCGGCCGCCACCCCGTCCGCATCACCCGGCCCGAGGCGCCCTCGCCCAGGAGCGGACCGACGGACAGGTCGTTCCAGGCGACCGGCTCCGCCGCGACCGGTCCCGGGGCGGCGCGATCCTCGAACGGGTTGCCGGCCCAGGACAGCCAGGCGAGGCGGGGCAGGGCGGTGAGGCAGCCCGGCAAGGCCGCGAAGCGGTTGGCGGCGATGCGCAGCAGTTCGAGGTTCTCCGCCCCGCTCAAGGAATCCGGCAGGGATTCCAGGCGGTTGCCCGCCAGCATCAGCTTCTGCAGGCGTGGCCGCTCGCCGAGGGCCCGGGGCAGCGCCGCGATGCGGTTGTCGGTGAGGGTGAGCCAGCGCAGGTCCGGGCTCAAGGATTCCGCCGGCACCTCGACGAGGCCGGCGGCGCGAAAGCCGACCTGGCTCAGGGCCGAGCAGTCGCCCAGCACCGGCGGCAGGCGGGTGAAGCGGTTGCCCGAGCAGAAGAGGACCCGCAGGCGGCGCATCCGGCCGAACTCGGCGGGCAGTTCGGTCAGGGCGTGCCCGCCGAGGTCGAGGAGTTCGAGGCTGTCGGCGAGGCCGAGGATCTCGGGCGGCAGCGCGGTCAGCCGCCCCTCCGGCCCGCCGGGGAGCCGCAATTCCCGGATGCCGGCGAGGTCGCCCCGGCGTAGGGCAGCGAGGCGCGCGGCGGTCTCGGGCGGCAGGCCCGTCGCCGCGTGCGGGTCCGTCCCGGCGCTCATGCGCGCAGGGGCCGGTTGGGGTCGGGCCGGTTGGGGTTCGCCCGGTCGGGTCTCGGCATCCTCGATCTCCCGGCGGCCCTCGCTTGCGCCGCCCGGCGCCGGTGGTTGCCGGGAAACGCCGCCGGATCAAGAGGCGGGCGAGACCGGCTCGGCGGGACCGGCTTCAGTACGGGTAGCCGTAATAGTAGGCCGGCGGGGCCGCACGCTCATACTCCACCGGCGGGCGGCCGTAGGTGCGCAGGTAGGGGTCGTAGCGCGGCTGCCGGAAATTGCCGTTGTTGACCCCGGCCGAGCGGTCGTTGCCGTTCAAGGCGGCGTAGGGCGACAGGCCGCTGCCGGAATCGCTGTTGCGGGCGAGCGCCGCAGCCGTCGTCCCGAGAACGAGGGCGGCCGCGACCGTGGCCTGGATCGTGAGGGCACGCATGGATGGCGTCCTGCCGTATTCGCTGACCGGGCGAAACGGCCGGCGCATCGGCGGCGTTCCAGCCCGCCGGCGCGGCCTTTCGGCGCCCGCAAGTCGGCGCCCGCAAGTCGGCGCCCTGCTCAGCGCCCCGCGCGCAGCGAGGCGGTGCGGTGCTGCTGCACCGGGCCCCGGGAGAGGTGATCGATCGCCCCGTCCTACCGCCGGCGCAGGGCCCTGGGGGCCTCTTCCGCGTCACGCCGCATCGAGACGGAGAATTCGAACCCACCGACCTCGGTGGCGCCGATCCGGCTCGGCACGAACGGAAACAGCCCGAGCCCGGTCGCGCCCGCGACGAGGCCGAGAAAACGCTCGGGGGAAACGCACGGGCGTGAACACCCAGCCATGGTGGACGTGCACGACGGCAGATCGGCTCAAGGCAGGCTGCAGCAGCCACCGGCCAACGAGGTTCTAGCCCTGAAACGACGAAGGCGACCCCAAGGTCGCCTATCGTAAACCTCTGCCGGTGCAGAGTTATTTTTGGTCGGAGCGAGAGGATTCGAACCTCCGACCCCTAGTCCCCCAGATAAGTCCTAGCGACTGAAAAAAAACAATAATTTTGCAAAACGGCGGCGATCGTCCTCACTGAAAACGAAGCGAAAAAGAAGGGGAATGCAAAACGGATGGCGAGCGTTCGTGGTTCGTTTAGAGGTTGCGGTATGGTAATTTCTGACTCGCTCACCATCCCCGACACCGTCCTCGCCTGGTCCCGCGGCCTTGCCAGCCTCTCCCCGGGCGTCGTCCCGTGCCGCGGCCTCCGGCCCGACGAGTGGCGCGAGACACACCGGCGCTGCAGCGAGTTCGTCGAGCGGTGGGGGATGCAGGCGCACGCGGCGGAGTGGGACACGCTGCGGCTGTTCGGGGTCCACCCGGAACTCGGCACGATCCGCGGGGACTACAGCGGCATCCTCGTGACGCTCTCGGTCGACGTCCACGAGGTGACGCCCGAATGGATCAAGCTCGGGAGGTGGACCGCCTACCGGCACGAGCCCGTGAAGATGCCGGGCATGATCCCGATCTGGGAGACCAAGCGATGACCGGCGGCGAGGCCTACAAGCAGAAGCTCCTCACCGACGACGCGCTCAACGCGGCGGTCGCGGCCTACCTCGCGGACCCGTCGGCGCCGACGGTGCTCGAGGTCGGGCCGGGCCGCATCGACGTCGTCGCGGCCGTCTTGGCGCACCAGTGGTCGACCGACGAGATTACGGTGGAGGATGCGACGCCGGCCCGGCGGACGGTCAAGACCGCGGTGCTGGTTGTGTCGATCGGATGAGCGCCGCGGCATACCTCGCCCTCGTCACCACTCTGGTCGCTCTCTGCGCCTGGGTCGCGGTGGCGCGGGAGAGGCGGGCGGCGCAGCGGATGGACGAGAGGAGGCGATGACGCCGAGTGAAGAGCGCATTTCCGCTTTCACGCGCGGTCGCTCGCGCCCCGGCTGAGTGAGTCGCCCGATTTGCCATCTGATTAGAACCGCATCAGGTTATCGGCAGACACCGGCTTCCACAGCCCAGAGATCTGCCGATGCGCCTCTATGAGCTGGCTTAGCTCTACCGCCGGCTGCACAGGGAAGTCGTAGAACTCATATTGCCTCTCGGCGACCGGCACGAGATCGTGATATGGGAACGCCTTACTGTCGAAGATCCCGAATAGCGGCATCACGATCGTCTCGGCATCCGACAGCCATGCGGCCAGCCATGCGAACGTGCTGACGCTCAGGATGATGTTCCGTGCCTTCCTGATGGTCTGGAAGTCGGCGACCGGCCCTTGGCTGGGGTGGAAGACGGCATCAGGGAACCGGCGGCGCAGCTCGTCAACGTAGACGTTATCGCTGATCTGTCCCATAAAAACGGGCCGGAGCCGCTTTTCGCGGATCACCTCCTCATAGAAGTCCACCGGGACGACCGGGTAGCCCGGGTGAACGCCGGTCATCACCTCACCGCCGCGGACCGGGCAGACGATGTGGTCGGCATCATATGCCTTGCCGATACTGTCGTCTTGGTGGAATAGAGCGCGGCATATATCCTTTTGCGGGAAATTATCGAGCCTCTGACCGTAGCCATGCCAATTGAAATAATCGAATACACCGGCATTGGCGAGATACTGGATGCGAACGAACTCAACGTGCTGCTCGGGAGAGAGGTCGCATTTCCGTTTATATCTCTGAGCGTCAACGTGCGGATGAGAGATGTCCCAATCGGGCATGTTGAAGCCTGACAGGATGATGTGTGGTAGCATCGACCTGAGCTTGATACCGACCATATATTGCATCATCAGGTTTGCATGATGCGTGGGAACGGCCTTGTTAAACACAGGCATCGTCACCGATCTGGTGGGCGCCATTCACTGCCCCCTGCCGTCAATTCATCCTGCGATTGGCTCCTGTGACCACGGCTCAGCGGTCATGTCAACGGCGAGGTAGGCAGGCGCAGACATGAAAAAGCCCCGCTCGGCGGCTGCCGGCGGGGCTGAAGGCGTCTCGGGGAGGCGGAGGCTATGGGTGCCGGGACCGGCCCTGCACGTCCTGCTCCCGCTCAATGCGCTCTAGGATCTCGGTCTGCTTCCGTGCCTCCTCGCGCATGATCCTCACGCACTCGGCGATCCGGCGCTGAAGCTCGACGCACTCGCGCAGAATGTCCCGCATCTCCCGAGTCATGTCCGTGAAGGCCACCGCACCCTGGAGGTGTAGGGCGCCATCCGGCGCGGCGAGCGTCGCCCCGGCCGGCGCGGCTGGCGCAGCTGCCGCGTCCTTCGCCTTGTCGGCCTTGAACATCAGCTTCAGCCCGGCGATCACGATCAGCGCGCCCAGGGCGGCTTGCAGCACCGGGAAGCCGGCTAGGCTGTCGTAGATCTGCTTCAGGAACCCGGCCTCAAGCATCGGTCGCCTCTCCCTTGTGCGCCCGCGGCTTGGGCGTCAGCACAAGGCCGCTTGCGGCGGCCGAGGCTTTCAGGTCCTCGATCTGGCCCTCGAGGGTGTCCTTGCGCCGCACGGCGTCACGCCGGGCGATGTAGCAGGACAGCAGCTCGAACATCGTCAGGGTGCCGAAGACCGGGATGTTGAGCGAGGGGGAGTTGGCGTGGAAGGCGTCGAGGAACAGCGCAAGGGTGAGCTGCCCCCAGACCACGGCGCTGAACAGCGCGCACCAGGCGCGGATGTAGGCCCCCGAGGGGAAGACCCGGCCGTTGTTGATGTGGCCGTTCATGTAGAGGGCGAAGGCCCGGGCGATGCCGACCACGGCATAGAAGGTCGCCATGTTCTCCTCGGTGGCACCGAGGGCGGCGATCGGGCGGAGGGCCGCGCGCTCGAGGGTGTCACCCGGCATCGCGAGGGTGAGGGCGATCATGATCATCATGACCGCCATCGACCACTCGAACAGGCGCTCTGAGCTGTAGGGCCCGGCCGGATGGCTGGAGTCGGCCTCGAAGAGGGGCATCAGCGCCTCCCCCAGCCGCAGGCGGCGACGCCCTTGGCATTGTGCGCCCGGACCTGCCGGCGGGTCTCCGGCGTGTCCCGGCTCGAATACGTGATGGGGCGGGCGACCTCGCACCAGCGTGCCGCGTCGACCTTGATCTCAGGCGAGATGCAGGTCAGCTGCGCGACGATGAAGGCGAACCCCGTGCAGGTCAGCGTCATGTCCCATCCCTCCGAAGAAACGGATCAGCTGGGTCCTCCGGCGCGGCGGCCGCGGCATCGCCCGCCGCCTGGGCGGCGGCTTCCTGGCGTTCGGCCTCGCGCCGGCTGTCCTCGGCCTGTGTCTTGGCGCCGAGGTCGCGCAGGGCAGCCTCCGCCCGGCGGCGTGCCGCATAGTCGTTCGCGGCTCGCGCCAGGAACGAGATGATGGCCGACAGCCACCAGGGGAGGCCGAGCATCAGCCGGTGACCACCTTGGGGCCGGACGCCTCGGCGATGTGCGTGGAGGTGGTGACGATCTGGGCCACCTGCGGCACCGCCGCGGCGGACTGCACCAGGGCGGTGTTGCGGCGGGCGTAGAGGCCCCAGGCGGTGACGGCGATCGTCACGATGGCGCCGGTCACGGCGGTGGCGGTGTCGGCGTCGATCCAGCCGCGGCCCACGGCGATGCCGCCGCCGAACTGCAGGAGGGTGCGCAGGAGCGCGGCAAGCTGTTCCTGGTTCATGGTCGTGTCCTGAGATGCGGTGCTCGGCTGGCCCGGCCGGCGCGGGTCGAATCGCCCGGAGATTCCGGGAGGTTGGTCAGGCGGCGATCGGCTTGCCGCAGGTCGGACACTTGGCGCGGTCGGCCGGTGCCGCGGGCTCGGCTGCCATGGCGAGCGCCGCCTTGCGCACCTCCTCCACCCGCCGGGCCCAGCCCTTCCCGAACCGCGGCCAGGTCGACAGCGCCCGCAGGAAGGCCAGCCGCCCGTCGCACAGGGCGTCGATCAGGTCCGCCGGCTTGTGCTTTGCGACAGCCGCCAGGGTGAGCGGCCCCAGCGCGCCGTCGTCGGCGACCTCGAGCGCCCGCTGCAGCCCGATCACAGCGCGCTTGGGCCCGCTGTTCACCGCGAAATCGAACAGCGCGTAGCCCAGGCCTGCCGGCAGCGCGTCGCCCTGGATCTTGTCCCAGAACCGCTGCCGGTAGATCGGCGCCACGGTCGCGACGGTGAGGGCCTTCACCTCCGCCTTCGTCGCCGGCCGGCCGAGCCACAGGCTCAGCGTGCCGATCGTCACCCCGAGGTTCGTCGCACCCCCCGGGTCGGCCGGGTCGTCGGACCATCCGCCCTCGTGGGCCAGGACGAGCGGCATCGCCCGCTCGAACGTCGTCGCGGTCATCGGGATCTCCAGATTGTCAGAAGGTGAGCGGTTTGCCGTTGATCCAGCAGGACACCGAACGACGGCGCGGGGCGCTACTGTGCCCGACCGATTTCCTGCCAGTATTCGCCGGTATAGGTGAGCGTCAGGGACGACCCTTGCGAGGTCACGAACGGCACCCCGCCCCGCAGGTGAATGCGGGCATTGTTGGCGATCGTGCTGTTGGCGTTCTGTCCGATGATCGTGATCTGACGGCCAGCCTCGGCGTTGGTGAAGTCCGTATAGGTCACGGCCGCTCCATCCGCTGCAAGGAAAAACCGCTGGAACCAGGCGCCGACGTTGACACTGCCACCGCCAGACAGCGGGATAAACCATTGATCATTTCCGGCTTGAACCGGGTTGTTGTTTCGGCTGATTGTGCTAAGGCCAACCCTTTTCTGCCATCCCTGAGCCGTACCAACCGCATTATTGTCAAATACCGTATTCGTTGTTGCGATATTGCCGAAATCAAAAATCCAATCCATGCGATAGAAGCGATTGCCGGATATCGTGTTGCCGTCGCCGCCCGTCGCATCGACGCCGATCGCGGCCCCTCCTGCGGCACCGCCTCCGGCATAGCCGTACAATGTATTGCCTCTGATGATGTTGTCGCTTGCGTAGTATGTCGTTGCGCCGTTCACGTAAGCGCCAAGATAGATACCGCGCCAATCTTGGGATGATCCGGTCCATTTGTAGAGCAGATTGCTCGTAATGAAGCCCTGTTGAGCGCCGTAAATCACAATGGCTGTCGAGAATGTATTGAAATGATTGTTCGAAATGAAGAAGCCGGGATGACCCTTGGCATCGGGCCAAACGATGCCCTGATCAACGGCGACGCCCGTGTTGTCCGTCCAGTGCAGCCCTTCGCAATCGCCGCTTACGTAGCCTACGTAGCGCGCGAAGAACACGTTGACGCCGGAGATTTTGCCATCCGAACAGCCACCGCCACTCTCGCCCGTGATGCTGATCGCGGCGCCCATATTAGCGTCCGGGAAAGATGTGGCGCCGCCGACATCCTTGCCGCGGACATGGATACCGTGAAAATCGAAACCCCAGATATTATAGGCGTCGATCCCCTTACCCCAATACGTGGAGTTGTTGCCGACGCCGGCAATCTCGACGTTTGTGATGCGCGGGCCCTTGAAGATGTTCGAGAGAGCATTCGCGTAACGGAGGCTGATCGCGGCGTTGCCGGCGGTCTGATCGACGGAGGTCGTCAGCGTCAGCCCGTCGATCGTGATCGGTCGCAGCGCGTCGCCCGGCGACAGGGAGATGCCGGCCGCGCCCGCCGCCGCCGAGGTGAACACGACCTGACTGACGCCCGGCCCGTCGCCC
>NZ_JTHF01000186.1 GCF_001043895.1 Methylobacterium indicum
CCATACAGCAGAGCCGGCCCGCGGCGGGGCGGGCGGGCGGCCCGGCGACGACGATCCGGACGGGCCGGCTCTGCTGTATGGCTGGCACCCGGTCTCGGAGGCGCTGCGCAACCCGAAGCGCGTGCTGATCAAGCTGCTCGCCACCGAGAACGCGATGGTGCGCCTCACGGAGGAAGTGGGCGAGCTGCGCATCACCCCCGAGATCGTCAAGCCCGGCACCATCACCGGGCTGCTCGGGCCGGATGCGGTGCATCAGGGCCTCTACCTCGAGGCCGAGCCGCTCGAGGGCCCGGCCTTCGACACGCTGCCCGACGACGCGGTGCTGCTCGCCCTCGACCAGATCACCGATCCGCACAATGTCGGCGCCATCGTGCGCACGGCGGCGGCCTTCGGCGTCACCGCCATCGTGACGACCGCCCGGCACTCGCCCACCGTCACCGGCGTTCTCGCCAAATCCGCCTCGGGCGGGCTGGAACACGTGCCGTTCGTGGTGGTGCGCAACCTCGCCGAGGCGCTGATCGAGCTCGGCGAGCGCGGCTTCACCCGGGTCGGGCTCGATTCCGAGGCGCCAGAGACCCTCGACGCGGTCGGGCCGAAGGCGCCGCTCGTCGTGGTGCTCGGGGCTGAGGGCAAGGGGCTGCGCCAGCGCACCCGCGAGTGCTGCGACGTGATGGCCCGCATCCCGTTCAGGGGCGCGATCCAGAGCCTCAACGTCTCGAACGCCGCGGCGATCACCCTCTACGCCCTGATGCCCCGCGCCTGACGGCGCGGGAGCCTCGCCGTCAGCGCCAGAACGGGCGCACGTCGATCAGCGCTTCGTGGGCCTTGGCGGCCTCGCTCAGCAGGTGCCCGGTCCGCGCCTCGGTGTCGGCGGTGGCGAGCCCGGCGGCGAAGACCGCGCCCTCGGGTGCCCCCCGGGCGAGGTCCTGGGCGAGCGTGTGGGCGGTGGCGATATCGTTGAGGTCGCCGAGGTGGTCCTGGAGGTCGGCCAGGGCCTCGACGAAGGCCGCATGGCGCTTGACCGCCTTCTTGGCCACCTTCTTGGTGCCGTCCTTTCCGGCGTAGAGCGCGGCGAAGAACTCGGCGCCGTAGCGCAGCTTCTTGGCGGCGATCCGCACCCGGTGGCGCTCCTCCGGATCGAGGGCGGCGAGGTGGCGGCCGCGCTTCTTCACCTGGCGGCGGCGGCGCTCCAGCTCCTCGGTGGCGAAGGCCCGGGCCGGGCCGTCGCGGAGCGCGGCGTTCGGGTTGTCGGGGCCGAGCCAGGGACCGGCCTCGATCCAGGCGACGAGGTCGAGGAGGAAGTCGCGCCACTCCCGGCTCTCCAGCACGCCCCGCACGACGGCGTGCGCCGCCTCGCGCTCGGTCTCGAGGTGACGCTCCAGGATCAGGAGACCGCCTTCGTCGGGCCGCCGCTCGCGCTCGCGCGGCAGGGTCTTGCCGAGATAGACGTCGAGGTTGCGGGCGTGCCCGAAGGGCTCGCTCAGGCGCTTCAGCTCGGCCTTGATCGCCGGCATCCGCCGGTCCTCGATCACCGCACCGAACAGCGAGAAGGCCGAGCGCAGGCGGCGGAGCGACACCCGCAGCTGATGCAGGGCCTCGACGTCGCGGCCGGCGAGCAGGATCGTCTCGTTGAGGCGCATCTGGCGCAGGCAGGCATAGGCCACCGCCTGGAACGCCGCGGCGGCGCTCATGCCGGGTTCGAGCGCCACCGGCTCGGCCTTCGCGGCGCGGCCGAGGCGGTCGCGGACCAGCGCCTCGCCGCGCTCGAACTTGCTCAGCACGCCGAGGCGCAGGGGCACGTCGGCCCCGAGTGTCCGGGCGAGGTCGAACAGGGCGGCGGGCGTGCCCCCGGACAGTTCGAGCTCGATCTCGCTGATCGGGGAGACCCGGTCGTCGGGGGTGCTGATCCGGCCGCGATCGAGGGCGACCTCGATGCGGCTGCCCGCCGGCCCGGTATCGGCGAGGCGGCGCAGGGAGCGGGTCACGCTGGACGTATAGAGGGGGGCCAGTCCGTCGGCGCCGTCGAGGATGTCGGCGAGCGGGGTGCCGGCGAAAGCGGCGGGCTCGGGGTGCGGCCCGGCGATGGCGCCCTCCCATTCCGGCCGGTCGAACAGGCCGGCGGCGGCGGGGCCGCGGGCCTTCACGGTCTGGACGTGGCGGTCGCCGTCCCGGCGCACCCGCAGGGTGTAGCCGGCCTCGCGCAAGCGGCCGTCCGGCGTGTCGTAATAGACCGAGATCAGTTCGGTCTCGGTCCAGTCTCCGGCGAGCAGCGGATGCTCCCGCAGGCGTGCGAGGTCGGAGGCCTCGACATCCAGCTTCAGCTCGGTCTCGCGCGGTTCGCTCATCACGGTGGTCCTGATCTCCCGTTCGACCCGGCCGGTGGCAGCGGTCGAACGGAAATCATGGCCGAGGCGAAAGGTTTCGCATAGGCCTCGCCGGAGGACGGGCGCGCATCAGCGGGCCCGCAGATGCGCGACGAGCCGGGCCGCCCCGGCCTCCGGCGAGCTGTCGTTCATCACCACGAGGTCGGCGACGACCGTGGCCGAGCGGGTCAGCCGCGCCCCGAGGTCGCCGTCCTCGCGCCGGCCGCGGGCGGCGAGGCGGGCGGCCAGCACGTCGGGCGGCGCCGTCACCTCGACCACGGTGACGCCGGGCAGGCGCCGGCGCGCCTCGCCCACCACCCGGCGCGAGACGTTGCAGACGACGACATGCCCGTCGCGGGCCAGCGCCGCGCTCGAGGCCGGCAGCGCGTAGCCGAGGTTGTGGGCGCGCCAGGACAAGGGAAAGCGGCCCGCTGCCTCGCCCTCCGCGAACTCCGCCTCGCCGATCGTCTCGTTGTCCTCGTGCTCCGAGGGCGGACGGGTGACGAGGCGGCGCGGGAAGACGAAACGGGGATCCCCCGCCAGCGCGTCGCGGGCGAGCCGCAGGAGGGTGTCCTTGCCGGCCCCGCTCGGGCCGACGACGAGGACGAAGCCGCCGCTCCCCATCACGCCACCCGCCGGCCCTGGCGCCAGACTTGGCGCACCACCGGCACGCCCTCGGCGAGGCGCACCCGCACGAGGTCGGCGCGGAGGTCCGGGGCGAGCGCGCCGCGATCGGTCAGGCCGGTGGCCCGGGCCGGGTTGGCGCTGACGGTGGCGATGGCCTGCGGCAGGGTGATGGCCTCGACCCGCTCGGGCAGCCCGAACGCCGCCATCACCAGGCTTCCCGGCACGTAGTCGGAGGAGAGCACGTCGAGCAGGCCTTCCCGCGCCAGATCCTCGGCGGCGACGTTGCCGGAATGCGAGCCGCCGCGGATCAGGTTGGGCGCCCCCATCATCACGGTGATGCCGGCGGCGTGAGAGGCCTGCGCGGCCTCGAGCGTGGTGGGGAACTCGGCGAGCCGCACGCCCTCGCCCTTCGCCATGGCGACGTCGGCCAGCGTGGTGTCGTCGTGGCTCGCCAGCGCGATGCGGTGCTCCCGGGCGAGCACGACGAGGGCCGGGCGGTTGACGGCGTTGAAGGCTTGTCCGTCGCGGATCTTGAGCGCGGTGTTGGCCTGGATCTCGGCCAGCGAGCGGCCGCCGCGGGTGGCGTAGGTGTAGTACTTCTCGATGTCGCGGAACTGGCGCTGGCCGGGCGTGTGGTCCATCAGCGAGATCAGCCCGACGGGATAGCGCGCCGTGAAGTCGCGCACCGTGTCGAGGAGGTCGGCGGAGGGGATCTCGCAGCGCAGATGCGTCAGGTGCTCGGCGCGGAAGAGGTCGGCGCCCTTGGCGGTCTCGATCGCGCCGGCGAGCTGCATCAGCTCGGGGCCGAGCCCGCTGCCGTCCGGGTCGCTGCCGGCACGCAGGGAATCGAACACCGTGGTGATGCCCGACGCCGCGATCTGCGCGTCGTAGGCCAGCACGGCGCCGAGCGGGTGCCAGCGCACCTTGGGGCGGGGCGCGTAGTGGCTCTCGAGGTGGTCGGTGTGCAGCTCGACGAGGCCCGGGATCAGATGGTCGCCCTGGAGGTCGAGGCCGCGCTCCGGCGCCCGGCCCTCCCCGATCTCGGCGATGCGGCCGTCGACCACGGCGAGCCAGCCGTGCTGCACCCGGTCGGGCAGCACCAGGGTTGCGTTCTCGAGGATCCGGTCTTGCATGGGAGAGCCCTCAGGCAGCGCGTTTCTGAGCGAAGGCGGTGACGTCGACCACCCGGGTCGCCACCGCCTCGCGCACGTCGGTGTCGTGGAAGATGCCGAGCAAGGCCGCGCCGGCCGCCTGGCGGGCGCGGATCAGCTCCACCACCACGGCGCGGTTCTGCGCGTCGAGGGAGGCGGTGGGCTCGTCGAGGAGCAGGATCGGCCGCTCCGCGATCAGCCCGCGGGCGATGTTGACCCGCTGCTGCTCGCCGCCGGAAAACGTCGCGGGCGGCAGGTCCCACAGGCGCTCGGGCAGGTTGAGGCGCGACAGCAGGTCCTCGGCGCGGGCGAGGGCGACCTCCGCCGTCATGCCGCCCTCGCGGCCGGCGGCGGCCACCACCTCGCGGGCGCCGACCCGCGGGATCACCCGGAGGAACTGCGACACGTAGGAGATGGTGCGGCGGCGTAAGGACAGGATCTCGCGGGGCGAGGCGGAGGCGACGTCGGTCACCGTTTCGCCGTCGCGCACCAGGATTCTTCCGTGGTCGCAGCGGTAATTGCCGTAGGCCATCTTGAGGAGCGAGGATTTTCCCGCCCCGGAGGGACCGCCGAGCACCACGCACTCGCCCGGATGCACGGCGAGATCGGCGCCGCCCATCACCGGCAATTGCACGCCGCCGCGCAGGTGCAGGGTGAAGGTCTTGGCGACGTCGCGGAATTCGAGAGCTGGTTTCATGCGGCGAGCACCGATGACACGAGGAGCTGGGTGTAGGGCTCGGCGGGATCGTCGAGAACCTGGTCGGTCAGCCCGGTCTCGATCACCCGGCCGGCCCGCATCACCATCACCCGGTGGGAGAGCAGGCGCGCCACCGCGAGGTCGTGGGTGACGATGATCACCGCGAGGCCCAGTTCCGCGACGAGGCCGCGGATCAGGTCGAGAAGGCGGGCCTGGACCGAGACGTCGAGGCCGGAGGTCGGCTCGTCCATCAGCACCAGGCGCGGCCCGGTGACGAGGTTGCGGGCGATCTGGAGCCGCTGGCGCATGCCGCCGGAGAACCGCGTCGGCGGATCGTCGACCCGGTCGGCGGCGATCTCGACCTTGGCGAGCCAGTCGAGCGCCGTGCCGCGGATGGTGCCGTAATGGCGGGCGCCGGCCCCCATCAGCCGCTCGCCGACATTGCCGCCGGCCGAGACCGCCATGCGCAGGCCCTTGGCGGCGTCCTGGCGCACGAAGCCCCAGTCGGTGCGCATGAGCGCCCGGCGCTCGGCCTCGCTCAAGGCCGCGAGATCGCGGATCACCCCGTCGCGCATCCGGTAGGCGACGTGGCCGGAATCAGGGGCCAACTCGGTGGCGATCAGCGAGAGCAGGGTCGACTTGCCGGAGCCGGATTCGCCGACGATCGCCAGCACCTCGCCGGGATCGAGATCGAAGGAGACGTCGGCGCAGGCCGTGCGGGCGCCGTAACGCTTGGTCAGGCCGCGGGCCTGGAGCAGGGGGGCGCTCATGCGGACGTCTCCTCGTGGCTGTTCGCCGACAGCGAAAGGCGCAGGTCTTCTCCTCTCCCCGCGGGCGGGGAGAGGGTCACGGCCCCCTCGTCGGGGTCGTGACGAGCGGAGGCGGAGCCGGAGCGAGGGTGAGGGGGGCTCGACGGATGAGACTCCTCCGGAAACACCCCCTCACCCTCGCGCTTCGCGCTCCTTTCGTCCCCGACGAGGGGGACGAAAGCCTCTCCCCGCCCGCGGGGAGAGGGGGAATCCGCGGCTTCTTCTCCCGAAAGCTCTGCTTCACCGGCAAAAGGCGGATCGAGCCGGAAGCTGTAGCCGTAGCGCTCGAAGCCGAGGCTCTCGTAGAAGCGATGGGCCGGCTTCGCGTCGACGTTGGAGGACAGGGCGAGCTTGTAGCAGCCCTTGTCGGCGGCGAGCCGGCCGGCCTCCCGCATCATCCGCCGGCCCAGCCCGGTGCCGCGCTCGCTCGATGACACCACCACGCTCTCGACGAGGGCCGACGGCGTGCCCCAATGGGCGATGTTGTCGAGGATGACGAGGCAGAAGGTACCGACGATCCGGCCCCCGACCTCGGCGACGTAGAGACCGTAATCGGGATAGGCGTCGAGGCGAGCCAGCAGCGCCTCGGCCTGGTCCGGGGTCGCGACCCGGCCGGCATTCAGTTCGGCATAGAGGCCGAGCACGGCCGGCAAGTCGGGTTGTTGCGCCCGGCGGATGATCGGGTCAGGCATGCGCCGCCTCCATCCCGATAGGACCGTCGGCCCGGCGCTCCTCGCAATGGTCGGTGTCGGAGCAGACGAACATCCGCCCGCCGGCATCGTCGAGCAGCACCTCGTCGAGATAGACGCCCTCCGCGCCACAGAGCGCGCACGGCCGGTCGAAGGTCTGGACCCGGAACGGATGGTCCTCGAAGTCGAGGCTCCGCACCCTTGTGTAGGGCGGCACGGCGTAGATCCGCTTCTCGCGGCCGGCGCCGAAGAGCTGGAGCGCCGGGCAATCATCCATCTTCGGGTTGTCGAATTTCGGGGTCGGCGAGGGATCCATGACGTAGCGGCCCGCCACCTCGACCGGATAGGCGTAGGTCGTCGCGATGTGGCCGTGGCGGGCGATGTCCTCGTAGAGCTTGACGTGCATCAGCCCGTACTCAGCGAGCGCGTGGAGCTGGCGCGTCTCGGTCTCCCGCGGCTCGAGGAAGCGCAGGGGCTCGGGGATCGGCACCTGGTAGACCAGCACCTGGCTCGCGTGGAGCGGGGCTTCGGGGATGCGGTGGCGGGTCTGGATCACCGTCGCGTCGCGGGTGCGGGTGGTCACCGCCACCTCCGCCGTGCGGGCGAAGAAGGCGCGGATCGAGACCGCGTTCGTCGTGTCGTCCGAGCCCTGGTCGATGACCTTGAGCACGTCGCTCTTGCCCAGGATCGCGGCGGTGACCTGCACGCCGCCGGTACCCCAGCCATAGGGCATCGGCATCTCGCGGGAGGCGAAGGGCACCTGGTAGCCGGGGATCGCGATCGCCTTGAGGATCGCCCGGCGGATCATCCGCTTGGTGCCCTCGTCGAGATAGGCGAAGTTGTAGCCGGTCTCGGCGGTCATTCCGCGGCCTCCTTCATCTCGGTCTCGTGCCGCCCGTGCCGCGCGGCGTGCTCGGCGCGCAGGCGCCGCACCAGCTCCAGCTCGGCCTGGAAATCGACGTAGTGGGGCAGCTTCAGGTGCTCGACGAAGCCGGTCGCCTGGAGCGCGTCGCAATGTGCCAGCACGAATTCCTGGTCCTGGGCCGGGGCACCGACCGGCTCGCCCAATTCCTCGGCCCGGAGCGCCCGGTCGACCAGCGCCATCGCCATCGCCTTGCGCTCGCTCTGGCCGAAGGCGAGGCCGTAGCCGCGGGTGAACTGGGGCGGCACCTCGGCGCTGCCGTGGAACTGGTTGACCATCTGGCACTCGGTGAGGTCGATCTCGCCGAGCGGCACCGCGAATCCCAGCTCCTCCGGCACGAACTCGACCGCGACCGTCCCGACCCGGATCTCGCCGACGAAGGGGTGGGTGCGGCCGTAGCCGCGCTGCGTCGAGTAGCCGAGCGCCAGCACGAAGCCTTCGTCGCCCCGCGCCAGGGCCTGGAGCCGGAGCGCCCGGTCGGCCGGGAAGTCGAGCGGTTCGCGGGTGAGGTCGCCCGGGGCCGAGCCGTCGTCGGGGGCGGAGGGCTCGATCAGGCCGTCCCGGCCCAGAAGGTCGGTGACCCGCGGCGCGTGGGCGGCATCCGCCAGGGGCTCGGCTTCGGCGGCCACCGGTGCCTCGCCCTCGGCGGCGAGCGCGAAGTCGATGAGGCGGTGGGTGTAGTCGAAGGTGGGGCCGAGCACCTGGCCGCCGGGCAGATCCTTGTAGGTGGCGGAGATGCGGCGGCGGAGGCTCATGGCGCCGGTCTCGACCGGCTCGGAGGCGCCGAAGCGGGGCAGGGTGGTGCGGTAGGCCCGCACCAGAAAAACCGCCTCGATCAGGTCGCCGCGGGCCTGCTTGAGGGCGAGCGCCGCGAGGTCGGGATCGTGCAGCGAGCCCTCGGTCATCACCCGGTCGACGAGAAGCGCCATCTGCTCGCGGATCTGCGCCACCGAGAGTTCGGGGACATTCGTGTCGCCCCGGCGGGTCTCGGCCAGCAGCCGGTGCGCGTTGGCGATGGCGGCCTCGCCGCCCTTCACGGCCACGTACATGGGTCAGCCCTCCCGGACGCGGGTGGAGCGCGGCAGCGCGGCGAGGCGGCCGGGGGCCGCCAGGATCAGGTCGATCCCCTGCGGGAAGCCGGCATGGTTGCGGGCAAGCCGCGCGGGCATGTCCGCCGGCAGCGGTGCGGCCGAGAGGCGGGCGCTCTCGCGGATACCCGGCCCGTCGAGGTGCCAGCCCTCGTCGCCCGAGAGGGCGGAGACGGCGAGCACCAGGGTGGCGGAGCGGTCGGGATAGGCCGGCATGCCCTGCGCGAAGGCCGAAAAATCCGGGCAGGCGGCGGCATCGGAGACGAGCGCGAAGGCGGCCTCGGCCGGATCGTCCGCGATGCGGGCGCCGGTATGGAAGCGCAGGAACGCGGGCACCGCCGGGCTTTGCGCGAGGCCGGCATCGAGCCAGAGCGGCGCGTCGGCATCGGCGAGGGCCAGGGCGAGGGCCGCGAGTTCCGGCGTCAGCGGCGCCGGGGGCGTAAGGCCGGTGGCGAGGGCCTGGATCGTACCGGGACGCGCCAGCGCATCCATGACGGCGCGGAAGACGCCCTGGGCGTCGTGGACGGGGTCGGTGAAGCCGCGGGCGAGCATCAATCCTCTCCTCGGGCCATGGTGAAGAAGTTCACCCGCGTCGCCGCGATCCGGCGCGCCTCCGCGGCGCGCTCGGCCGCGCGGCGGGAGGCGACGGGCGCGAGGGCCGCCTCGACCGCCCCGCGCCGCGCCCGCACCTGCCACAGGGCGTCGAGGGTCGCGGCGAGCCGCGCCTTCGCCCGGTCGCGGCCGAGATGATAGGCGAAGCCGGTCTCGCCGCCGGGCAGGCGCACCGCCGCCCGGGTCACCGTCGCCTCGCCGAGGTTGAACGGGCGCCCGTCGCCGCCGATGCGGCCGCGGGTCATCACCAGGCCGGTCTCGGGCGGGCGCAGATCCTCGGGATCGTCGGCCGCACCGAGGGCCGCCAGGGCGTCGCGCAGCTCCTCCGCGCGGGCCTCGCCGCAGAGCGCCATCACGGCGCGGCGCGCGGCGAGATCGGGCGTTTCGCCGGAAGGTGGGGTATGGTCGGGCATCGGGACTGCCTGCTGGCGAGTGGTCTCGCTGTTGTATAATGGTATAGACAACCGACAATCGGGGAGCAAATGAAACTTGGATGACGGTATGAGCGCGGGCGGCGACGGCACCGTGACGGTGCTGGCGCGCGGTGAGGGGCTGGCGGCCTGGCGCCAGATCGCGGACGGCCTCTCCGCCGACATCGAGGCCGGGCGCCTCGCGGCGGGCGCGCAGCTGCCGACGGAAGCGGCGCTGGCGGCGCGATTCGGGGTCAACCGGCACACCGTGCGCCGGGCGCTGGCGGCGCTCGCCGAGCGCGGGCTGGTGCGGGCGACCCAGGGGCGCGGCACCTTCGTGGAGACCCCGCGCCTCGCCTACCCGATCGGCCGGCGCACCCGCTTCTCGGAGATCGTCAGCCAGGCCGGCCGCGAGGCCTGGGGCGATCTTCTGTCGGCTGAGAGCGTGCCGGCCGATCCGGCCACCGCGGAGGCGCTCGGCATCGCCGCCGGGGACCCGATGCTCGAATTGCTGACGATCCATCGCGCCGACGGCACGCCGCTCTCGACCGCCCGCACCTGCCTGCCGCTGCCGCGCTTCGCGGGATTCGCTCAGGCCTACGCGGCGCTCGGCTCGCTCACCCGGGCCTATGCGGAATTCGGCATCGCCGACTACACCCGCCTGTCGACCCGCATCACCGCCCGCCCGGCCGCGGCCGACGAAGCGGCCCGCCTCGACCTCGCGCCCGGGCGGGTCCTGATCGTGCTGTCGAGCGTCAACGTCGATGCAATGGGCGTGCCGATCCAGGCGACCCGCAGCCTGTTCGCGGCGGACCGGGTGGAGCTGGTGGTGGAGGGGTAGGGGCGGTCACTCCCGTCTCCCCGGGGAATGCGGCGACCGCCAACGGCGCGGACGGTCTCCTCTCCTCGCGGGCGGGAAGAAGGGATGTCCCGCGCCCGGCTTTCCACCGAACTTCCTGCCCTCGCGGCAGTTACCCCGGCGCCTCGCGCCGGAGTTCCCCGATGCCCATCCGCCCGATCTGCGCCGCCCTGTTCCTCGTCGCCGGCCTCCTGCCGCTCACGCCCGCGCAGGCCGGGCCGGCCCAGGACTACCAGTACCAGCGCCGCCAGCTCGGCCGGGGCCAGGTCTGCCGGCCGCCGCTGAAATTCGCGGCCGGCGCCTGCGTGCGGCGCTGCCCGGCGGGCTACCAGGACATGGGCGGCTATTGCCGGCTGCGCAACATGCAGCGCTGACCGCGACGCGGCGGCGTCACACCGCCGCCTTGTGGAAATGGCTGAGGAAGGCCTTCGTCGCGGCCTGCTGCGGATCCTCGATGACCTGCCGGGCCGGCCCTTCCTCGACCACGAAGCCGTCGCGCATGAACACGCAGGTATCGGCGACGTCGCGCGCGAAGGCGATCTCGTGCGTGACGAGCACCATCGTCATGCCCTCCGATGCCAGCTGGCGGACGACGTTCAGCACCTCCCCGACGAGCTCGGGATCGAGCGCCGAGGTCGCCTCGTCGAACAGCATCACCTCCGGCTTCATCGCCAGCGCCCGCGCGATGGCGACCCGCTGCTTCTGCCCGCCGGAGAGCCGGTCGGGATAGGCGTCGGCCTTCTCGCGCAGGCCGACCTTGTCGAGGAGCCCGACGGCGAGGTCCCGGGCCTCGTCCCGCCCCTGGCCGAGCACCGTGACCGGCCCCTCCATGACGTTCCGGACGACCGACATGTGGGGAAACAGGTTGAAGTTCTGAAACACCATGCCGACCGTGGAGCGGAAGGCGGCGAGGTCCCGGTCCCGCGGCATCCTGTGATCGCGGCCGAAGCGCATCGCGTGCGACCCGATGCGGATCGTGCCCTCGCACGGGATGGTGAGGAGGTTCAGGCAGCGCAGCAGGGTCGACTTGCCCGAGCCGCTCGGTCCGATGAGCGAGAGCACCCCGCCCTTCGGCACGCTCAGGGAGATGTCCTTGAGCACCGGCACGGGGCCGAACGCCTTCCTGACGTGCTCGACCGCGATCATCGTCGTCTCCGGCATGGCCCGCACCGCTTGCGTCGTCATGGGGTCCCTCCTCGTGCTCACCGGGCGAGCCTGCGCTCGAGGCCGTGGGCGAGGGTCGTGAGCGGGAACAGGATGATGAAGTAGATGATCGCGATCATCGTGTAGACTTCGAGGGGCTTGTACGTCGCCGAGGTGATGAGCTGCCCCTGATAGAGCAGATCGGGAACGGCGAGCACGGACAGGAGCGAGGTGTTCTTCAGCTGGAGGACGACCTGGTTGACGAGGGGCGGGATCATCCGCTTGAGCGCCTGGGGCAGGACGACGCGCCGCATCAGCGCCGCCCGGCGCATGCCGAGGGCCCGCCCGGCATCCCACTGGCCGGTGTCGATCGAGGCGATGCCGCCGCGGATGATCTCGGCGAAGAACGACGCGCCGTAGAGCGTCAGGGCGATGAACGCCGCCGTCGCGGGCTTGAGCTCGACGCCGATCACGATCGGAAGGGCGTAGTAGATCCAGACCAGCTGCACGAGCACGGGCGTGCATCGGAAGATCTCGATGAAGGCCAGGAGCGGGATGGTCACCACCCTGGCGTTGGCCAGGCGCGCGACGGCGATCAGGCCGCCGACGACGAAGCCGGCGATCGCCGTGACGATGGTGAACCCGATCGTGTACAGGGCGCCGATCGCGATCAGCCCCTTGTATTGCAGCAGGAACGAAAAGTCCCACTCGTAATTCATCGTCTGCTCCGGTCCGCTCTACTGGTATCTTGTCTGCGTGAGGCCCGAGTGAAACCAGCGGCCCAGGGTGACGACGTCGAAGACGGGAACGCCGAACGCGTCGGCGACGGCGCGCGAGAACGGCGGAAGGTTGGTGCATTCCATCACGACGGCGCCGATGTCGCCCCGCGCGATCAGGGCGCCCGCGGCCTCCAGGACGTCGCGGGCGAGGGCGGCCGCGTCGTAGGCCGCCTCCCGCTCGATCAGGCCGCGCAGCGCCCCGTTCGCCGGCAGGCCGACGACCGGCGTGGCGGGATCGGCCCCCACCTCGACGAAATGGGCCGGCGTGAGCGCGTCCGCGTCGTAGGTCACGACCCCGGCCCGCTTGCCGCCGGGCAGGCAGCGATCGATCAGCGGAAGCTGCATCAGGCTCGACGTCGCGAGCGGCAGCGACATCCGGGCGGCGAGCGCGCGCTGCCGCGCCGCGAGGAACCCGCACGACGTGATGACGCCGACGGCGCCGCGGGCCCGCAGCGCCTCTCCCGCCGCCACGAAGGCATCCGCCAGGTCGGCGTCCTGCCCTCCGACGACCCGCCGCGCGGTGGCGCCGCGCACGACCTCGAACAGGACCGGGAAGGGCCAGCTCGCCGCGTGCCCGACATCGCCGGGGGGGCGCTCGAACCGGGTGTCGAGCATGATGATGCCCAACGGTGGGGCGTGGTCAGGGGGCATGGAGCGAGACGGGGACGATGGGTCGAAGGCGCGGTCCGGGCGGAGCGTCCCGGGCCGCGGCGACGGGCGCCCGCGTCATACGGGTTCCGCATCGCTCGAGGGCGGGGAGCCTGCGGCTCCACCGCGCGGGCTTATGATCCAGTTTCCGGACGTCGTCTTCCGGAAAACCGGGTCAGAACGTGATCTCGGCCGGGATGTCGCCGGCCTTGACCCCGACCAGCTCCAGGCTGGAGGTGATCCAGCCCTTCATCGCGCCGAGGCCGCGATTGTACTCGAGCCAGTTGTCGACGAAGGTCCGGAACCGGGGATCCGGATCGGCCCGCACGCCGGCGCAGGTCGGCTGCGCGCTCGCCGGCGTCGGCACGATGATCTTGCCGACCTTGGGGTTCTTCTTCACCGTCACCAGCGACAGCATCGCGACCTGGATGACGCAGTCGGCGCGGTTGGACTGCACGGACAGCATGGCGTCGTCCGGGGTCTTCAGCGCGAGCAGCGTGGCGTTGGGAATGATGCGCCGGGCGAACAGGTCGTGGGTCGAGCCGATGTCGACGGCGACCCGGACCTCGGGCTTGTTGAGGTCGGCCCAGGTCTTGGGCTCGAAGCCCGGCTTGGCGATGATGGTGAAGGTGTTCAGCATGATCGGCCGGGTGAACTCGACCGTGAGGGCGCGCGAGGGCGTCGGCGACAGGCCGAACATGATGTCGATCTTGTTCGCCTGGAGGTCGAGCACCGCGTTGCCCCAGGTGGTCTCGGCGATCTCGAGCTCGGCATCCATCGACTTGGCGAGGTCCTGCGCCATGCTCACGCAGAAACCGGACCACTCGCCGGACGCGATGTCCTTCTTGTAGTACGGCTCGGTCCCGACGATGCCGGCGATGCGCAGCTTCTTGGTCCGCCGGATGCGCTGGAACGTGTTCTCGGCCGCGGGCCCCGTCTGGGCCTGGGCAGTACCGATCGGGGAGAGGGCGGTCGCCGCCAGCGTGCCGGCGCCGAGAAGCGATGCGATGTCCCTGCGTGATACCATGACGGGCCCTCTCCGTGTTAGCTTGGCGGTTCTTAAGCCCTTAGGCCGCATGGCGGGAGTCTTGTCGATAGGCGCGCCGACGCCGCCATGCCTGGATTGCGGGCAGGACGGACCGGGGCGGAGCCCGGACGGCCCTACGGCCCGGGTCGGGACATGGGGTCGGACAAGATCCCGGCCTGCGACGGGGCGGTCGCCGGCCGGTGCGCGATCCCGGACGAGCGGAGCCGCGACGGGCGGGTCCCGCCCCGCCCGCCGAGACCGAGGAGCCTACTTCGCCGCCGCCTTCACCAGCGGGCAGCCGCCCTCGGCGAGCGGCCGGAAGGCCTCGTCGCCCGGCACCGTGGCGACGAGCTTGTAGAGGTCCCATTCCCCGGTCGATTCCTTCGGGGTCTTCACCTGCATCAGGTACATGTCGTGGACCATGCGGCCGTCCTCGCGGATCTTGCCGTTCGTCGCGAACATGTCGTTGACCGGCATCTCGCGCATCTTGGCGATCACGGTCTTGGCGTCGTCGGTGCCCACGGCCTGGACCGCCTTCAGGTAGTGCAGCACCGAGGAATAGACGCCGGCCTGGTGCATCGTCGGCATCAGCCCGGCTTTTTCCTTGAAGCGGGTCGCGAAGGCGCGGGTCTCCGGCGTGCGGTCCCAGTAGAAGGCGGTGGTGAGGAGCAGGTTCTGCGCCACCTCGATGCCGAGGCTGTGGACGTCGTCGATGTTGATGAGGAGCGCCAGCAGGGTCTGGCCGCCCTGGACGAGGCCGAATTCATGCGCCTGCTTGATCGCGTTGACGGTGTCGCCGCCGGCATTGGCGAAGGCGACGACCTTCGCGCCCGAGGCCTGCGCCTGGAGCAGGAACGACGAGAAATCGGCGGTGGCGAAGGGCGCGCGCACCGTCGAGACCACCTTGCCGCCGGACCGCTTCACCTCCGCGATGGCGTCGCGCTCCAGCGCGTGGCCGAAGGCGTAGTCGGCGGTGACGAAGGCCCAGGTGTCGAGGCCCTTCTTCACCGCGGCATTCCCGGAGACGTGGGAGAGCGCGTAGGTGTCGTAGGTCCACTGGATGCCGGTGGGCGAGCATTGCGGGCCGGTGAGGTCCGAGGTGCCGCCGCCCGAGACGATCAGCAGCTTGCCCTTCTCCTTGGCGACCTGCTGGACGGCGAGCGCCACCGAGGAGGTCGGCACGTCGAGGATCACGTCGACCCCGTCGCGGTCGTACCAGGCCCGGGCGATGTTGGAGCCGACATCCGGCTTGTTCTGGTGATCGGCGAAGACGACCTCGATCGGCTTGCCGTCGAGGCTGCCGCCAAAGTCCTTCACCGCCATCTCGGCGGCGATCACCGAGCCGCGGCCGGTGGAATCGGCGTAGACGCTCGACATGTCGTTGAGCACCGCGAGCTTAACCTTGCCGTCGGAGAGGCGTGGCTCGGCGGCGCGGGTGGGGACGGTGAGCGCACAGAGGGCAGCCGCGGCGAGCAACGTGGCGCGGAGGGGGTTGAGCATGGGCGTTCTCCCGGGCGCGTCCGCCTCTCAGCGAGCGGATCGTGGCGCCGTGGGGCCCATCAGAGGGGGTGCGAGGGCGGTGCGCAAGCGGCGATGAGGTCACGCGCGATGGTCGTCCGCATGATGCGCCCGTGCTGCTCCCCGCCGAGTCATCCCGGGGCCGCGCAGCGGAACCCGGGATCCATAACCGCCGACGGTCCAAGATGAAGCGGATCACCGCCGCCGCATTCTCCTACGTCAGCGGTTATGGATCCCGGGCTCTCGTCTACGACGAGCCCCGGGATGACGTCGCGGAGCGAGACAGCAGGGGCTTGCTTCAAACCTCCCCTGCGGATCGCCCCTCACCGCAACGCGATCGCCAAGAGCGACCCGGCGATCGCCCAGAGCGCCAGGGTCGACCACACCATCCGCTTGGTCTCGATGCGGATGCGGCGCTCCACGCGGGTCACCTCGCGCAGGCCCTCCTCGTCGAGGCGCACCAGCACCCGCTTCACCCGCTGGGCGAGGTCCGGCACGTCGGCGACCACGTCGGCGAGCGTCAGCACCGCGCGGCGGGCCTGGTCGGCGCGGCCGATCGGGCCGAGGTTGCGGGTGAGCCAGGCGCGCACCACCGGCTCGGCGGTGGTCCACATGTCGAGGCGCGGATCGAGGGAGCGGGCGACGCCCTCGACCACCACCATGGTCTTCTGGAGCATCACCAGTTCGGTGCGGGTGCTCATGTCGAAGAGCGCCGTGACGTCGAAGAGCAGTGTCAGGACCTTGGCCATCGAGATCTCGTCGGCCCGGCGCTGGTGGATCGGCTCGCCGATCGCCCGGATCGCCTGCGCGAAATCGTCGACGGAGTGGTGCGAGGGGACGTAGCCGGCCTCGAAATGCACCTCCGCCACCCGGCGGTAGTCGCGCAGGATGAAGCCGAGCAGGATCTCCGCCAGGAACCGGCGCTCCTTGAGCCCGAGCCGGCCCATGATGCCGAAATCGACCGCGACCAGCCGCCCGGCCGGATCGACGAACAGGTTGCCGGGATGCATGTCGGCATGGAAGAAGCCGTCCCGGATCGCGTGGCGCAGGAAGGACTGGATCACCGTCCGGCCGAGGGCCGCCACGTCGTGGCCGGCTTCGACGATCGCCGCGCGGTCGTTGAGGCGGATGCCGTCGATCCACTCGCTCGCCAGCACGTCGCGACCGGTCAGCTCCCAGACCGGCTGCGGCACCCGGAATTCGGGATCGTCCTTGATGTTCTCGGCCAGTTCCGAGAGGGCGGCGGCTTCGAGCCGCAGGTCCATCTCCATGGCGACGGAGCGGGCCAGCGTCTCCACCACCTCGCGCGGGCGCAGGCGCTCGGCCTCGGGGCGCAGGGCCTCGACCACCCGGGCCATGAACCGCATCGCCTGGATGTCGCGGGCGAAGCGCTCGCGCACGCCCGGCCGCATGATCTTGACCGCGACGACCCGCTCGGTGCCGTCGGCCTCGCGCAGGTGCGCCTTGTGGACCTGCGCGATCGAGGCGGCGGCGATCGGCGCGCTGAACGCCGTGAACAGCTCCGAGACCGGCTTGCCGAGGGTCGATTCAAGGATGCCGACCGCGATCTCCTGCGGGAAGGGCGGCACCCGGTCCTGCAGGCGCTCCAGGTCGCGGGCAGCCGCCATGCCGACGATGTCGGGGCGCGTCGCCAGGAACTGGCCGAACTTGACGTAGGACGGCCCGAGGCGGGTCAGCGCCGCGGGCAGGCGGCCGGCGCCGAGGCCCGGGCGCTCCAGCTTGCGGCCGAGCCGCAGGACGAGGCGCAGATGCGGCGGCAGGGCGGCTTCGTCGACGAAGGAGAGACCGCCCTCGCGGGCCATCACCCAGCCGACATGGATGCCCCGCGCGAGATGGGCGACGACGCTCAGCACGATTGATGCCTCACGCGAGCTTCCAGCCGGAATGGATGGCGCAGATGCCCCCCGAGAGCGGCCGGTGGGTGACGTGGCCGAAGCCCGCCTCCTCGATCATCCGCGAGAAGGTGCCGGGCGTGGGGAAGCGGCGGATCGACTCGACGAGGTACTGGTAGGATTCCTTGTCGCCGGCCACCATCGCGCCGATGCGCGGGATGACCTTGAACGAATAGGCCTCGTAGATCTTGTCGAGGCCCGGCACGTCGACATGGGAGAATTCGAGGCACAGGAAGCGCCCGCCGACCTTGAGCACCCGGTGGGCCTCCGCCAGGGCCAGCTCGATCCGCGGCACGTTCCGGATGCCGAAGGCGATGGTGTAGGCGTCGAAGGTGTTTTCGGGCAGCGGCAGCGACTCGGCGTTGCCGGCCACGAAATCGATGCGCGAGCCGTACCGGTGGCCGGCCCGCTCGCGGCCGACCCCGAGCATCGCCTCGTTGATGTCGAGCACCGTCACCTTGGTGTCGGGCCCGCCGGCCTCCAGCGTGCGGAACGCGATGTCGCCGGTGCCGCCGGCCACATCCAGCAGCCGGAACGGCCGGGTGCGCGAGGGCCGCAAGCTCGACACGAAGGCGCTCTTCCAGGCCCGGTGCAGGCCGCCCGACATCAGGTCGTTCATCAGGTCGTAGCGCTTGGCCACCGAGCGGAAGACCTCGTTGACGCGGTCCTGCTTCTCCGCGAGCCTGACGCGCTCGAAGCCGAAATCGGTGCTGGTCTCGTCGCCGGCCATGCCTTCAGGTCCCCTGTCGTGGCGGCCTGCATAGCGAAGCCGCGGGGAAAGCACCATCTGGGCCTGCATGTTCGCCGGGTGCGCTTCGTCGCGCCCACCCCTTTTCTCCACGGACGAGCGATGCCCGAACTGCCCGAAGTCGAGACCGTGCGCCGCGGCCTGGAGCCGGCGATGGTCGGTGCCCGCTTCACCGACGTGGTACTGAACCGGCCCAACCTCCGATTTCCCTTCCCGGCCCGTTTCGCCGCCCGGGTGAAGGGGCAGACGGTCACGGCCCTGTCGCGGCGCGCCAAGTACCTCGTCGCCGAGCTCTCCTCCGGCGAGGCGCTGATCATGCATCTCGGCATGAGCGGGCGGTTCGACGTGCACTTGCCCGACGGGCGGTCCGTCTCGCCCGGCGATTTCTACCTGGAGGGCGCGCAAGGGCAGTCGAAGCACGACCACGTCGATTTCCGTCTCTCGAACGGCGCCCGGGTCGTCTACAACGACGCCCGCCGCTTCGGCTTCATGGACCTGGTGGCGTCCGCCGATCTCGCCACCTGCCGCCACTTCGCCGGCATGGGCATCGAGCCGCTCGGCAACGCACTCTCGGGCGAGACGATCGCGCGGCTCTTTTGGGGCAAACGCACGCCGCTCAAGGCCGCGCTCCTCGACCAGCGGCTGATCGCGGGCTTAGGCAACATCTACGTCTGCGAGGCCCTGCACCGGGCCAAGCTCCACCCGGAGGCGCCCGCCGGGTCGCTGGCGGACGCCGCCGGCCGCCCGACCGCGAAGGCCAAGCGCCTCGCGGTCGTGATCCGCGACGTGCTGACCGAGGCGGTGGCGGCGGGCGGCTCCACCTTGCGCGACTACGTCCACACCGACGGCAGCGCGGGCGCCTTCCAGCACGCCTTCCGGGTCTACGACCGGGAGGGGCTGGCCTGCACGGCGAAGGGATGCCGCGGGGTGGTACGGCGGCTGGTGCAGTCGGGACGCTCGACATTCTTCTGCGAGACCTGTCAGCCGGGCTGAGGGCGGGGGATCGTCGCATGTCCGACCTCCTCGACCACGGCCTCCTTCCCGCCGCGGACGGCGCCCGGATCTACTGGGAGATGTCGGGCCGGCCGGACGGCCTCCCGGCGCTCTTTCTGCACGGCGGGCCTGGCAGCGGCCTCGGGCGCGGCGGCTACCGCCGGCACTTCGACGGCACGCGCTACCGCCTCGTCGGGATCGACCAGCGCGGCTGCGGCCGCAGCCGGCCGCTCGCGACCGCGGACCTCGCCGGCCTCCCCACCAACACCACGAGCGCGCTCATCGCCGATATCGAGGCGGTGAGGGCGCATCTCGGCATCGAGCGCTGGCTGGTCTCGGGCGTCTCGTGGGGCACCACCCTGGCGCTGGCCTACGCGCAACGCCATCCCGAGCGGGTGACGGCGCTCGTGCTGGCCGCCGTCACCACCACCAGCCGGGAGGAGGTGGCCTGGATCACCGAGGACGTCGGCCGCGTCTTCCCCGAAGCTTGGCAGGCCTTCGCGGCGGCCTCAGGCCGGCGCGGGGACGAGCGCATCGTCGAGGCCTATGCGCGGCGCCTCGCGGGCGACGACGCGGACGATCGCCGCCGCGCCGCCCGCGACTGGATGGCCTGGGAGGCAGTCCACATCTCCCTCGACGGACCGTCGCCCGGACGGCCCGACGACCCGGACCGGGATGCGGTATTCGCGACGCTGGTGACCCATTACTGGGCGAATGACGGCTTCCTGCGCGGCCCGGACGCGATCCTGGCGCGGATGGACCGCCTGCGGACGATCCCCGGCATCCTGATCCACGGCCGCCGCGACATCAGCGGGCCGGCGGTCACGGCGTGGCGGCTGCACCGGCTCTGGCCGGGGAGCCGGCTTCATATCGTCGAGGGGGAGGGGCATGGCGGCCCCGAGATGAGCGCGCGGATGCGGGCGGCGACGGATGCGCTGGCGGATCGGCGCGCTTCGTCGGCAAGACGTGGCCCCTGAGCGGCAGTTGAACCGCTCGGAGCTTCGCCTCGTCCCAGAGATTGGCGGGAGCCGGATCGTCCTGCCGGACGATCCGGCAGGTTCAGCGGTCGGTCCGGGCCCGAGCCTGCCGCGGACCTTCCGCAGGTCGGTTGTCGCCTACGAACGAGCCACGACGGCACCGCTCACCCGCGGCGCTTGTCCCGCACCGCCTCCTTGGTGCGGACGAGAGCCGCTTCCGCCGATTTCACGTCGCGCTGTGCCACCAGGACGAAGATGGCGTCGAGGATGTTGAGCTGGGCGATGCGCGCCGCGGCGTTCTCGCCGAGAAGCGGCGAGCCGCGGGCGGTCGAGCACAGGACGACGTCGGCGGCCTCGGCCAGCGGCGAGTGCGAGTAGTTGGTGATCGCGATGGTGCGGGCGCCGCGCCGCCGGGCGATCTGGAGCGCCTCCAGCGTCACCAGGGTGGCCCCCGAATGCGAGAAGCCGATCGCCACGTCGCGGGTGCCCAGCAGCGCGGCCGACATCGCCATCATGTGGGCGTCGTCGTAGACCGAGGCGTGGATGCCGATGCGCAGGAACTTGTGGGCGACGTCGCGCGCGATCTGGGCCGAGCCGCCGACGCCGTAGAGGTCGCGCTGGCGGGCATCGGCGATGAAGTCGGCCGCGCGCTCGAAGGCGGCGACGTCGGCGATGGCGAGCGTCTCCTCCAGCGCCTGGATCGAGGCCCGAAACACCTTGCTGACGATCTCGGCACCGGAATCGTCGGGCGAGAGCTCGTCGTGCATCTCGACGTCGGAGACGCGGACGTAGTCGGCGACGTTCTGGCGGAAGTCGCGGTAGCCGGAGAAGCCGAGCTTCTTGGCGATCTTGACCACCATCGCCTCGGAGACCCCGGCGGTCTCGGCCACGTCCTTGAGGGCGGTCTCGGTGCTGAAATCGCGCCGGCCGAACACGCTGTCGACGACCTTCGCCTCGAGCGGCGTCAGGTTCGGCCGCATCATGCGGATCCGCGGCCCGACCGACTTCGGATCCATCACCTCGTTCATCGGGTCCGTCTCCTTGCCGGATGCGCCATTCTAGCCTGTTAGATCCTGGATCGTCAGCGTTCGCCGACCCGATCCCCGGATCCTCAGACGACACCTTTGCGCAGGATGAAGCAGCCATACGGGCCGGGATCGGAGGTGCGCACCACCGCGAAGGCCTGGCGGGCGGCGGCGTAGAAGTCGAACCGCTCCAGCGCCTCGACGAGGACCGGGCGGCCCTCGGCGCGGTCGAGGACGGCCTGCATCCGCTCGTGGGCGGGCACCAGCCGGTCGGGATCGCCCACGACCTTCATGCGCTTCACGGGCGCGGGCACGAAGGTGTCGAGGGGCATCACCGACAGGATCGCCTCCGCGGCCCGCGGCAGGTCGCAGCCGGCCATGTCGATGACGCGGCCGTGGACGGTGTGGCGGGCGATGCTGGCGGCGGGATGGTTGACGTCGCAGATCAGGAGATCGTCGCCGTGCCCCATCGCCATCAGCATGCCGAGCATCTCGGCCGACAAGGCCCGGTCCAGTCCCTTCAGCATCTTTGTCCTCTCGAACGGTGCGGGATCGCGCCGCGTCAGACCTGCGGCGGCGCGGGGCGCAGCACCGGCGCGCGCAGGCCGGCCAGCAGCGGACGGAGCTGGTCGCGCACCGCAGCGATCAGGCTGACCGACAGCAGGATCCCGCCCCAGACCGCCAGCGTCAGGAACTGGCTGAAATCGAGGAGGACGCAGGCCGTCGAGATCAGCTGAAGCACGACCAGTGCCAGGACCAGCCCGCCGACCCGGCCGAAACCGCCGGTCGGCGAGATGCCGCCGAGCACACAGGCGAGGATCGTGACCAGGAGGTAGCTCTCGCCGTAGGCCGCGTTGGCGGAGTTGAAGCGCGCCATCATGACGAACCCGGCGATCGCCGCGACGAGCGAGGTCAGGACGTAGATGCGCAGCAGCGCCGCCCGCGTGTCGATGCCGGAGAAGCGCACCGCTTGCTGGTTCGAGCCCATCAGGGTCAGCACGACGCCGAACGGGGTGCGGGTGAGCAGGATGCCGAGGGCGAGCGCGACGAGGCCGAACAGCAGGAGCGGCGTCGGGACGCCGATCACCGAGCCGCTGCCGAGAAACAGGATCGCGGGCGGGAAGTCGGAGACGACGCTGCCGCGGGTGAGCCCGATCGCCAGGCCCTTGACCAGCGTCATGGTCCCGAGGGTCGCCAGGATTGGCGAGACGCGCAGGTAGCCGATCAGGGTGCCGTTGAGGAGACCGACCAGGGCCGCCGCCGCGAGCCCGGCGACGAGCGCCCCCGCCTCGTAGGCGAGCAGGAGGGCGCCGCCCGCACCGTCGGGGGCGGCCTTCAGCACCGCGGCCGCCGCGAGCGCGGCGAGGTTCGCGGTCGCGATGATCGACAGGTCGAGGCCGCCGGAGAGGAGCGTCACCATCATGGCGAGGGACAGGAGGCCGAGCTCGGGCAGCTGGTAGGCCATCGAGCGCAGGCCCGCCGGGGCGAAGAGCCGGTCGCCGACGAGCGGCGCGACGGCGAGGCACAGCACGGCGAGGAGGGCGAGGAGCCGCAGGTTGGTGCGGCCGACGGTCCGCAGGAGGATGTCCGGCATCAGGCGAGCCCCGGGGAATCGTGCCAGCGGCGGCGGGCGCGGGCCGCCATGCCGGCGACGGCGGCGACGATGACGAGGCCCGTGAAGAAGTCGGTCCAGTAGGACGACACGCCCAGCAGCGCGAGGCCGTTCTTCATGATAACGACGAGGGCGAGGCCGAGGATCGCGCCCAGGACCGAGCCGTGGCCGCCGTCGAGGCTCGCCCCGCCGAGCACGGCGGCGGCCACGACCTCAAGCTCGCGCCCGACGAGCGCGGTCGGCGACACCGACTGGGTGTACTGGGCCTGGACCAGGGAGGCGAGGCCGGCGACGAGGCCCATATAGCCGTAGACCAGGAGGTTGAGGCGGGTGGTGCCGAAGCCGACGCGCCGGGCCGCCTCCGGGTTGCCGCCGAGCGCGAAGACCTGCCGGCCGAAATGGGTCCGGTTGAGCAGGAACCAGGCGCTCGCGAAGGCGAGGACCAGCGCCCAGATCTGCAGGCTGATCGCGTAGACGTTGCCCTTGGCGTCGGTGGTGACGAAGAGGTCGACCCCGTCCCCGAACCAGGCCGGCAGGGTGAAGATGTCCTGGCCCCGGGTCACGGTGAGCAGGATGCCGTAGATCACGCTCTGCGTGGCGATGGTGACGATGATGCTGGCGATGCCGAGCGTGCTCACCAGGACGCCGTTGAGGAGGCCGAGGCCGAGCCCGATGCCCCCCGCGATGGCGACGATCTCGCCCCAGCCGGCCCCGGTCGCGTTGGCGACGGTGAGCGCCGCGTATTGCGCCACCGAGGCGACGGCCGCGAACGAGATGTCGATGCCGCCGGCGATCAGGACGATCAGGAGCCCCGAGACCAGGATGCCGTTGAACGCCGTCGCGTTCATCATCTCCAGGATGTTCTGGACGCTCAGGAAGTTCGGCCTGAGCGCGGTCAGCACCACCACCATGCCGAGGACGACGAGCCCGAGCCAGAGTTCCTGCGGCGCGCGCCCGCCGCGCGATGCGTTACGCATGAACCATCCTCCTCAAGTCGGGCTCGGCGACGTGGTGCGCCATGACCTCGCCGGTCAGCCGCCCCTCCCGCATCACCAGGATGCGGTCGCAATGGTAGAGGACCTCCGGGATCTCGTCGGAGATCATGATGACGGCGAGCCCCTGCGCCGCGAGCTCCTTCACGAGCGCGTAGATCCCGTCCTTGCCGTGCAGGTCGACGCCGACCGTCGGGCTGTCGAGGATCAGCACGCGGGGCTTGGTGGCGAGCCACTTGGCGATCACCACCCGCTGCTGGTTGCCACCCGAGAGCGTCCTCACCGGATCGTCCGGGGTGCCGATCTTGATCGCGAGGTCGCGGATCCAGTCGCGGATCAGGCCGGCCTCGCGGCGCCGCCGCAGGAGGCCGAGGCGGTCCTTGAGGGTGTCGAGCACCGTCACCGTGACGTTGGCGCCGATCGACTGCTCGAGGACGAGCGACAGCGACAGCCGGTCCTCCGGCACGTAGGCGATCCCGCGCGCGATGGCGTCGCGGTTGGAGCGAAACGTCACTGCCTCGCCGTCGATCCGGATGGTGCCGGCATCCGGCGCATTCATGCCGAAGAGCGAGAGCGCCAGCTCGGTCCGGCCGGCGCCGAGGAGGCCGGTCAGGCCGAGGATCTCGCCGGGATAGAGCGCGAAGCCGACATCCTGGTACTCGCCCGCCTTGCACAGGCCCTCGACGGCCAGCACCGGACGCTCGCGCGCGACCGCGCGGTCCCTGGTTTCGTAGGTGAAGGATTGGCCGGACATCAGCACGGCGAGGCGCTGCTCGGTCATGTCCTTGGCGTCGTAGGTGCCGAGCTTCACGCCGTCGCGGATCACCGTGACCCGCTCGGCGATCTCCAGCACCTCGTCGAAGCGGTGGCTGACGAACAGCACGCTGATGTCGCGGCGCTTCAGTTCGAGGGTCAGCGCCAGCAGCGCATCGACCTCGTGGCGGGTGAGCGAGGCGGTCGGCTCGTCCATGATCACGAGCTTGGCATCCGCGGCGATCGCCCGGCAGATCGCCACGAGCTGGCGGTTGGCGATCGACAGGTGCGACACGCGCTCGTCGAGATCGAGCGCGACGCCGATGCGCCGCATCGCCGCCTCGGCGACCTCGCGCATCCTCTTGCGCTTCACCAGCCCGGTCAGGCCGCGATGCTGCGCGATGGCGATGTTCTCGGCGACCGTGAGGTTCGGGAAGAGCGACAGGTCCTGGTAGATCACCTGCACGCCGAGCGCGCTGCTCTCGACCGGCGTGAGCCGGGCGTGCTCGCGCCCCTCGACCGTGATGCGGGCACCGGGATCGGGGTCCTGCACGCCCGAGATGATCTTGATCATCGTGGACTTGCCCGAGCCGTTGCCGCCGACGAGGCAGTGGATCTCGCCGCGCGCCAGGTCGAAATCGAGGTTCGACAGGGCCTGGACCCCGCCGAAGCGCTTCGACACGCCCCGCATTTCCAGGAACATCATGGTTGGGGTCCGTGATTGCGGGGCTGGTCGGAGATGAAGAGGCGCTGGCAATCCCCTCTCCCCGACAGATCCCGGGCCTTCCCCGGGATCTGCAAGCGACGGACGAAGTCGGGCAGGCCCGACTTCGTCGCGGGGAGAGGGCTGTGTTCCCGTTCAGGGAACGCAGCGAGGCGTCAGCCGAGGGTGAGGGGGTGTTTCCGGAGGAGTCTCACTCGTCGAGACCCCCTCACCCTCGCTCCGGCTTTCGCCTACGCTCGCTTCATCGACGACAAGGTCGATGAAGCCCTCTCCCCGCCCGCGGGGAGAGGGAAAAACCCGCGCCTTAACTTTCCTGCACAGATCCCACTGCGATCGTGCGCAGTCAGTGCTTGGAAGCAGCTCAGAGCCCCTGCTTCACCAGATCACCGACGGTCGTCTTGTTGATCGTGAGCACGCGATCGACCTGGATCACCCGGTTCGCCTCGTCGACCGTGGCCGGCCCCAGCGTCGGGATCTCCGTGCCGGTCTTGATCGGCGTGCCGTCGAGCACCATCCGGGCGATGGCGACCATGCCGTAGCCGGCATCCTTGGGGTTCCACAGGAAGCCCTCGCGGATCGCGCCGCTCATCAGCAGGGCCTGCGCCTGGGCGGGGATCATGGTGCCGACGACGGCGACCTTCTTCTCCAGGCGGCGCTGCTTGATCACGTTGCCGGCGCCGATCGGGCCGTTCGAGCCCATCGACATGATGCCGCGCACGTCCGGGTAGGTCTGCAGCACCTGCTGGGTCACGCGGGAGGATTCGTCGATGAGGTCGGCGCCGGGGAAGCGGTCGGCGACCATCCGCATCTTGGGGTAGTGCGCCTTCTGGTAGGCGATGGCGGCATCGGCCCAGGCGTTGTGGCCCGGGGTCGTCAGCGTGCCGACATAGACGACGTAGTCGCCCTCCTCGCCCATCTCGCGGGCGAGCGCCTTCATCTGCATCTCGCCGTAGTTCTTGGCGCTGATCAGCTCGAGGTCCCAGGTCTTGCCGTCCTGGTTCTCGCCCTCCTGCGTGATGACGATGATGCCGGC
Source organism: Methylobacterium indicum (assembly GCF_001043895.1). GTDB lineage: Bacteria > Pseudomonadota > Alphaproteobacteria > Rhizobiales > Beijerinckiaceae > Methylobacterium > Methylobacterium indicum. The sequence goes on from NZ_JTHF01000186.1 coordinate 26,113, forward strand.
GTCGCGGGCGCGCTTCACCGCCTGGGCAGTCACCTTCACGTCGAGGGGCACGAGGCCGATCACGTCGACCTTCTTGGCGATCAGGTCGTCGATGAGCTTGACCTGCTGGGCAGGGTCGACCTGGGCGGGACCGACCATCGTCGTCTGGATGTCGAACTGCTTGCCGGCGGCCTCGAGGCCCTGGTTGAGGATGTTGAACCAGGGGACGCTGGCGGCCTTCACCACCGTCGCCATCGTCTTGGGCGCGGCCGCGAAGGCGCGGGTGGCGTGAAGCGGCCCCGCGACCGCCAGGCCGCCGAGGATCTTGAGAGTGGTGCGTCGATCCATGATGCGTTCCCCGACCCCATCGCGAGCGGCGACGCCGGCCCGCTTTATTTACTGCAACACAGGTATGCGTGAAGCGTGGGGCGTGTCAAGCACCGGCCGATCACCGTCCGGGGCCCTCGTTTGCTGCATCGCACCATGACAGCCGGGACTGGGGGTGAGCCCGATCCGGCGATTTCCTACTTTACAAATTTACTCTGATCCGTGATGTTTCGGTGAGACACAGGAGACCCGCCGGTGACATCCGCCCCCGTGCGCTTCGCGACGCGCCTGAATTCGTTCGCCTCGCAGCCCGACGCCTTCTGGCCCAAGGGCCACGGCAAGCCGAGCCCGCTGGAGATGGCGGCCCGCGCCGCGACGGCCCGCGGCCTCACCGACGTCGACCTGAACTTCCCCGATCACCTCGGGCCCGACCCGCGGGCGACAGGCAACGCGATCCGCGACCTCGGCCTGACCGTGAACGGCCTGGCGATGCGGTACTACTCGAACCCCGCCTTCAAGATCGGCGCCTTCACCAACCCCGATCCGGCGGTGCGGCGCGAGGCGATCGACCTGACGAAGCGCGGCATCGATGCGGGCCGCGAGGCGGGCTGCAACCTGATGACCCTGTGGCTCGGCCAGGACGGCTTCGACTACGCCTTCCAGGCCGACTACGCGAAGCTCTGGGCCGACGAGATCGACGGCATCCGCGAGGTCGCGCTGCACGATCCCGAGTGCCTGATCAGCATCGAGTACAAGCCGAACGAGCCGCGCTCCTACAGCCTGCTGCCCGACTGCGCCACGACCCTGCTGGCGCTGAAGGAGATCGACCTGCCGAATCTCGGCGTCACGCTCGATTTCGCGCATGTCCTCTACGCCGACGAGCAGCCGGCCTTCGTGGCGGCGCTGATCGGCCGGCACAGCCGCATCCTCGGCCTGCACCTCAACGACGGCTACGCCAAGCGCGACGACGGGCTGATGGTCGGCGCGGTCCACCCGGTCCAGACGATCGAGCTCCTGCGGCAGGTCCGCAAGGACGGCTTCCACGGGCCGATCTACTTCGACACCTTCCCGGACCTGACCGGCCTCGACCCGGTGGCCGAGTGCGAGGCCAACATCGCCACGGTCACGGCGATGCTCGGCGTCGTCGACAAGCTCGAGGGCGACAACGAGCTGAGCGCGGCCGTCGCCCGCCAGGACGCCGTCGCGAGCCAGAACCTCGTCCGCAAGGCGATGCTCGGCCGCTAAGGCCGGTCCGTCCCCGGTCGCGTCCATCAAGAACACGAGGAGGAACGCCATGAAGTCATTGCTATTGTCCGGGTTCATGCTGCTCGCCGCCACCGTCGCGCTCGCCTCGAGCGCCGCGCAGGCGCAGGACCTGAAGCCCCTGAACCCGGACACCGAGACGGACCGGATCGACTGGAGCCAGCTCGGCACCAAGCTCGGCCCGATGCCCAAGCCCGCGGCCGGCACCCGCGCCGGGGCGGTGTCGAAGACCCTGACCAACGAGTATTGGCGTCTCCTCGGCGAGGGCTACCAGTCGCTGGGCAAGACGCTCGGCGTGAAGGTCGCCTACCAGGCGGCCCAGAACGAGGGCGACCAGGTCGGCCAGCTCTCGATCGCCGAGACGATGATCGCGCAGGGCGTCAACGTGCTGCTGGTCTCGCCGCAGACCAACGCCAACCTCGAGCCGATTCTCGGCGAGGCCAAGCAGGCCGGCATCCCGGTCGTCAACGTGAACGACGCGGTGATCCCGCTGGCGCCGCACTACGTCGGCAACGTGCAGCGCGACAACGGCGTGCGCGTCGCCCGCTGGTTCATCGCCAACCGCCCGGACGGCGGCAAGCTCGCGGTCATCGAGGGCCAGGCCGGCGTCTACGCGGCGACCCAGCGCACCGCCGGCTTCAAGGCGACCATCGCGGCCGACGGCGGCAAGTTCAAGGTCGTGGCGAGCGTGCCGGGCAACTGGGACCGCCAGCTCTCCTACGACGCCGCCACCACCCTGCTGCAGCAGCACCCGGACCTCGTCGGCTTCTACTGCAACAACGACACGATGGCGCTCGGCGTCGTCGAGGCGGTGAAGAACGCCGGCCTTCTGGGCAAGGTCGCGGTGTTCGGCACCGACGGCATCACCGATGCCCACGCATCGATTCGCGCCGGCGAGCTCACCGGCACCGTCGACAGCTTCCCGGTGCTGACCGGCGAGGTCGCCATGGAGGCGGCCCTGCGCATCCTCGCCAAGGAGCCGGTCCCGCGGGTCGTCGCGACCCCGCAGGCCCTGATCACCAAGGACAACATCGAGCGCTACAAGGGCAAGGGCGCCGACCTGCGGGCGGTGCTCGAAGAGGACGTCCGGTCGGGCAAGTAGCCGGCGCCCGTGGGGGGCAGAGCCGTCCAGGCACATCCCCGAGACGCGAATGGCGCGGGTTTCCCCCTCTCCCCGCGGGCGGGGAGAGGGCCGTGTTCCCGTTCAGGGAACATGGCAAGCGGAGGCGAAAGCCGAAGCGAGGGTGAGGGGGTGTTGCCGGAGGAGGCTCACTCGTCGAGACCCCCTCACCCTCGCCCTGCGGGCTTGCCGGACCTCCTGAACGGAGGCCCGGCCCTCTCCCCGCACGCGGGG
>NZ_JTHF01000187.1 GCF_001043895.1 Methylobacterium indicum
GACGGAGCGCAGGATGTCGGTGAGGTTGCCGGCGCTGGCGAAGCTCGGCCGCACCCCAGACCTTCGACCTGCGCCGGATCCTCGTCGCTTACGGCCTGTTCCTGCTGCTAGCGGTCCTCGTCGTCGGCTTCGCCTGGCTGCGGCCGAGCTTCGCCAGCGCCGGCAACCTCACCGACATCCTGCGCTCCGTCTCGATCTCGGCGGTGATGTTCCTCGGCCTGACCTGGATCATCGCGGCGGGCGAGATCGACGTCAGCTTCATGTCGGTCGCCGCCCTCTCGACCATGATCATCGCCGGCCTCGTCTCGGCGGGCGTGAGTTGGCCGGTGGCGGTGCTGGCGGCGCTCGCGGCCGGGATGGCCGTCGGGGCGCTCAACGGGCTGCTCGTCGCGGGTTTAGGGCTACCGGCCCTCGTCACCACCATCGCGACCGGCGGGCTCGCCGGCTCGGTCGCGGCGGCGATCGGCAAGGGCACCTCGATCCCGATGGCGACCACCGGCTTCATGGGGCCGGTCGTCAACGCCAATCTGGGCCTCGTCCCGGTCATCGCCCTCGCGGTCGCGGCGCTCTACGCCGCCGCCTGGTTCCTGCAGGACCGGACCACCTTCGGCCACTACATCTACGCCATGGAGCAGAACCGCCGCGCCGTGGTCGAGGCGGGGGTGCGCGCCGGGCGCATCCTGTTCCTGCTCTACGTCCTCTCGGGCACCCTGTCGGCGGCAGCCGGCGCGCTGCTCGCCGCCAACCTGTCCTCGGGCCAGCCCTATATCGGCACGTCCTACTTCATCGACGGGCTGACGGCGGTGCTGCTCGGCGGCATGGCGCTGAAGATGGGGAAGCCGAACATGGTCGGCACCCTGGTCGGCGTCCTCCTACTCGCGGTGCTCCTGTCGGGAGCGGCCCTCCTCGGCTGGACCGATTCGCAGCGCCAGATCGTGCGCGCCGCACTCCTGATCTCCGGCGTCGCCCTGGTGGTCTGGACCCGCCGCAAGACCCGCGCCCGCCTGTAAGGCCTGCCTATACCAGTGAGAGACGGATCGATGAAGGTTTCGGACAAGCGCCCGCTCAAGCGGGCCGGCCTCGAACTGACGGCGCTCGGCCTCGGCACCGCGCCGCTCGGCGGCCTCTACGCGCCGGTGGCGCTGGCGGATGCCCGCGCTACGATCGACGCGGCCTTCGCGGCGGGCATCCGCCACTTCGACACCGCGCCGATGTACGGGCTCGGGCGCGCGGAGCACCTCGTCGGCGAGCGCCTGCGCGAGGAGGATCCCGGGGGCTTCGTCGTCTCGACCAAGGTCGGGCGCCTGATGAGCTTCGACCGGCCCGGCCGGCCGCTGCCGCCGGAGGCGGCGCGCAACGCGTTCGATTCCGGCTGGCACAACGGCCTCTCGTTCCGGGAAGTCTTCGACTATTCCTATGACGCGATCCTGCGCTCCTACGACGATTCGCGCCAGCGCACCGGCTTGTCGAAGCTCGACATCCTGTTCGTCCACGACATCGGCCGCGTCACCCACGGGGAGGCGCACGACCATCATTGGGGAGCGCTCACCAGGGGCGGCGGCTTCCAGGCGCTCGAGGAGTTGCGGGCGGCCGGGCTGATCGCCGGCTTCGGCCTCGGCGTGAACGAGAACGAAACGATCCTCGAGGCGATGGAGGAGGCCGACCTCGATGTCTGCCTCCTGGCCGGCCGCTACACCCTGCTCGACGGCTCGGCGGCGGACGCGCTTCTTCCCAAGGCGCTCGCCCGGGACGTCGCCCTGGTCATGGGCGGCGTGTTCAATTCCGGCATCCTCGCCTCGGCCTCGGGCCGCAAGAAGTACAACTACGTCGACGCCCCGGCCGAGATCCTGGCCAAGGCCGAGGCGCTGGAGGCGGAATGCGGCGCGTTCGAGGTGCCTCTTCAGGCCGCCGCGATCCAGTTCCCCTACCGCCATCCGGCGACCGCCAACGTCGTCATCGGCGCCAAGACCGCCTCCCAGCTGCAGCAGAACGTGGCGTGGTTCGAGCAGCCGATCCCCGACGCGCTGTGGCGGAGCCTGGAGCAGAAGGGATTGATTCCGGCCGTGTAATACGAGGTCCGGACGATCACGTCCGGACCTCGTATTACCAAGCTGCGCGGCGCCTGAGCGAAGCCGCTTTCCGCATCGCGGAGCGATCAATCGGAAAGCGTAAGAGAGCCGTCCGACCTGCTCCGGCGGACCGGACAGCCACCGGGTCGTCCCGGGGCCGAACAAGCGGAGCCCGGCATGACGACGAGCGCCCGTCATCCCTGAAGAAATATTTGATACAACTTGAAAAAGATCGATTTTTGCTTGACATAACATGATAATTTGTCAATATATCTAGCGAAATCTACGACATTTGACGTTGTCATCCATAAGACCGGCAAGAGGGGACGCCATGCTGAAGACCATCGACCCGCTGCTCAACGGGCAACTCCTTGCCATCCTGGACGACATGGGCCACGGCGACGAGATCGTCGTCGCCGATGCCAACTTCCCCTCGGCGAGCAACGCCCGACGCCTCGTCGACATGCCGGGCACGACGGCGTCGGCGCTGCTCGACGCGATCCTGTCGCTCCTGCCCCTCGACGACTTCGTCGCGAGCCCGATGGCGGTGATGCAGGCCCCGCCCGAGACCCGGCCGCTCTACGACGGCTACCAGGCCAGCGCCGACCGCGCCGAGGGCCGGGCGATCACCATCACCGAGATGCCTCCGGTGGATTTCTACGGCCGCACCCGCGACGCCTACGCGGTGATCCGCAGCGGCGAGCGGCGGCTCTACGCCAACTTCCTCCTGCGCAAGGGAGTGATCTACCCGTGAGCGAGGCCATCGACAGCCACCAGCATTTCTGGCGCGTGGCACGCAGCGATTACGGCTGGATGGGCGAGCACGTCGCTCCCCTCCTGCGCGACTTCATGCCGGACGACCTCGCGCCCCTGCTGCGCCGGGCCGGCATCGCCCGCACCATCCTGGTCCAGGCGGCCGAGACCGAGGCCGAGACCGACTTCCTGCTTGAGATCGCCGCCCGGACCGGGTTCGTCGCCGGGGTCGTCGGCTGGCTCGACATGGACTCCGACGCCTTCCCGGAGCGCCTGGCGCATTACCGGAAGAACCCGTTCTTCGTGGGCCTGCGCCCGATGCTGCAGGAACTCGACGACGACCGCTTCATCCTGCGCCCGCGCGTGCTCGACAATCTGCGGCGCGTGGCGGAGAGCGGCCTCGCCTTCGACATCCTCGCCTTTCCGCGCCACCTGCCGCATGTCGCCGAGGCGCTGGTCCGGGTTCCCGCCTTGCGGGCCGTGGTCGACCACCTGGCCAAGCCCCCGGTCGCGGCGGGCGACCTCGATCCCTGGCGCGCCGACATCGCGGCCCTGGCGGCGTTCCCGGAGGTGTCCTGCAAGGTGTCGGGCCTCGTCACCGAGGCGCGGGCGGAGTGGTCGCTGCCGGATCTCGTTCCTTACGTCGACCACGTCGCGGCGTGCTTCGGCGAGGATCGTCTGCTGTTCGGCTCGGATTGGCCGGTGGCGACGCTGGCTGCGACCTACGGCGAGGTCGCCCACGCCGCCCGGGCGCTGCTCGGCACCCGCTTCGGCCCGGAGGCGATGGCCAAGATCTTCGGCGGCAACGCGGTGCGCTTCTACGGGCTCGACGACGGACCGCCGCGGCCGGTCGGCCGCGAAAGATGACGATAGAACAATGACCTGAGCGCAGTGGCGCCACGCGGTTCCGCGCGAGGCGTCGCGACGCGGGGAGGATACCGATGAGTCTTGAGGTCAGGACCGGGCCCCCCGCCGGGGCCGGGAACGGAGTCGCGCGCCTCGCGGCGGGCGCAGCACCGGCGCAGGTGCCGCCGATGGCCGAAGATGCGCCCGTCGTGGCGCTGCGGGGCATCGAGAAGTCCTTCGGGCCGATCCACGTCCTGAGGGGGGTCGACTTCGACCTGCGCCCCGGCGAGGTCCACGCCCTGATGGGCGAGAACGGCGCCGGCAAGTCGACCATGATCCGCCTGATGTCGGGTGCACATCGACCCGACCATGGGACGGTCGAGATCGACGGTGCGCCGACCCGCCTGTCCGGGCCAGCCGCCGCCCAGGCGGCGGGCATCGCGGTGGTCCATCAGGAACTCCTGCTCTTTCCCGCGATGACGGTCGCCGAGAACATCTTCCTCGGCCACGCCCCGCGGCGCAGGAGCGGCCTTCTCGACTGGCCGAGGATGCGCGAGCGCGCCCGCGCGATCCTCGACCGGCTCGACTGTCCCGATCTCGACGTCGACGAGCCGGTCTCCCGCCTCTCGGTCGCCAACCGGCAGCGCGTCGAGATCGCCCGTGCCCTGTCGCGCGATGCCCGCGTCCTCATCATGGACGAGCCGACGGCGGCGCTGGCGGAGGCCGACGTCCGGCGCCTTCTCGACGTCGTGCGCTCCTTACGGGCAGAGGGCGTCGGCATCGTCTATGTCAGCCACCGCATGGACGAGATCTTCGAGATCTCCGACCGCATCACCGTGCTGCGCGACGGCCGGACCATCGCCACGCGCCCCACCGGCGCGGTGACGGAAGCGGGCTTGGTCTCGATGATGGTCGGGCGCGACATCGACCGGCTCTTCCCGCGCGAGGCGGGCCCGGTCGGCGAGACGGTGCTCGAAGTGCGGGGGCTCGGGGCGGGCAAGGTGCGGGACGTGTCCTTCCGGGTGCGGGCGGGCGAGATCCTCGGGATCGCCGGTCTCGTCGGCTCGGGCCGCACCGAGCTCGCGCAGACAATCTTCGGCGTCACGCCGGCGACCTCCGGCGAGATCCTGATCGGCGGCGCGGCGGTGACGGTCGGCAGCGTGCGCGCGGCGATCGGTCATCGCATCGCCTACGTTCCGGAGGACCGCGCCCAGCACGGCCTCGTGCGCCCCCAGACGATCCGCGAGAACATCTCGATGGCGATCCTCGACCGGCTGGCCCCCCGCGTCATGGTCGAGCGGGGCCGCGAGACGCGGCTCGCCGAGGAGGCCATCGCGCGCTTCGCAATCCGGGCCCGCGGCCCCGGCCAGGTGGTGGCGCAGCTCTCGGGCGGCAACCAGCAGAAGGTCGTCCTCGCCAAGTGGCTGGCGACCGACCCGCGCATCCTGATCCTCGACGAGCCGACCCGCGGCGTCGATGTCGGCGCCAAGACGGAGATCTACCGCCTGATGAACCAGCTCACCGCCGAAGGGCTCGCGGTCATCATGATCTCGAGCGAGTTGCCGGAGGTGCTCGGGATGAGCGACCGGGTGCTCGTGATGAACGGCGGCCGCGTCGCCGGCATCCTCGACCGCGCCGAGGCGACGCCCGAGGCCGTCGGCGCCGCCATGATGACGGGGCACGCGGCATGACGACCTCCGCCCTCGCCCCTCGCCGCCTGCTGCCCCGCCGCCTGCCCGGCGCGAGCCAGGAACTCGTCCTGCTCGCGGCGATCCTGCTGATCGTCGCGGTGGTCGGCTGGATCAACCCGCGCTTCGTCTCGCCCAACAACCTGACCACGATCTTCTCCGGCAATGCCTACGTCGCCGTCGCCGCCATCGGGATGGCGCTGGTCATCATCTGCGGCCATATCGACGTGTCGGTCGGGGCCCTGATCGGCGTCCTCGCGACGATCTCGGGAATCCTCGTCACCAAGGGCTTTCCCGTCTGGATGGCCTGGCTGGTGCCGGTCCTCGTCGGCGGGGCGTGGAACGCCGGGCTCGGCGCGGTCATCGCCTATCTCAAGGTGCCGTCGATCATCGCGACCCTCGCGGTCCTGTCGATCCTGCGCGGCGGCCTGATCACGGCGACCGGAGGGGCCTGGATCTCCGGCCTGCCGCCCGATTACCAACTGGCGCAGTTCCGCCTCCTCGGCCTCCCCTCTCCGGTCTGGTTCATGGTGATCATGACCGCGGTGGCGGCGTTCCTCCTGCGCAACACCGGCTTCGGCCGGGCGATCTACGCGGTGGGCGGCAACCGCGAGGCGGCGGAAGCCGAGGGCATCTCCTGCAACCGCACCATCGTCGGGGTCTTCGCGATCCACGGGATGATCGCCGGCGTGGCCGCCGTGCTCTTCGCCACCCAGTTGCAGGTGATCCAGTCGACCGTGCCGAACGGGCTCGAACTGCTGGTCATCACCGCCGCGGTCGTCGGCGGGGTCTCGATCCTCGGGGGGATCGGCACCGTCACCGGCGCGGCGCTCGCCGCCATCCTGTTCTCGGCGATCGGCTCGTCGCTGATCTTCCTGAACGTCTCGGCCTACTGGCTGCGCGCCGTCCAGGGCGTCCTGATCCTCGCGACCGTCCTCGCCGACATGGCGCGGCGCGGGCGCGCGGGCTGAAGGGAAGGACCTTGCCTCCGATGTCCCCCCGCTCCCCCGCCTTGCCCGCCATGCCCCCGCGCGCCGTCTCTCTCCGCTCCCTGCTGCGTCACGAGACGCTGCTCGCCCTCATCCTCCTCGCTGCGCTCGCCCTCCTCGCGCTGGCCAACGACCGGTTCCTCACCACCGCCAACCTCCTCAACCAGGGGCGGCTGATGACCGAGGTCGGGCTGATCGCGATCGCGATGACCTTCGTCGTCATCACCGGGGGCATCGACCTGTCGGTCGGCTCGATCCTGGGCCTGTGCGCCGTCCTCGTCGGCGTGTTCTGGAAGAATCTCGAACTGCCGCTGCCCGTCGCCATGACCCTGTCCCTCGGCGTCGGCACGCTGGCGGGGCTCGTGAACGGCCTCATCATCACGCGTTTCCGCGTGCCGCCGCTGATCGCCACGCTGGCGACCCTCGCGCTCTATCGCGGCCTCGCCGAGGGCATCAGCCAGGCGAAGTCCGTGCGCGGCTACCCGGCCTGGTTCTTCGAGCTCGGACAGGGCAGTATCGTGGGGATCCCGACCCAGCTCTGGCTTCTCCTCGCCGCGGCGCTGGTCGGCATCGTCGTCCTTCGCAGCACCACGTTCGGCCGCGCCACCTACGCCATCGGCAACAACGAGCAGGGCGCCGCTTTCTCGGGTCTTCCCGTCGCGCGCACGAAGCTTCTGATCTACGCGGCTTCAGGCTTCATGGCGGGTCTGGCCGCCCTGGTCTTCGTCTCGCGCGTAACGACCACGCGCTCGGACATGGGAACCGGGATCGAGCTCGACGTCATCACCGCCGTGGTCCTCGGCGGCACCTCGATCTTCGGCGGCCGGGGCTTCGTCACCGGCACGCTGCTCGGCCTGTGCCTGATTCAGGTTTTGAAGAACGGCCTCGCCCTGTCGGGCGTGCGCGGCGACGGCACCGTCGTCATCATCGGCGCCGTGCTGATCGTCGCCGTCCTGATCTCGAACGTCCTCAAGCGCTGGAACGGCGAGTGAGACGCGGGATGCGGCCCCGCGCGGGCCCCTCTTCCACGACCAACGACCACCCATCGGCACGAATCTCGGGAGCGACCAACGCCATGCGCAGCCTTCTGGCCCTCTTCGTCGGCACCAGCCTTCTCGCCACGCCCGCTCTGGCGCAGACGCCCTGGACCGGGGGCGACGACCTGCCCGCAACCCCCCTCGCCTGCGACGCCACGGTCAAGACTGTGGCGCCGGGCCCCTATAACGGCGGCGCGCCGACCGGGGCGCCCAACCGCGCCGGCAAGCCCCTGCGCGTTGTCGACATCCCGAAGCTCGTCGGCGTCGGCTACTTCGCCTCGACGGCCTCAGGCATCCAGCAGGCCGCCAAGGAGACGGGATCGATGACCGTCACCACCGACGGCCCGACCAAGGCGAACATCGACGAGCAGGTCACCTTCATCGACAACTACATCACCTCGGGCGTCGACGGGATCCTGTTCGCCGCGAACGACCCGGTGGCGATCGCGCCCGTGCTCAAGCGCGCCCTGAAGGCCGGCATCAACGTCGTCGGCTACGATGCGGATGCCGAGCCCGATGCGCGCCAGTGGTTCGTCAACGAGGCAGAGCCGAACGGCGTCGCCAAGGCGCTGATCGACCAACTCGCCTCGGAGATCGGCGCGACGGGCTCCTTCGCCATCGTCACCTCGACCTTCACCACGCCCAACCAGGCGCGCTGGATCACCGAGATGGGCGCCTACGCCGCCAAATGCCACCCGAAGCTGAAGTTCCTGGAGACGGTGGAGGCGCAGGAGGACAACATCCTGTCGTTCAACCAGGCGCAGACCCTCATCAACAAGTATGGCGACGGCCTGAAGGGCATCGTCGGTATGACCAGCGTGGCGACCCCGGCGGCCTCCGAGGCGGTGCAGCAGAACAAGCTGTGCGGCAAGATGGCGGTGGTGGGGCTGGCGCTGCCCAACGCGATGAAGCCCTACATCAACGGCGGCTGCATCAAGTCCACCGTGCTCTGGTCCACCGTCGATCTCGGCTACGCCGCCGGGCTGGCCCTGCGCGCGGTTGCGGATGGAACCCTCAAGCCCGGCGCGACGAGCTTCAAGGCGGGACGCCTCGGCGAACTCAGCATCATCAACCAAAGCCAGATCCTTCTCGGCGCACCGAAGGTGTTCACGAAGGCCGACATCAACGATTTCGATTTCTGAAATCGCCTTTGTATCTGCAATGGCGATAAGTGCGGGCATGTCCGCTGCGGCGTCCGCGGTCTGATCATCGGCGACGGTCGTGCCCTTCCCTGCAGCGCGCACGAAGGCGGTGAAGCGGCGAACCAGACCTGAACCGCCCCGGGTTTCTCGGAGGCTGTTTGTCTTGGGTCAGGCGGCCAAGGTTTGGTCGCCGGCGTGGGTATGAGAGCGCGCTTCGGCCTCGGCGGGAGGGACGTTGCCGATCGGCGCGAGGAGGCGACGGTGGTTGTACCAGTCGACCCATTTCAGGGTGGCGTACTCGACCGCTTCGAAGGAGCGCCACGGCCCGCATCGGTGGATCACCTCTGCCTAGAACAAGCCGTTGATCGTCTCCGCCAAGGCGTTGTCGTAAGAGTCGCCGACGCTGCCGACCGACGGCTCGATGCCCGCACCGACCAGGCGCTCTGTCTACCTTAGAGCCGAGTACTTCTTAGTTTCAAGCGGTCGTTGCAACACCATCTTGCATGGCTACGAGAACAGCGTCGATTGCTTCTGCTGGCGTCTTGCAGTTCAGCGTTTTGCGCGGTCTGCTGTTGATGGGTGCGGCCACGGCAGTAAGACCCTCCACGCTGTGAGCGTTCAGATCCGCTCCTCTTGGGAATTACTGCCGTCACAACTTGTTCGTGTACTCGTTTGCCCCCCGCTGCCACGGTGAGCGTGGATCACAGAAGTACACCTGCAGATCCGCGTCGATCCGTAAGCGCGCATGCTCGGCCATCTCGGACCCCTGGTCCCAGGTCAATGAGCGCCGCAGATGCTCCGGCAAGCGCGCGATCGTGCCGGTGATCGCAGCCTCTCTCGAAGACACCGGTCCGAACGCCGCCGACGTGCCATCACAACCGCCCTCCGCCAAAGCCGTTGCGACGACCACTTGAAACTGCCGCGACTCCCTTCAGGATCGGGAGGCAACATCCTCCGGCTGGCCCAGGTCCCGTCAGCCGGCGGTGAGGGGGGATGAGGAGACGTAATCCCTCGCCCCGTGAGCACCATCTCGGAAACCCTCGGTCTGGTTCGAGGTTACCCGCTTGGCAGCCAGCACCCTGCCGAGTGTCACGAAGCACGCGATGGCCTCAGGGCCGGTCTTCAGAAGCGGCCAGCGACGGCTCGCCTGGCTGGCGGAGGATGGGGTGTCATTGGTGGTTCCGATCGAGAAGGACGACCGGGACGTGCTTGTCGCGGCAGAGCCACGAACCTTCGCGATGGCTCAGGCCGCGCGCGGGCGCCCGCTGGTGCGGATCCACCTCGCCTATGCCGATCCCAGCACCGTGGCGCGCCTCCTCGCGCAGGCCGCCCTCACTCTCATAGGAGCGACACCGACACCATGAGCGAACAGCGCGACGTGACCACTCAGGACGGCACCGCCTGGACCTCCATCGAGGCGCTCGCCGACATGCCGGAGGCCGCGAAGGAGAAGCTCGCCGGCGAGGGATGCCGGGCCGTGGTGTGCACGCCATCAGGCGGCGCGCATTCAGTGCGGCTGTCGCTGGCCAAGGACTGGCGAGGGATGGCGGAGGTCGATCTCGCCGCCGCGATCGAGGCGGCACTCGCGCGGGACCGACGCTGAGGACTGTTCGAAACAGCTGCCAGCTCAGATCGACCTGCTCCGCACCATCGACCAGGAGCAGGTTCGCCACCACGGCCACGCCTGATCAGCCGGAACCTCCTCCACCCCCATCCCGTTAATCGTTCGATCTCATTGAACCCGAGACCACGCCTTCAGCCCCGCCGGCAGCGCCGAGCGGGGCCTTTTCACGTCCGGGCTTCATCCCAACCGTTGGCCTGTCCCGGACGAAGACAGGGCTCATGCGACATCTGGTCTGTCGCTCGGCAATTCAGATATCGGCTTGTCTCCCTCGTCGCGCGGGCGAATGTCGTGATGTTCAACCGGAACCGGCTGGAGATCGTATCACTCGCTGGCCATAGGTCCCGCACCCCGGCGATCGTGTAACGACGCCCCCGCGTATGGGATCTCACGATAGCCCGAACCCACGCCGCACCAGCCCGGCCATCGCCCCCGCCATGCGGGCCTGGCGGGCGATCGTGTCCCGCGGGGTGCCGTAGAGCATCAGCACCAGAGCGCGGCGCTGGGCGAAGTCCGGTTCGAGCTGCACCAACCCGTCGCCGAGGGGCGAGGCCTGCACCGCGCCGATGCCCGGAAGGTGGAGTATCGCACCGCCTTGGGGCACTGGCAGTTCTGGGCCGACAGTGGCACGGTCGGTCGATAGGTGGGTAACCAGCGCCGGGACCGACCGACCACCCATTTCCATCGTTGCGTCTAGCTCGCAGGAGAAGAGTAAATTAGTGCGCGGATACTCGAAGCAGACCAGAAAAGCCACGAAGGTCAGCACCATTGCGACGCCAGCCCAAACTAAATTAAAGTAGTCCATCGAGGACACCTCGGCCGCCGCGTCCGGCGCCAAGAAAGCCCACACGATGCTGAAGGCTGAGAGCAGAGAGAAGCCGCCGAACAATGCGGCGAGGCGCCATCGCACCATCATTTGCGAGCGGTCACCGCCTTTGTCGGTCACTTTGAACGGCCGGCCGAACGGCTTCACGGCGGCCACCGCCAGGGTCATAGTGATCGGTAGCGCCGTCATGGTATGGGTGACCTCCATGAACAGCGGCAGGGTGCGCGAGCCTGAGATCCAGCCATTATAGGCCCAGACGGCCAGCAGCATCGGCATGCCGAAGCGCAGGAACGATAGGTAATCCGCCTGGAAGGCCGGCAACCCGGCGAACCAGTAGACCGAGGGTGCGATCAACATCAACACGATGAATGGCTTGCACAGCCAGTTGAGAACGCCGTGGATGAAGTGCAGGCGCTGTACCAAGCTGTAGCCCGAACCGAGCAGCGGTCCAGAGCGCAGGAGTGCCACCTGCATCGTGCCGAGGCACCAACGGGTGCGTTGAGTGATGTATTCCGGCAGCCCTTCCGCCGACAAGCCCATGCTGAGGCGCTCGTTGAGCCAGTGGGTGTGATAGCCCGCCCTCATCATGCCGCAGGAAAGGTTCAGGTCCTCGCAGATCGCCGCGTCCGGGAAGCCGCCGATTTCGTTCAGCCGGTCGCGGCGAACCAGGAACGAGGTACCAACGCAGAATGAGCAGCCCCAGGCATCTTTGGCCGGCTGGAACACATCGAAGAAGATGCGCTGGTCGTCGACCCAGCTTTCGGAGGTCGAGAGGTTATGCTGGATCGGATCGGCATTGAAGAAGAATTGCGGGGTTTGCACCACTGCAGCGCGGGGATCATCGAACAGACCGACCATCCGCGTGAGAATGTCGGGCTGCGGCGCGAAATCGGCGTCGAGTACCAGGATCAAGGGGGCGTTGGTCTCGGCCGCGGTCGCCCGCAGGCCGTTGTTGAGATTACCCGCCTTAGCGGCCTTATTGTCGGGACGGCGTAGGTAACGCGCGCCAACCTGTTCGCAGTAGTCACGCAGCCAGTCGCGCCGCGTATCGTCCAGCACCCACACGGTCTTGTGCGGATACTCGATTGCGAGCGCCGGCAGGATCGACTTCTCGAGCACGTCGAGCGGCTCGTTGTAGGTGCAAATGAAGACGTCGACCGCCGGCCAGTCGTTCGCAGCGGCGTGGCGGCTTTGCGCTGCGTCAGCCTCCGCCGAGCGGTCCTTGTAGCGCATCAGGATCGCGATCGACATCAGCGTGTAGGTGATCGCCACTGCCTCGAAGGTGAAAAATAGGTAGGGCCACAGGGCCTCGGCGGTCGGCTCGAGGGGCGGCAGGGTATCGGTCCAGCGCCATATGACGTAGGTGACGACGAGCACGGCGGTGAGCCCGCCGAAGAGAATCCGGTCGTAGGCACGCTGCGGCGCTAACAATTGCGGCAGCGCATAGAGCGCCAGCACGACCGCAAGGTTGAGGGCGAGCACCGTCGATACATCGCCGGGAGTGCTGAACATGTGCGCTACCTCAGGGGCTGGCTGGCGGGGCCTTGCTGGCGAAATCTTGCCGGCGAAATCTTACCGTCAGAATCCGGGATGATTTTGCCATCGAACGGGTTCCAGCCTGCCTCAGCAAGGACGGCCCAGGCCGTGGCGCCGAGATGCGGACGGCGGTAGTATAGGAAGTCGCCGTGGCTGCTGGTTGGGCCGATTGTCAAACCGGTTGTGATCTGCGCCTCGCGAGTGGCATAGAGCAGGCCGGAGGGCGCCCGCTCCTGCATCGATGTGGCGAGCAGTGCCCGGCCACGCTCGCGCTCGCCGACCGTCCGGTAGGCGAGGGCCGCCTGCGCCGTGCCCTCGACCCAGAGACCATCGCGATCGTCGTTGAAGTCGAATCCGCCCAACACGCCGAGGCGCGCCTCGGCGCAGGCGAGCGCCCGCTGCCAGGCGGCCGGCGGCTCAGCCACTGCGAGTTGCGGCCAGAGTTGGGTGTCGAGGGCAAGTTTGGCTGTGTCGCGCATCCGGCCCTCCGGCGATGTCCCCATCCGGAAGCAGCCAGAGGAAGGATCGAATGCGGCGTCGACGAACGTACGGGCCGTGCGCGCCGCCTCTGCGCCGTCGGGACCCAGCCAGGTGCCGAGCGCCACGACGTCGAGGTTATGCTCGGTTGAGGTCCAGGGCAGCGGTGCCTGGTCGGGGTCGTAGCCGTCCCGGCCGCCGGTGAAGCCAGCCGTGGATCTGGCGTGTGCGGCGGCGTTGGCGGTAATCCAATTCAGGAGCCGAACCGCGCCGGCGCGGTAGGGCGCCGCGCCGGTGGCGTCGTGCAGGGTCATCAACGCGAGGCCTACCCAAGCGACATTACCCGTGGCGGTGCCGACCTGGTAGCGGTCCTCGGACCACTGCTTGCGCCCGGCGTCCCACCAGCCCGGCAGCAGCACCGGGCGCTCCGTCACCGGCCCGGCCCGGTAGGCATTGCGCACCCGCCCGTCTGCGAAGCTGCGGTCTGAAGCCAGCGCAACCAGGAAAGCGTCGCCGATCCGGCGGGCGCGGGCAGTATCGCCACATGCGGTCAGCGCGATCGCCGCAAGCGCGTTGTCGTATGCGAAGGCGGTGTTGCGGAGTGGAAGCGGTGCTTGCGCTTCACCCGGGCCAGGCCCGTAGCTTGCCACGAAGGTCGCTCCACCCTCCGGTGCCGCGGCGTCGAGGGCGGCGGCGACCGCCCCGCACGACCCGGGAGCGGCCCATGCCGGCTGGGCCCCCATGATTGCCCCGAGGCCGCCCAAGAGGACGGCGAAGATGGCGGGAAGGGCCCTCGCCCACGGCGCCATCAGCGCTCGGCCCTCAGGTCGCGCCGTGCCCTCTTCGGCTCAGCTACGTCTGGCGTAAATTCCTGCGGACGCTGGGGCGGCAGCGGCACCGTGTAGGCGCGCAGGCTCTGGACCGGTGCCGTCGTGGCAGTCGTCTCGGGCTCGGCCACCGGCGCCTTTGCCTGGGCCGGCTGCGGGGCGGGAGGGGTGATGGATAGCGGAACCGGAGAGGCTGCAGGAATGGCGACAGGCTGCGGCGCGGGCGTGCCGGCCTGCTGCTGGGCTGACGTAGCAGGCTCGTCCGCCGCCACCGCGGGTTCGGCGGTGAAGCGCTTCAACGCCGCCATCACGACGGTACCAGCCTGGGTAGTAAACGTGGCAGCGTGGTCGCCGAGCGAACGCCACAGCATCGAGGTCGAGGGTACCCAGCCCGCCTCACGGGACACGCTGACCCAGCGGCCGACACCGCAGCTGTTGGTCGGGGACACGCTGCCGGTCGCCCCGAGGGTCGCCGGGTCGGGCTTGATCAAGACGTAGAGTTCGCGCCGCTCGGTCTGGGGGAACGGCACCGCGTAGGTGGCGTCAGCCTTGTCGCTGGTCTTTGGCAAGATTTCCGTCACGGTGCCGGGCCGCGGCCCACTTCCCTCGCCGTCAATCGTGACGCGGCTGCCGACCTGCAGGTTCTGGCCCTGGCGGTAGGAGAAGATCGCGACGACGAAGCTCTGCTCGCAATCAACGAGAGCGGCGAGGCTGTCGCCTGCGGTGACGTGGCGGCCGACGCTGGCTCCGACATTGAACACGAAGCCGCCGCCCGGGGCGCGGATCTCCGTGGCCGACAGGCTGTCGATGCGGGTGTTCTCACGCGCGAGCAGGCGCTGCTGCTCGCTCAGCGCTGCTTTCAGCTCTATTTCTTCGATTTGCAGGCGCTGCGCGTCGTAGAAGATCGCCATACGCTTTTGGGTGATGTCGGCAAGGCCGCTGAGATCCTCGCCGGCATAGACCTTGCGGCTCAAGCCCTCGAGCTGGGTCGTTTTCTGCAGGAGCTTGGCTTCAGCCGCCTT
This sequence comes from Methylobacterium indicum, assembly GCF_001043895.1. Taxonomy (GTDB): domain Bacteria; phylum Pseudomonadota; class Alphaproteobacteria; order Rhizobiales; family Beijerinckiaceae; genus Methylobacterium; species Methylobacterium indicum. The sequence goes on from NZ_JTHF01000187.1 coordinate 14,834, forward strand.
CTGTTCCTGCTGCGCCGCGTTGTAGGCCTGCGACGTCGATTTGACCATGTCGGGGCTGGCGACGTTTCGCGATACCATGTTGATCTGGCGGTCCATCAGGACCTTCTTCTCCTCGGCCGTAGCCTCGGCCGAGGCGATCTTCGCCTTCAGCCCCTCGATCTCGGAGCGGAACATCTGGGCGATGCCGTCCGACTGGAGCCTGATCGAGCTATCGAGATTTTCAAGATAGGCGAGGTTCGACAGGCGCTTGCGCTCAGCGGAGAGTGCCCGCTCACGCAGATCGGTCACCTTGCTGTCGAGTTGGATCGCGGTCGTGCGGTCGACCAGTGGGTTGGCGATGCGGGCCAAAAGCGCACCCGGCGCCACGCCGTCACCGGCTTTCACTGGGATCGCGGCGATGTCGCCCGAGATCGGGGCGGTCAGCAACATCACCGGAGCATTGATGACTGCACGGTCCGATTGGTCGGCCACGAGCGGCGGAAGGACCGATGTCCCGATGAGCAAGGCGAGCACCGAGGCCAGGCTGACGCTTGAGAGCCGGACGAGGCCGCGGTGCCGATGCGGCGTCTGCGGGCGCTGGCTGGAAGACGATTGGGTCACCGGGACCTCCGATCGAGGAGTTGCCGTTGAGCATCGACGACGGCGAGCAGTCTGGATGCGGAGCCAGGCCTCTCGTTGATGCGATTGCTACTGACATATCGCGCTGCAAAAATTGATCAATTTTTTTTTGATCTTTTGTCTTCTCGGACGATGTTGCAAATTATTTCACGTCGACGTGATGGAACGGTTTTGCCGTTGTGTTTTTTATAGATTTGCAACTGTAATTTAAGAGACTTTTAATAGTTTATGCGCACTGCAGCAAAATCGAAAATGTGGCTGAAAACGGGCGACCGGGATGACGGAAGTCGCTAGCCGGCCATCGTTAGCTCGAAGACTTGACGTGACGGCATCGATTGCAGCACTGACACCGTCCACGAATCTTCGTCAGAGATCGCTTGGTAGCATAATATAATGCGCCAAAGTGTAGAGTAAAAATTTGGCTTACAGCCTTCCAAGCCTCAGTGAGCAAGGTGAGCGCGACTAATGGCGCCCGATGCGCCTCGCCGTGCGGCATAATGCCTGTCCGTGACAAGTGAAGCGGTGGTGCGATACACCGATCCGGTCGACAAGCACGAGAGCTGCTACCCGAAGATGGGCGGGGGCTCCATACGAACCAGCCATGCAGAGTCCGCATCGCGCAGGCTCGAAGCTCGGCCTTGACCGGGAACCACCGGCCTGTTTGTTCTCTTTCTGTTCTAAAACGGAGGGCGCGTGAGTCTCTATCGGGTTGGTGCGGAGGCGGCGGACGAAGGCGGGCTCGTGCGGATCCCGTTCATGCTCCCGACGCTCTGCGCCGGGTTCCCGAGCCCTGCCGAGGATTTCATCGAAGGCGCGCTCGAGCTACCGCGCTGGCTCGTGCCCAACCCGCCCGCCACCTTCATCTGGCGGGTGCGCGGATCGTCGATGAAGGGCGCCGGTGAACTGTGTATCAGCACTGAAGCGGGCCCCTACCAGGAATTATGCCTAAACTATTGTTTATATCCCAGAAAAACGGCTTCAAGCGGGGGTCCCTGTCGGCGCTGATCGGGACCCCACCTTGAGAGAGATTTCCAATATTGCTTAAATAGTTTACTCGTGATCCAGTCCGGGGTCCCACTTCGATGTCGATCCACACTCCACACCCTGGTTCAGGTCGAGGAGCGGCGCTGGGCGATCGAGTAAGCGTTCGAGACCGGCAAGACCGAATTGGGTCTGGACCACAACGAGACCCGCTCCTGGCATGGCTGGCACCGGCACGTCAGCCTGGTGATGCTGGCCTTCGCGGTGTTGGCGCGGGTGCGCCAGCGGGCCAATGGCCCGACCCCAAAACCGAGCGAAGAGCCAAGCTCGCCCGTGCCCTGGTCGCTGCAGGTGATCCAGCGAGTCGCGAACCGGCTCGCCCAGCGGCGCATTGAACCGGCTCTCGTGATCGCCTGATCAGCCTAGCAGCGCGCTCACCAAGCCGCCGCTCGTCAAGCTCACATCAAGAAGAACATGCAACCGTAATGCTAGGGGGTGGTAAGGTTCTACCCGCCGGCCTCACCGAACGGGGGGATCAGTGAGACGCCGCACCCTTATGATGGTTGCGCGCAATCGATTAGCTAAAAATCGTACACGTTCGCTGGCGTATGAAGCGCTACTCTTCATGATTGTCCTGCATCACTTCTGGATCATCGCCCCAGCTCGTATGCTGTTGGACAAGCGGAAAAAGCGCCTCGAGACCACGAGTGACGCCGTCAAGAACGGGATCGTGCTCACTACCGAAGTTGCGAGTAGGGACGTTGGCTTCGGTGAAGCTTGAGTTGGCGCTCGACATTGGATCCCGCTCGCGACTGACGGGCATCAACTTCCATGTGTGCGAGTGGTTTCAAAAATTATCGACGAACCTCTCCCCGCCATACGTGCCCATCACCGGCAATTATCTCGATCGCGATTGATTTGCTCAGTCTAGAAAGTTCAGCCAATCTTCGCAGTTGGACGATTGATCGAAGCCCTCTGTCGCCCGGAGCGAGGTTCGACGGGAGGGTCCAAGCTGCGCCCGTCCGCGCCCGCTGCAGGTCATCCATCTCAGCGATGGCCTGCGCGGCACGACTACGGCGATCAGGGTCGAGATCGTCGAACCCGAGAATGGGCAGACCGAGTTTACCGTGCATCCGAAGTGCTGTGTGATTAAGCGCATCCTGAGCTTCAGCGACCGCCAACGCAGACTGGCCCTCAATTATGAGGCCGCCGTCTCGTCTGCGCTCGCCTTGTTCGTGCTCGCTGCTGCCATGGTTCTCCTCAGGCGCATCGAAGGCTCCTTGCAATAATATTCCTACAATTATCTGTCATGCAAATATATCCCTAGTGTCCTGCGTCTGAAGTTTGTGGCAAAGTGTGGGTCTGCTGGGAGGCGCCGGATGGCCTACCGTGTACCCACATCTCTTGACCTGAGCGCCGAGGAACGAACTGAGCTTGAGAGCTGAGCCCGCCGCCGCAAGACAGCCCAGGGGCTCGCCCTGCAAGCCCGCATCGTGCTTCTAGCTTCTGATGGACGGAGCAATACGGCCATCGCGGCGGAACTGAGCACCGGCAAGCACACGGTCGGCAAGTGGCGCGAACGGTTTGCCCGCGAACGCACGGATGGCCTGCTGGATGAACCTCGCTCGGGAGCCCCGCGCCGGATCGGCGACGAGCAGGTTGCCGAGTTGATTGACCGCACGCTCTGCGAGCGACCGCAGGGTGCCACTCACTGGAGCCAGCGCAGCATGGCCAAGGCCAGCGGGGTGTCGGGCGCGACGGTCGGGCGGGTATGGCGCGCGTTCGGCCTGCAGCCGCACCGGTCCGAGACCTTCAAGCTCTCGACCGATCCGCTGTTTGCCGAGAAGGTGCGCGATATCGTGGGGCTCTATCTGGCTCCGCCCGCCCGTGCCCTGGTTCTCTGCGTGGACGAGAAGTCCCAGGTTCAGGCGCTCGATCGCACGCAGCCGCTGCTGCCGCTCCGGCCCGGACAGGTGGAGCGGCGCACGCACGACCGTGCCAGACATAGCACCACCAGCTTGTTTGCCGCTCTCGATGTCAGGGCCGGGACCGTGATCGGGCAAGGCTATCCACGTCACCGCGCCAGCGAGTTCCGCCGCTTCCTGGACGAGATCGAGGCGGCGGTGCCGGCCGACCTCGACGTGCATCTGGTGCTCGACAACTCGGCGACGCACAAGATCAAGTTGATGCGCGATTGGTTAGCCACGCGCCCGCATTATCACGTGCACTTCATGCCGACCTCTGCTTCATGGATCAACCAGGTCGAGCGATGGTTCGGTCTGCTGACGGAGCGGGCGATCCGGCGAGGCGTTCATTGCTCGGTGGACGAACTCGAACGCGACATTCGCGCCTTTATCGAGGCCACGAATGCCGATCCGAAACCGTTCCGGTGGATGAAGTCGGCCGACACCACCCTCGCCAGCGTCAAGCGCTTCTGCCTGAGAGCACTCGAAGCTCAGCCAGAGACAACGCCTTTGCCACGAACTTCAGACGCAGGACACTACCCGCCTCGGGTATGCGACCGGCAGCGCCGAGCAGGAGATCCGGCTGACGCACGGATGCGGTGCTGGTCTGTCGGTGCCCTCAACATCGGTGTGTAGGTCGAGCCTCAGCCGGGCACGCTGGTCGTCCGAGGCCTCCTTGTCCGCCCGGCGGAGGTGCTCGGCGATGGTTGCAAGCCCCACCCGCGTCGGTGCCGCGTACACCGTTGCGCATGGTCTACAATGCCGCTCCCTCAATGCCCGAGGCGCTGTGCCAGGCATCCCCCAAGTCCGCAAGCCCGCCCGCCCCCACCCTTAGCTCGTCGATACGTCGGCTAGGGCACCGTCCGTGGTGAGACTGGAAGGGAGCAGCTCCCTGGGGGAGGCTATCTGACATGAAACGTTTCATTTTGTGTGCGGCTTGGGATGTGAGGCTGTGCCTAGGACGTGATAAATAGCGATAGAGAGGTGTCTGAATTTGATGCTCTTCGATGCTCGGCAATCATGGGCAGCGTTGAAGGGCGTAGGTAGCCAGAGGTAAAAATTTGAAACGTTTTATTGACAGCGCTTGGTATGCCCCTCTAGGGTTTCCTCATGATCCGGACGAGGGGCACGAAGAGGCCCGCTGGCGGATCGAGTCGGCGCTCTGCGGAGGGCCGCACGGGAGGAGACATGATGGCGCTTCGCGCTCAGCGCGCCGCAATCGGCGCATTGCTGGCATCCGTCACGTTCTGTGATGCGGGATCTGCCTGCGAACTCAAGATCGGCGCACCGGCCGTCCTGTCGGGGCCTGCCGCCCAATGGGGCATCGCCTTGCGGGGAGCACTCGAGTTCGTCGCCAAGGAGACGGTGCAGGAGCGCCGACTCGTGATCGGCGGCACACCCTGCACCGTCTCGGTGAAAGCGATCGATTCCAAGTACACTGCCGAGGGGGCGGCGTCCGCGATGAATGCGCTGGCTGCCGACGGCATCACGGTGATCGTGGGACCCGTCGGTTCGCCCGAGGTGACCGGGATGAAGCCCGTAGCCCTGCGCAACCGCATGGTCGCGATGGTCAACAGCTTCGCCAGGGATTCGATCGGCCCGCGCTGGCCGAACGTCTTTCATATCGGCCCGGGTCCGTCCGGATGGGCTGGCCCGATCATCGACGAGGGGCGGAAACACTACGACTTTTCCTCGGTCGGTATCGTCGCTCCGAACGACCAGGGCGGGACGGACGTCGCGGGCGTCAATGCCGATATCTTCAAGAAAAAGGGCGTTGGCGTCGTCGAAGAGTACTACCAGCGCGGTACGACCAACTTCGCTCCGATCGTCACGCGCGTGCTCCGCTCCAATCCGGGGGCGATTGATCTGGCGTCCTCGCCGGCCGGCGATGCCGGCATCATCATCAAGCAATTGCGCCAAGCCGGTTTCGCAGGACCGATCTTTCGCCTCGGCGGGCCGGGCTTCGAGGAGATCGCCCGCGTGGCGGGCGGCATCGAGGTGCTGAAGGATTTCCTCTGGTACGAGCCCGTCGCGATGGATGAGAGCCTGCGCGCGCTCGAGAAGAAGCACCAGGATCTGATGGGCGCCCCGCGCCCGGAGAACGCCGACTTTTTCCGCTGGGTGTTCGCGGCGCGGATGATGGTCAAGGCCGCTCAGGCCGCACAGTCGATCGACAAACCTCAGGCCATTGCCGACGCCATGCGCAAGCTGCCGGTCGAGGATGAGAACATCGGCAAGGGATACTGGATCGGTCAGCAGTTTTTCGGGATTAATCAGGAGATGTCCTACCCGTTCGCGATCGGGCAAGTCCGCGGCGGCAAGGTCCAGGACTACATCCACGCCGCGGCCGTCAAGGAAAATTGATCTTCGAAAGACCGATTTTCGGAGGAACGATGGACAATCTCATTGCCACGGGGCTGATCGGGATCAGCCTCGGATCCCAGTACGCGCTCTTGGCGCTCGGTTTCACCCTGATCTTCGGCATCCTGGGTGTCGTCAATTTCGCCCATGGCGGGTTTTACGTAATGGGCGGCTACGTCGCCTATTACTGCTCCGTCGTGCTCGGGCTGCCCTTCCCCGTCGCCGTGCTCGCCGCGACGCTCGCCACGGCAGCACTCGGTTGGCTGTTCGAGATGATCATCCTCGAGCGCGTGATCGAGGACCATCAGGCGACCCTGATGGTCACCATGGGCTTCTACCTCGTCATGGCAACCGCGATCCTGCTCCTCTTCGGTCCGGAATCGCCCGAGTTCTCGTTTCCGATCACCGGCGTGTGGCGGGCGGGCGGTGCCTACGTGCCCTACGCGAACATGGTCGTCATCGGCGTCTGCCTTGCAGCGATCGTCTTCGTCTACTGGCTCATCTACCGCTCCGGCATCGGGCGGGCGATGCGCGCCATGGCGGAGGACCGGGCGGTGGCGAGCGCGCTGGGGATGCGCACGCGGGCCCTGTTCCCCTTCGCCTTCGCCCTCGCGACGGGCCTTGCAGGCCTGACGGGTGCGCTCGTCACCCCCATCCTCGCGCTGGCTCCTCATGTCGGCGATCCGGTGCTCGCCTTCTCGTTCCTCACCGTTATCCTCGGCGGGCTCGGCAGCGTGGCCGGTGCGACGGTCGCCGCCTTCATCGTCGGCATGGTCGAGGCCTACGCCGCGGTCTATCTCGGCGGCTCGAAGGGAGCACTGGCGCTCTTCGTCCTGGTCCTCCTCATCCTCGTGGTCCGCCCGCAGGGCCTTCTCGGCAGGGAGGTGCGGCGGGCATGAGCAACCAGGCATCCATCAGGCGCCTCCCGCAGGCGCGCCGTCCCGCCCTCCTCGGCGGCTACGAATGGGCGACGCTCGGCCTAGTTGGCTTCGCCTTCGCGGTGCCGGTGCTCACCCGCAACCCGCAGATCCTCTCGCAGACGAACCTGATCCTCATCGCGGCCACCGCCGCGCTGGGCGTCTACATCATGCTGCGCATGGATTTGATGAGTTTCGCCGTGCCGGCTTTCATGGCGATCGGCGGCTATACGGTCGCTGTCCTCAGCCTGAAGCTCGGCGTGACCGACGTCATCCTGCTCGGGGTCGCCGCCTTCGTGATGCCGGCCCTTTGCGCCGTTCCGCTCGGCTGGCTGATCCTGCGCCTGAAGGGGGTCTACTTCGTCCTCGTCACCTTCGTGCTGACGGAGATCGTCCAGCTGCTCCTGTTCGAGGCAACGCCCCTGACGGGCGGCTCCAACGGCCTCGTGGGGATGCCGGCGGTGACTCTCTTTGGCATCGAGCTCATGGACAACAGCCAGGTGCTCCTGACCACGGCGGGCCTCGCCTTCGCGGGCTTCACGATCACCGCGCTGTTCACCCGGTATTTCCGCTACGAGTTCACCGCGATCGAGAAGAACGACGTGCTCGCCGAGAGCCTCGGCTTGGCCTGCTGGCGCTACAAGGCGCTGGCCTTCTCCGTCGCGGCCGGGGTCTCGGGCCTTGCCGGCTTCGCGCTGGTGAACATGCTGCTCACCGCGCACCCGACCTCTTTCGCGCCGATGTCCTCGGTGAGCTACATCACCTACACCATCGTGGGCGGAAAGGGCGCGATCCTCGGCACGCTCGCCGGCGCCGCGCTCCTCGTGACGGCGACCGACCTCTTCGCCCTCAAGGGCGAGCTGTCCCCCGGCCTGTTCGGGCTCCTCATCATTGTCGTCACGCTCGTGGCGCGGGGCGGCGTCATCGGGCTCGCCGCGAAGGCGGCAGGGCGCCTACGGCGGGCCTCGCCTGCGGCGCCCGCCCGCGTCGCTCCCATCGCCGCGGTTCCAGCCCGGGGGGTGAAATCGTGAGTGCGAGCCTCGCCGCTTCAGCCGGCGCCCTGCGCGCCGACAGCATCTCGAAGGCGTTCGGCGGCCTCAAGGTCTTCCACGACGTCAGCTTCACCCTGCCGCCTGCCGGCCTGCTCGGGGTCATCGGCCCCAACGGTGCGGGCAAGACCACGATGATCAACATCATGTCGGGCCGGTTGCCGCTGAGTTCGGGCCAGGTTCTGCTCGGCGACACGCGGATCGACGGCCGCCCCGTATACGCGAATGCGGATCAGGGCCTGGTCCGCAGCTTCCAGCAGACCGCGACATTCGCCGGATCGAGCGTCGAGGACAACCTCATCGCGGCCTTGCGGTTCGCGAAACGCGACCGATCGGTGCTCGAGCGCCTGGCTCCCCTGCTCGACCGGTTCGGGCTGATCGAGTGCTGGGGGCGTCACGCAGAGGTCCTGCCCTACGGCCTCCAGAAGATGCTCGGCCTGACCATGGCGCTGGCGACGCAGCCGAAGATGCTGCTGCTCGACGAGCCAGCCGCCGGGCTCGAGAAGTCCGAACGGGCTAACATCGACGCCTATGTCGGCTTCGCCCAGCGGGAGTTCGGGTGCGGCATCCTGCTCGTCGAGCACGATATGGACCTGATCCGGCGCCTGTGTCCGCAAGTCATCGTGCTGGACGGCGGCCGCCTGATCGCGGCCGGGCCGCCGGGCGAGGTCCTGAGCCGCAAGGACGTGATCGACGCCTATCTCGGCGGCGCGGACGAGGAGGATGCCGATGCTCAGCATTCGTGACCTCCACGTCTCCTACGGCGGCACCCGCGCCGTCGAGGGGATCGACCTCGACGTCGGCGCCGGGGAAACCGTTCTGCTGATCGGGGCGAACGGCGCCGGCAAGTCGAGCCTGATCAACGCCGTGATCGGCCTCGTCCGCACAGCGCGCGGGCGCGTCACCTTCGACGGACGGGACATTGCCGGGCTGCCGAGCGACGCCCGTGCCCGCTGCGGGATCGGGTACTCGCCGGAGGGACGTCGCGTCTTCCCGAGTATGAGCGTCAAGGACAACGTTCTGTCCGGCGCCGTGCGCCTGGCGCCGCGCGAGCAGGCCCGCCGTTGGGACGGGCTCGTGGACTCGTTCCCCTTCCTCGCCGAGCGGCAGGCCCAGGCGGCGGGCGAATTGTCCGGCGGCCAGCAGCAACTCGTCGCCATCGCCCGCGCGATGAGCGGGGGGCCGAAGCTGCTGCTGCTCGACGAGCCGTTCCTCGGCCTCGCCCCGGTCTGGATCCGGCAGATCTCGGCGGCGGTCCAGCGGATGCGGGACGAGGGGATCGCGGTGCTGATGACGGAGCAGATGGCCCGTCCCGCGCTGCGGATCGCGCAAGTCGGCCACGTGATGCGCTCCGGTCAGATCCGGCGCTCCGGCCGGACCGAGGAGATCAAAGGGGCGGCACTCGCCGAGGAGTACTTGTGATTCCGTCTCCCCACCATCCCACGAAGAAGCAAACCTTGCCGATGAGGAGCAACGATTTGCAGCGTACCGCACCACTTGGCGGCCTGACCGTTCTCGAACTCGGCCATTCGGTCGCCGCACCCTATGCCGGCCTGATCCTGGCCGAGCTCGGCGCGCGGGTGATCAAGGTCGAGAACCCGGCGACCGGCGACTACGCCCGCGGCTGGGGCCCCCCCTTCCTGGGCGACGACGCCACCGTCTTCCACGCCCTCAACCGCTCCAAGGAGAGCGTCACGCTCGACTTCTCGGACCCGGCGCAGAAGGCTGCCCTGAAGCGTCTGATCCTCGACTCCGACGCCGTCATCCAGAACCTCCGGCCCGGCCTCCTCGAGAAATTCGGTGTCGATGCGGACGCGTTGCGCCGGGAGAAGCCCGAGCTGATCTGGTGCGACATCGGCGCCTTCGGCAAGTCGGGCCCGCTGGCGAGCAAGCCCGGCTACGACCCGCTCGCCCAGGCGAGCTCGGGGATCATGTCGATCACCGGCGAGGCCGACCGGGCGCCGGTCCGCGTCGGCGTGTCCCTGGTGGATATGGGCGCGGGCATGTGGACCGTCATCGGCCTCCTCGCTGCCCTCTGCGAGCGCGGAGCGACCGGCACCGGCGCCCGAGTGTCGACCTCGCTCTTCGAGACCGGGCTCGCCTGGATGACGATCCCGCTCGCCGCGCATGCGGTGTCGGGCGAGGTGCGCAAGCCGCAAGGGTCGGGCCTCGCCGAGATCGTCCCCTACCAGGCCTTCGAGGCGAGCGACGGCTGGGTGATGATCGCGGCCGGCAACGACAAGCTCTTCGCACGGCTGTGCGAGGCGATCCCGGGGCTCGCCGAGGTTGGGCGCGATCCCCGCTTCGCGCGGAACCGCGAGCGGGTGCTCCTGCGCGACGAGCTCGTGCCGCGGATCGCGGCCGCCATCCGGGCCTTGAGCGCTTCGGCGCTCGGCGCCACCCTCGATGCCGCCCAGGTGCCGAACTGCCCGCTGCTCCGCATCGATCAGGTCTGGGCCCACCCGCAGACGCAGGCTGTGGGCATCCTGACCGAAGGGGCTGGCCACAAATGGGTCGGTCTGCCGATCACGCTCGACGACGCCCGCCCCACCGCGGGCGGGGCGGCGCCCGCCCTCGGTGCCCACAACGCAAGCCTCCTGCAGGACCACGGATGAACGCCACCTACGAGACCCTCGGGCTGGAGCGGATCGACGACGACCTGCTCCTGGTCCGGCTGAACCGGCCCCAAGCCGCCAACGCAATGAACACCCGCATGGGCGAGGAGCTCCTCGACCTCTTCGAGCGGTTCCAGCTCGATACGGACGGCGTGCGGGCGATCGTCGTCACCGGCACTGGCGACAAGGCCTTCTGCGCCGGGGGCGACCTTAAGGAGCGCAACGGCATGACCGACGCGCAGTGGCTGCGCCAGCACGCGATGTTCGAGCGGATGCTGCGCGCGGTCGTCGCCTGCCCGCTGCCCCTGATCGGCGCGGTCAACGGGGCGGCCTTCGGCGGCGGCTGCGAGCTCGCGGCCGCCCTGGACTTCACCTACGCGGCCGAGAGCGCGCGCTTCGCCCTGACCGAGGTGACGCTCGGGATCATGCCCGGTGCCGGCGGGACCCAGAACCTCCCGCGGGCGCTCGGGGAACGGCGGGCCAAGGAGATCATCCTGACCGGGCTGCCGTTCACCGCGCGGGAGGCCTGCGACTGGGGCCTCGTCAACCGCGTCCTGCCGCAGGCGGACCTGCTGGAGGCCACTCTCGCCACCGCGCGGCGGATCGCCAGCAACGCGCCGATCGCCGTGCGCCAGGCCAAGCAGTCGATCCACCGCGGGTTGCAGATGTCGCTCGCCGACGGTCTCGCCTTCGAGATCGAGTGCTACAACCGCATGGTCGCGACGCAGGACCGGCACGAGGGCGTGCGCGCCTTCAACGAGAAGCGCAAGCCGCGCTTCCGGGGAGAGTAGGTCATGCCGGAGCACGCGATCCTGCGCGAGGTCGGCCTGCGGGACGGCATCCAGATGGCGGCCCGCTTCCTCCCCACGGAGCGCAAGCGCGAATGGGCGCTGCGGCTGAAGGAGGCCGGTCTGCGCGAGATCGAGCTGACCTCCTTCGTGCCGGCGAAGGTGGTGCCGCAATTCGCCGACGCCGATGCCCTGGCCGCCTCCCTGCCGGACCTCACCGGCGTGACCGCCTCGGCCCTGGTGCCGAACCTGAAAGGGGCCGAGCGGGCGCTCGCGGCCGGCTTCACCCACATCAATTACGTCCTGTCGATCTCGGAAGCCCACAGCCGGTCCAACGTGCGCCGCTCGACCGACGAGGCGATCGCGGAATTCGAGCAGATCGCCGCTCTGAAGGCGACGCCGGCCGGGAGCGGCATGGTGCTCGGCGTCGGGCTCGCCACGAGCTTCGGCTGCACGCTCCAGGGGCACGTCGATCCCGACCGGGTGTTCGAGGTCGCCGCGACGGTGGCCGGGGGCGGCGCCGACGAGCTGATCGTCGCCGACACCGTCGGCTACGGCAACCCGGCCCAGGTCAAGACCCTCCTGCCGACGATCCTTCGCATCGCGGCGGGGCGGCGGGTGGTCTGCCACTTCCACGACACGCGGGGGCTGGGCCTCGCCAATGTCGCGGCGGCGCTCGATGCGGGCGTGCGTGCCTTCGACAGCTCGCTTGCCGGGCTCGGCGGCTGCCCCTTCGCGCCCGGCGCGACCGGCAACATCAACACCGAGGATGCCGCCTTCATGCTCGACAGCATGGGCTTTGCCACCGGCCTCGATATCCCGGCGCTCCTCGCCCTGCGCCGCGACGTGGAGAGCTGGCTCGGCGACGAGCGCTACAGCGGCGCGATCGCCCGCGCCGGCCTGCCCAAAACCTATTCGACCGGCCTTCGCATGGCCACGCCTCCCGCCCTCGCTTCGTGAGATTGTGACATGAACCAGCCAGACGTCATGCTCGATATCGGCAAGGACTACCCCGAGCTGCGTGATTCGGTTCGCCGGATCTGCGAGAAGTATCCGATGGAATACTGGGCGAAGCTCGAGGAAGAGTCGGGTTATCCGTCCGAATTCGTGGCCGAGCTGACCAAGGGCGGGTTCCTCGCCGCCCTCATCCCGGAGGAGTACGGCGGCGCCGGCCTGCCGCTCAGGGCCGCCTCCGTCATCCTCGAGGAGATCAACGCCTGCGGCTGCGTAGCGAGCCCGGCCCACGCCCAGATGTACATCATGGGTACCCTCCTGCGGCACGGATCGGAGGACCAGAAGCGCGAGTACCTGCCGAAGATCGCCTCGGGCGAGTTGCGGCTCCAGGCCTTCGGCGTGACTGAGCCGACCACCGGTTCGGATACCACCCAGCTCAAGACCCGGGCCGTGCGCGAGGGCAACGGCTACGTCATCAACGGGCAGAAGGTCTGGACCTCCCGCGCCCGCTACTCAGACCTCCTCCTTCTGCTCGCCCGAACGACGCCCATCGACCAAGTCCAGAAGAAGACGGACGGCATTTCGGTCTTCCTGATCGACCTGCGCGAGGCGCGCGGCAACGGGATCGACATCCGCCCGATCAAGGCGCTGATCAACCACAACACGACCGAGATGTTCATCGAGGACCTGCGCGTCCCGGCCTCCGCGCTGGTCGGCGAGGAAGGCAAGGGCTTCCGCTACATCCTCGACGGGATGAACGCCGAGCGGATCCTCGTCGCCTCCGAGTGCGTGGGCGACGGGCGCTACATGATCCAGCGGGCCGTGGCCTACGCCAACGAGCGCGTCGTGTTCAACCGGCCGATCGGTGCCAACCAGGGCATCCAGTTCCCGATCGCCCGGGCGCACGTGGCGCTGGAGGCCGCGGACCTCATGGCGCGCAAGGCCGCCGCCCTGTTCGATGCCGGGCAGCCCTGCGGATCCGAGGCCAACATGGCCAAGCTCCTCGCATCCGAGGCGACCTGGAGCGCGGCGGACACGGCGCTCCAGACCCATGGCGGATTCGGCTACGCCACGGAATACGGCATCGAGCGCAAGTGGCGCGAGTGCCGCATCTACCAGACCGCCCCGATCTCGACGAACCTCGTGCTGGCCTATGTCGGCCAGCACGTCCTCGGCATGCCGCGTTCCTACTGAGGTCGCCATGGACAGCATCACCCGAAAGGCCGCCGATTTCGTCGCCCGCTTCGACGGCGCGGGAGCGCCGGCCACGGCGCGGCACGCCGCGCGCATCGGCTTCGTCGATTGCGTCGGCGTGATGCTCGCCGGTGCGGGCGAGCCGGCGGTGCGACTGGCCGCCACGATCGCCTCGCCCGTCCCCGGCAGCAACGAGGCGCCCGTCGCCGTGGACGGGCAGCGCTACGGCGCGGCGGAGGCGGCCTTCGTCAACGGCGTCGCCGCCCACGTCCTCGACTTCGATGACGTGGCGCTGGCGGGGCATCCCAGCACCGTCCTCGTGCCGGCGATCCTGGCCGAGGCCCACGCGCTCTCGGCCTCGGGCGCGGACGCGATCGACGCCTATCTGGTAGGCTACGAGCTGTGGGCGCATCTGGCGGAACTCGAGCCCGGCCACCTGCACGATCGCGGCTTCCATCCGACGGCCGTGATGGGGACCCTCGCCTGCGCGGCCGCCGCCGCCCGGCTGCGGCGGCTCGGGCCCGAGGAAACCGCCCACGCACTGGCCATCGCCGCCTCGCTGGCGGCCGGACTCGTGGCGAATTTCGGCTCGATGACGAAGTCGCTGCATGCCGGGCGCACCGCACAATCGGGCATCCAGGCCGCCCGGCTCGCGAGCGTCGGCTATACCGGCAGCCTCGATGCCCTCGAGCACCGGACGGGGTTCCTGCGGGCCTTCTCGCCATCCGGTGGGCCGGATCTCGATCCCGCCGCCTTCCGCATCGGCGAGGAGTGGCTGGTCGAGCGCTTCGGCGTCAACATCAAGCGCTACCCGACCTGCTACGCGACGCACCGGGCCATCGACGCGATGATCGACCTCGCGGGCGAGCACGACCTCGCGGGTGAGGTCGTCGAGACCATCCACGTCCATACCGGCGCCACGCAGCGCCTGATGCTGCGCAACACCCGTCCCAAAACCGGGCTCGAGGCGAAGTTCTCGATGGAATTCGCGATGGCGAGTGCCGTCCTGGCGCGGCGGGTCGGTCTTGCGGAACTCACCGACGCCTTCGTCGGCCGTCCGGACATCCAGGCGATGCTCGAACGGGTCGACGTCACGGCGAGCGAGGAGAGCGCCGGGACCGACATGCCGATGGCGCCGCACGACCTCGTCTGGGTGACGTTGAGGGACGGCACGGTGCACCGCCATGCGCCGGTGGAGCATGCGCGCGGCAGTTGGCAGCGTCCGCTTGAGCGCGCGGAGCTCGAGGCGAAGTTCCGCGACTGCGCGGAGATGAGGCTGCCGCCCGCACGCGCCGCGACCCTGTTCGCGAAGCTCTGGGACATCGAGGCCGTCGGCGACCTTCGGGACCTCGCACTGAACTAGATCCCATCCACTGTGCTCCACGATCGTGAAACAGGGTACACGATGAGCCTGCCAGACACGCAGATCCCCGGCGTCTATCACCGCCGCTTCGGCGACGTCCTCATCACGGCGTTGTCCGACGGCTACGTCGAGATGGGTCACGCCATCTTCCGGGAGTTCTCCCCGGACGACGTGGACCGGATGATGGCGCGCGATCACCGGATCTCGCCGCCGCGGATCTCCGTGAACTGCTTCCTGCTGCGGGGTCCGGCCGGCACGGTGCTGGTCGATTGCGGCTCGCAGGACAAGTTCGGGCCGACGGCGGGCAAGCTCTTCGCGAACCTGGCGGCGGCCGGCGTCGCGCCGTCCGAGATCGAGCACGTGCTCCTCACCCATTGCCACCCCGACCATTCCTGCGGCCTCACGGATGCCGCGAGCGGCCGGCGGCTGTTTCCAAACGCAACGGTCGTCGTCAATCGCAAGGAGATCGCACACTGGTTCTCGGACGAGGCGATGGCACGCGCCGATGCTCGCCAGCGCGAGCGCTACTTCGGCTGGGCGCGCGAGCAGGTCGGGCCCTACCGGGTGGAGCATCTGCGCCTTGCCGAGGACGGCGACGAGGTCCTGCCTGGCATCACACTCGTCGAATGCGCCGGCCACACCCCGGGTCACTCGACCTACGTCCTTCACTCGCAGGAGCGGCGGATGATCGTCTGGGGCGACCTCGCGCACGTTCCCGAGATCCAGGTCGCGCGCCCCGAAGTCTCGATGAGCTTCGATCACGATCCCGACATGGCGGCGGCAAGCCGCACCGCGCTGCTGCGGCGCATCTACGACGAGGACATGTTGGTCGCGGGAATGCACATCCACTTCCCCGGCCTCGGCTACCTCGTGCGCGAGGGAGCGGGCTACCGCGTCGCAACCGAGCAGTGGCAGTTCGAGATCTGATGACCCGAGAGAAGGCACCGAGGGCCCCCACCATCCGCGAGGTCGCGAAGCTCGCCAACGTTTCCACCGGGACCGTGTCGCGGGTCGTGAACGATGCGGCCGACGTCAAGCCGGCGGTCCGCAAGGCGGTCGAGGAGGCGATCGCGGAGCTGGGCTACGTTCCCAACGCGGCAGCGAAGTCGATGCGGATGGGCCGCACCCGCACCGTCGGCTGCATCCTGCGCGAGATCAACATCGCCCAGCTCGGCGGCTTCGTCTCGACCGCGCAGAACGTCCTCAACGAGGCCGGCTACGCACTCCTCATCTCGAACTCGGAGGGCCGGCGCGAGCGCGAGATCAAGCTCCTGCGCAGCTTCTCGAGCGGCCAGGTCGACGGCGTCCTGATGGGACCCTACACGCCGATCGAGGGCGAGATGGAGGAGATCCTCCGGGACCTTCCGGTGCCCCTCGTGATGATCGACCGCGACCAGCCGTCCTGGTGCGATGCCGTCTACGTCGACCATGAGGGCGGAACCCGCCTCGCGACGTCGCATCTCCTCGGCCTCGGCCATCGCCGGATCGCGCTCCTGACCGGCCCGATGGGCTTGCATCCCGCGGTTTCCCGCGTCCGCGGCTTCGAGCGCGCCCACGCCGAACGGGGGATCGCACCCCTGCCGGATCTCATCGTGTCCGGGAGCTTCCTGCGCGACCACGCCTATCGGGCGACCTCGGCGCTGCTGGGCCTGTCGCAACGGCCGACGGCGATCATCGCCGGCGGCATCGACATGCTGTCGGGTGTGCTGCGGGCGATCCGGACGCACGGCCTCGCGATTCCCGCCGACATCTCGGTGGTCGCCTCGGGCCGGAGCGACCTCTCGGACCTGCACCAGCCGCCGATCGCGGTGGTCGGGTGGGAGCAGAGCGAGGTCGGAGCGACGGCCGCGTCGCTGCTCCTCGACCACATCGTCCGGGGCAGCCGGGACGAGCCGCGCCGCGTCCTCATCCCGACGACCTTCGATCCCCAGGCATCCTGCGCCCCGCCCCGCGGGCCGGGAGCGGGCGAAGACCCGTAAGCCCGCGAGCGGGCGCGACGACACGGCCGGACGGGACGCCAAGATCCCGGTCCGGCCTCACACGACAACCGGGAGGGAACTGCCATGGGCTCCGACGTCAAACTGTTCTCCAGCTTCACCCTGCGCGGCGTCACGCTGAAGAACCGCGTCGTCATCTCGCCGATGGGCACGTATTCGGCCGAGAACGGGCGCCTCCAGCCCTTCCATCACACTCACTACGCCAACTTCGCCATGGGCGGCGCGGGCCTGGTGATGATCGAGCAGACCTCGATCACGCGGCGCGGGCGGGTGACCAACGGCGATCCGGGCCTGTGGGAGGACGGGCAGATCGGCGACATGCGGGCGCTGGTGAGCCACATCAAGAGCTACGGGGCCAAGGTCGGCATCCAGCTCAACCATGGCGGCCGCAAGTCGTCGATGCAGCGCGCGTTCCGCGGTAACGGCCCGCTGACCGACCGCGACCTCGCCATGGGCGAGGAGGAGTGGGTGCCGCTCGCGCCCTCGGCCCTGCCGCTCGGGGAAGGCTGGCGGATGCCGGAGGCGATCACCCTCGGTCAGCTCGACGGCCTGCGCGACGCCTTCGCGGCGGCGGCGCGACGCGCGGTCCTGGCGGGCTTCGATCTTGTCGAGATCCACATGGCCCACGGCTACCTGCTGCAGAACTTCCTGTCCCCGCTCGCCAACCAGCGGGACGACGCGTACGGCGGCACCCTCGAGAACCGGATGCGGTTCCCGCTGGAGGTGGTGCGCGCCGTCCGCGAGGTCGTGCCATCCTCGATGCCGCTCCTGGCCCGCATCTCGGCCACCGACTGGATCGAGGGCGGCTGGACGATGGATGACAGCCTCGTCCTCGCCCGTGCGCTCGCGGAGGCCGGGATCGACCTCGTGGACTGCTCGTCGGGCGGCAACCTGCGCGTCGGCGCGACCAATTCGAGCCTGGGGCGGGGGCCGGGATATCAGGTTCCCTTCGCCGAGCGCATTCGCGCGGAGACGGGCATCCCGACCGCAGCCGTCGGCATGATCCGCACCCCGGACTTCGCCGAGCGGATTCTCCGGGAGGGGCGGGCCGACCTGATCTGCATCGCCCGCCAGGCCTTGTTCGATCCGTTCTGGGCCCACCACGCGGCCGAGGCGCTCGGCGCCAACGACGGCTTTTCCGACTGGCCGCCGCAATACGGCTGGTGGCTGGAGAAATGGGGCCGCGCGCTCTCCGCCAACGGCGAGCGGCCGATGGGCCCGGAGGTCTTCGCGCCCTCTCCGACGCAAGCGCCCCGCGAGAGCTCCGCGGCCTGAGCACGGGAGAGCACCATGACCACGCGCATCTGGCACCAATCCGTGAACGAGCTGAGCCGCATCGCGGCCTACAAGCAGGGGATCGAGGCTCATGCCCGGACGTTCCTCGGCACGGAGGCCGAGATCCACGTGCAGGGCCTGGCCGAGGGAACCTACGGCGACTTGAGCCCGAGCGACGCGCTCGGCAACGCCTACCTCTACCACCGTGTGCTCGGACCGATCGTCGAGCAGGCCATGGAAGCGGAGCGACAGGGCTACGACGCGTTCGTGATCGGCTCGTTCAGCGAGCCCTACCTGCGCGAGATGCGCAGTGCGGTCGACATCCCGGTTGTCTCCCTGACGGAGGCGTCGCTCCTCGTCGGCTGCTCGCTCGGCACGCGGATCGCCCTGATCTCCAACGCCCCGAACGTCGCCTACATGACGAAGCTCTCGGTGGCCAAGCACCATCTCGAGGCCCGGGTCCAGGCCGTCACCGCGCTCGACCCAGGGATGGACGAGTACGCGCTGATCGCGGCCCGCGACGACCCGTCGGCCCTGATCGAGACTTTCACGCGAACCGCGCGCGCGCTGATCGCCGAGGGGGCCGAGGTGATCGTGCCGGCCGAGGGCGTGATGGCCGAGATCTTCGCCAAGCAGGGCCTGCGCCGGATCGACGGAGCCGTGGTGCTCGACGTGTTCGCCGCCGCCTGGACCCACGCCTTGTCCCTCGTGCGGCTGCGCCGGGGACTCGGCCTCGAGGTCAGCCGCGCCTGGGCCTACAGCCGCGGCTGATGCCCGGCATGAGGAGAGAGACACCGCCATGACGCCAGCCGGACGCATCCTCGGGGATTACCTCGGACACTTCGCATCGCGCACGCTCGAGCCGGATGTCCGCGAGAAGGCGCTGATGTGCCTCGTCGACACGCTCGGCCTCTCGCTCTCGGCGCGCGACGAGCCGACGGCCCGCGCGGCGATCGCCCTGTCGCGACCGCTCGCCCCCCACAGCGACGGCGCGGCGCGAGCCTGGGCATCGGGGGTCGGCCTCGCCCCTTCCGAGGCCGCCTTCGCCAACGGAGTCGCGGCGCACGCGCACTTCCAGGACGACACCGACCATGAGTCCTGGACGCATCCGGGTTCCCTCGTCCCTCCGGCGGTCGTCGCCCTGGCCGAACGGGACGGGGCGAGCCTCGAGGTCGCGCTCCGCGCCCTCGTCGCCGGCTACAGCACGATCAACTGGCTCGGCCGCGACGAGGTCGTGGCACGCCGGTTGATCGCGCGCGGCTTCCGGACGAGCCCGACCTTAGGCACGATCGCCGCGGCGGCGGGCGCCGCCGTTGTGCTCAACCTCGACCCGGAGCGCGCCGCCTCCGCGGTCTCCATCGCGGCCTCCACCACCGGGGGCACCCTCGAGCCGGTGCGGGCCGGCGCCGACGAGTGGCGCGTCCAGAACGGCCGGGCGGCTCAGGGCGGGCTGATCGCGGCCTGCCTCGCCGCTTCCGGCGTCGCCGGCGCCCCGGAAGCTCTCGACGGCCCGAAGGGCTTCCTCGCGACCGTCGCCGGCATGGAGCAAGCGCCGGACGTCTGGTCGACACCGCCCGATCCGGCGGCGATGCGCGGCATCATGTGCAAGCCCTATGCGACGCTCGGCGACAACATGCCGGCCGCGATGGCGGCGCAGAAGCTTCACGGGGAGGGCCTCGACCCCGCCGCGGTCGAGGCGATCGAGGTCACGCTCTGGGAGCCCTACACGGTCTATCCCGGCACGAACTTCAAGGGCCCGTACGAGCGGCTGGTCCAGACCCAGGCCAGCACCGCCTTCGCCGTCTCGGCGATGCTCTCGTGCGGGGACATCACCTACGAGATGGGGACCAGCCTGCGCGATGATCCGGTGATCCTCGACCTCGTCCGCCGGACGACCGTCGTGCCGGACGCGGAGGGCGGGGCGCTCGATTCCCGCATCACTCTCAGAATGAAGGACGGTTCCCGCCGCGAGGCCCATTCCTCGCAGATGCCGCGGGATCTGATCTTCCTGACGCGCGACCGCACGCTCGCGGTCTTCGACCAGCGCCTGACGCGTCTCGGCGCGGCCCCGGGCGCCGCCCGAGCCCTCGGGGAGCGGTTGTTCGACGGGCTCGACGGCGCCCGCAGCCTCCCGCTCCGCACCGTGCTCGACGACATTCTGGCGCTCGCGCGATGACGGCGCCCCCGACCACCGATGGCGGGCACGAGGGCCGGCCGCTCCTGTTCCAGCCGTTCACGATCCGCGGCGTGACGCTCAAGAACCGGATCGTCGTCTCGCCGATGGGCACCTATGCGGCCGAGGACGGCCGGCTGACGCCGTTCCAGTTGGCTCATTACCAGCGCATGGCGATGGGTGGCGCCGGCCTCGTGATCATGGAGCAGACCTTCGTCACGCGGGCCGGGCGGGTCAGCAACGGCGATCCGGGCCTCTGGGCCGACAGCCAGATCGCCCCGATGGCGGCGCTCGTCGGCGAGATGAAGCGCTACGGCGCCAGGACGGCGATCCAGATCAGCCACGGGGGCCGCAAGGGCGGCCAGCAGCGCGCGCACGAGGGCAACGGCCCGATTGGCGAGCGCGACCTCGCCGCCGGAAGCGAGCCGCTCCATCCCATGGGCGCCTCGGCGGTGCCGCTCTCGGATGGCTGGCAAGTTCCGGTCGCGATGAGCGAGGCGCAGATCGAGGGTGTGATCGAGGCCTACGTCGCCGGCGCGCGCCGCGCGGTCCTTGCCGGCTTCGACCTCCTCGAGCTGCATCTCGCCCACGGCTATCTCCTGCAGAGCTTCCTCTCGCCGATCGCGAACCATCGGACCGACCGCTGGGGCGGCTCGCTCGAGAACCGGATGCGGCTGCCGCTCACCGTCGTGCGGCGCCTGCGCGCCACGCTGCCCGACTCCATGCCCCTCTTCGCGCGCCTCTCGGTGACGGACTGGATGGAGGGCGGCTGGACGGAAGCCGACAGCGTCGTTCTCGCGCGGGAGCTGAAGGAGGCGGGCGTCGACCTCATCGACTGCTCGTCGGGCGGCAACATGCGGGCCGGCGCGACGAACTCGAACCTCGCCCGGGGGCCCGGCTATCAGGTCTCGCTGTCCGACAGGCTGCGGCGGGAGGCAGGAATTCCCACGGCCGCCGTCGGCATGATCCGCACCCCGGCCCATGCCGAGCGGATCCTCCGGGAGGAGCGGTCGGATCTCGTCTGCATCGGCCGCCAGATGCTCTTCGACCCGTTCTGGGCCCATCACGCCGCTTGGGAGATGGGCGTGGAGCGGGACTTCGCGTCCTGGCCCGAGCCCTACGGCTGGTGGCTCGACAAATGGGCCCGCGCGCTCGACGCGAACGGCGAGGATCCGCTCGGGCCGGAACGCTTCGCCGACGCCGCGGAATGAGGGAGGGCACGGGATGAACTGGGGGACCGAGCTCGCGACGATCCATCAGCGCTACGGCGACCGGGTCGGGATCGTCGATGCGGCGGGGCCGCACCGGATCGCGGCGGTGCTCGACGTCGCGGCGGGCATCGCGCGCCGCCTCGCGGCCCGTGGCCTCGGCCCGGGCGCCTTCGTGGCGACGATTTTCCACAACTCGGCGCTCGCCGCATCGGCGAGCTACGCCGTCTCGCTCGCGGGGGCGGCGGAGGTGCCCGTCAACCCGCTGCTGAGCCCGCACGAGATCGCGCACGCCCTCGCCTGCACGGGCGCCGGACTGGTCCTGATGGACGGTGCCGATCCGTTCCCGGCCGATCCCGGCGTGCCCTGCGAGGATGTCCGGAGCATCGAGGCGTACCCCTTCGCGCCGGAGGGCTGGCCGGACGTCGATCCGGACGCTCCGAGCCGGATCGTCTTCACCAGCGGCACGACGGGCCCGGCCAAGGGTGCGATCCATACGCATCGCGGCCGGTGGACCGGCACCCTGATGCTGCGCGCCTCCCTGCCCTTCGCGCCGGACGGGGGAAGCCGCGCCCTGCTCATGACGCCGTTCTCGCATGGCAGCTCGCTGCTCACCTTCGCCTACCTCGCGCAGGGGGCGAGCGTGCATCTCATGCGCGGCGTCGAACCGGCTCTGGTGGTGCCGCTCCTGGCCTCCGGCGAGATCACCGAGGCCTTCGCCCCGCCGACGGTGCTCGCCAAGCTCCTCAAGGCCTGGGCCCGCCCGGAGCACCGCGACCTCGTCCCGAAGCTGCGCACGATCCTGACCGGCACGGCACCCCTGACGCCTCTCGTCTACCGTGGCGCCGTCGAGCGCTTCGGCGAGATCGTCCGCGTGACGTACGGCAAGAGCGAAATCTTCAACCCGATCACGGTCCTCGATCCACCCGAGACCGCCGCGGCCTACGCCGAGCCGCCCGCGGAGGGATTGTGCGTCGGCTGGCCGGCGACGGGCGTCCAGGTCGAGATCCGCGACGAGGCGGGCCTTTGCCTGCCACGCGGCGAGACCGGGGCGATCCACCTGATGAGCCCGCACCTCTCGACCGGCTATATCACGCGCGAGGGCCTGAGGTCGCGGGCCGACGGCGAGTTCCACGACACCGGCGACATCGGGTTCGTGGACGCGCGCGGGCGTCTCTTCCTGGTCGCGCGCCAGTCCGACATGATGAAGAGCGGCGGCTACAAGGTCTCGCCCGACGAGGTCGAGCGCGCCCTCGCCCCGTTCCTCCCAGAGACGGAGCTCGTCGTCCTCGGCACTCCGTCCGATTATTGGGGCGAGATCGTCACGCTCGTCGCACAACGGCCGCCCGAGGATTGGCGCGCGCGCCTCAGCCCGGCGCTCGACGCGATGACGCCCTACAAGCGGCCGCGCCTGTTCGCCACCGTCGAGGAACTGCCGCGCAACGCGATCGGCAAGATCGCGCGGACGCAGCTCCGCCGGCGCCTGATGGAGACCCACGACCTCGTCGAGACGGTCAAACCTACCCCCGTTGCGAAGCCGGGAGGAGACGCGACATGACCCCCTTCTCCCAGGTGCCGGCGATCTACCATCGCCCGGTGGGCGACGTTCTCGTGACCGCCCTGTGCGACGGCTACGTCGCCTACGACACGCTGGAAATCATGCGCGACGGCGATCACGCCAAGCTCGCGCGCTTCCTGCAGGAAGACGGGAGGACGGTGCCCCCGGTCGTCTCGATCAACGCCTTCCTGATCCGCGACGGCCTCCGCACCATCCTCGTCGATTGCGGGTCGGGCGATATCATGGGGCCGACCTGCGGCCACCTGCCCGGCCTCCTTCGCGTGCTCGGGATCGCCCCCGGCGCGATCACCGACGTGCTGCTAACCCACGTCCATCCCGATCACTCGAACGGCCTCACGGATCCCGCGACCGGGCGCAAGCTGTTCCCGAACGCGCTGGTGCACGTCCACGAGGCGGAGATCGCCCATTGGTTCGACGATGCGGCGAAGGCGGGTGCGACCGAGCGCCAGAAGCGGGTCTACTTCGATGCGGGGCGGATCCAGCTCGGTCCCTACCTCGACGGCGCGGTCCGCCGGTTCTCGCACGAGCACGAGGCGCTGCCCGGCATCACGGCGGTGCCCTCGACCGGGCACACGCCGGGGCACACCTGCTACATTCTCAGATCGGGCGGCGAGGCGATGATCGTCTGGGGCGACACCGTGCACGTCCCGGAGGTCCAGCTTGGCGATCCGGGCGTCGGCATGATCTTCGACACCGACAGCGCGGCGGGCGCGGTCTCGCGGCGGCGTATCCTCCGGCGCTGCGTCGATGAGGATCTCCTGGTGGCGGGCATGCACATCCATTTTCCCGGCTTCGCCCGCATCCGGCCGGGCCATGTCGGCGCATTCCGGTTCGTCCAGGAACAGTGGTTCCACGCACCGTATCCCGGTCGGAGTGGGCCCGTCGGCTGCTGACGGGGCAGCCCGGGAACCGGATTCCACCGAGGGCGACGACAGCGCCGAGGACCAAGCCGTGCCGACCATGAGCATCTGCCACGCCCCCGCGCCCGGCGGTCCAGAGACCTTGCGCTTCGAGCGGGCCGAACGACCCAGCCCCGCGCCCCACGAGGTGCTGATCCGGATCGGGGCCGTTGGCGTCAATCGCCTCGACGCGATGCAGCGCGCCGGGCATTACCCCCTCCCGCCCGGAACGAACCCCGTGCTCGGCGTCGAGTGCGGCGGCACGGTCGTGGAGGTGGGGGCCGGGGTCGACGGGATCGTCCCAGGGACGCGGGTCGCCGCGCTCCTGCCCGGCGGCGGATACGCGGAATACGCCGTGGCCGATCACCGTCACCTCGTCGCCGTACCGGCCGATTGGGACGATGTGCAGGCGGCCTCCGTCATCGAGACCTTCTGTACGGCGCACGAAACCCTGTTCGAGCTGTCCCGCCTCGCCCCGGGGGAACGGGTGCTGATCCATGCCGGCGGCAGCGCCGTCGGCAGCACCGCGATCCTCATGGCGAGGAGCATCGGCGCGGAGATCGTGGCGACCGTGGGACGGGCGGACAAGGTGTGTCGCCTGCGCGAATGGGGGATCCCGCACGTCGTCAACTACCGCGAGGTGGATTTCGCCGACGCGCTGCGCGAGATCTACCCCGACGGCGTCGATGTGGTGGAAGACTTCATCGGGCCCGCCTATCTCGCCCGGCACGTCTCGCTCCTGCGCTGGCGCGGCCGGCTCGCCTTCGTCGGATTGCTGAGCTCTGGTTCCTGCCAGGTCGACGTCGCAGGGGTGCTCCTCAAGATGCTGCAGCTTCGCGGCTTCACGCTCCGGCCGCACTCGATCGCCGAGAAGGCAGCCGTCGTCGAGCGCTTCCGCCGGCGCTGGCTGCCGGAGCTGACCGACGGCCGCATCACCCCGGCCATCCACGCCGTCCTCCCCTTCGGCCAGGCCGCGGAGGCTCACCGCATGCTGGAGAATGCGGATAATTTCGGGAAGATCGTGCTCAGGATCTAAGACATTCCCGTATAGTGGCGGCGGGGATCGCCAACAGACGGCCCATGCACCGCTACGACCTCTTCACTCTCGAACTCTTCATCGCTGTCGTCGAGGAGCAGAGCATCGCGGCGGCGGCCGAGCGCGCGCATATTGCGGCCTCCGCCATCAGCCGGCGCATCTCGGAACTCGAGGCGATGCTCGGCGCCGAACTCCTGGTGCGCCACTCCAAGGGCATCGACCTGACCGAGGCCGGTACGGCCCTCCTCCATCACGCCCGCACCATCCAGGGCAGCGTCGCGGTGATGGATGCCGAGTTGCACGACTTCGCCAGCGGTCTTCGCGGGCTGATCCGGGTCTCGGCGAACAAGTCGGCGATCATGGAAACGCTGCCGATGGAGCTTGCCGGCTTCCTCGCTCTGCACCCGCTGATCCGCATCAACCTAGAGGAAGGCACCAGCCCCGACATCGTGCAGCGGGTCGCCAGCAACCAAGCCGATCTCGGGATCTTCGGGGGCAACATCCCGGCGCCGGGGCTGCAGATCGTGCCCTACCGGCGCGACGAGCTCGTCGTCGTGCTGCCGCCCGGCCACGTACTCTCGGGGCGGGCCTCGATCGCCTTCGCGGATCTCCTCGACCACGACTTCGTCTGCCTGGAGCGCGGCTCCTCGATCGAGACCCTGTGCCGGCGCGCTGCCGAAGACCTCGGCAGCGAGGTTCGCGTGCGGGTCCGGGTCGGCAGCTTCGAGGGCCAGTTGCGCATCATCGAGAACGGGCTCGGCATCGGCGTCGTCCCGCGCCAGGTCCTCGAGGGGCAGATGCGCGAGACCGGCCTGACCGCGCTCGCACTCGAGGATCCCTGGCGCCTGCGCCCGCTCCATATCGGCCTGCGCGACCACGCCAGCCTGTCGCGACCGGCGCGCCGGCTGATCGCCTACCTGACACAGCCATCTCCAAACGCGACGGCGGCATGCCCAACCGGCGCTTCGTGCGATGCGGGTCCGTCCCTACGCTCCTCCCCGCAGCAGCCCTCCGACTGAGATGGCGCGTATCCGATGCGGCGGAAACAGCCGCGCGGGGGAGGACACGTCATGGGAAGCGTCACGGCGGCCAGAACGCTGTTCGCGAAGATCTGGGACGAGCACGTCGTCAGCGACCTCGGCGACGGCGCCGTGCTCCTGCACGTCGACCGGCACCTGCTGCACGATCTCGGCGGCTCGCGCGGCCTGCTCGACCTCAAGCAGCGCGGCCTCACCGTGCACAGCCCGGGCCTGACCTTCGCGACGCCCGACCACGCGATCTCGAGCGCTGCCGGCCGGGCCGGCACCACCGAGACCGGCTGGAGCCTGCTCCGCGCCCTGCGGGCCGAGACTCGAGAGGCCGGCATCCGCCTGTTCGACGTCGGCGAGCGCGGCCAGGGCATCGTCCACGTCATCGGGCCGGAACTGGCCTTAAGCCTGCCGGGCACGCTCATCGTCTGCGGCGACAGCCACACCTGCACCCATGGCGGTCTCGGTGCGCTCGCCTTCGGGATCGGCTCGTCGGAGCTGTCGCACGTGCTGGCGACGCAGACCCTGGTGCAGCGCCGGCCCAAGACCATGCGGGTGCGCTTCGAGGGCGCGATGCCGCCCGGCGTGCTGCCCAAGGATCTGATCCTGCACCTGATCGGGGTGATCGGCGCGGCGGGCGGCACCGGCTACGCGGTGGAA
Organism: Methylobacterium indicum; assembly: GCF_001043895.1. GTDB lineage: Bacteria > Pseudomonadota > Alphaproteobacteria > Rhizobiales > Beijerinckiaceae > Methylobacterium > Methylobacterium indicum. The sequence continues at coordinate 41,493 of NZ_JTHF01000187.1, forward strand.
TATGCCGGCTCGGCGATCCGGGCGATGCCGGTCGAGGGCCGGCTCACCATCTGCAACCTGTCGATCGAGCTCGGCGCCAAGATCGGCATGGTGGCCCCCGACGACACCACGTTCGCCTACCTGCAGGGCAAGCCCTACGCGCCCCGGAGCGAGGCGTGGGACGAAGCGGTCACGGTCTGGCGGGAATTCGCCAGCGACCCCGACGCCGCCTTCGACCGAGAGGTGACGATCGACGTCGGACGAGTCGCCCCGCAGGTCACTTGGGGCACCAGCCCCGAGCACGTCGTCCCGGTCGACGGCCTGATCCCCGATCCCGCGTCCGAGCCTGACCCGAGCCGGGCCCGCGCGATGGCGGCGGCCCTCGACTATATGGGCCTGTCCCCGGGCGGCCCGATCGCCGGCACCCCCGTCGACTGGGTGTTCATCGGGTCGTGCACCAACGGCCGCCTGTCGGACCTGCGCGAGGCGGCGGACGTCGCCCGCGGGCGTCGGGTGGCCGAGGGGGTGCGCGCCTGGGTCGTGCCGGGCTCCGAGATCGTCAAGCGCGAGGCGGAGGCCGAGGGGCTCGACCGGGTGTTCGTCGAGGCCGGGTTCGAGTGGCGCGAGCCGGGCTGCTCGATGTGCCTGGCCGCCAACGGCGAGGTCGTGCCGGCCGGGCAGCGTTCGGTTTCGACGTCGAACCGCAACTTCGTCGGCCGCCAGGGGCCGCGCGCGCGCACCCATCTGGCGAGCCCCGCGATGGCGGCCGCCGCCGCGCTCGCCGGTGCCATCGCCGACGTCAGGAGGGCCGGATGAACCGCTTCACTCGCCTCGAGGCCATCGCCGCGCCGATCCTCATCGAGAACATCGACACCGACGTGATCATCCGCATCGAGCGGCTGGTCGGCAACGGTATCCGCGGCACGCTCGCGCCCTGGTGCTTCGGCGCGCTGCGCTACCGCGCCGACGGCTCGGAGGATCCCGACTTCATCCTCAACCGGCCGCCCTACCGCGAGGCACGGATCATCCTGGGCGGGCGCAACTTCGGCTGCGGCTCATCGCGCGAGGGTGCGGTGTGGTCGCTCCAGGAGCGCGGCGTCGCCTGTGTCATCGCGCCGAGCTTCAGCGACATCTTCTTCAACAACTGCTTCCAGAACGGCATCCTGCCGGTCGTCCTCGACGAGGAGATCGTGGCCAGCCTCGCCCGCGAGGTCGAGGAGAGCCACGGCTCCGGCAAGGTCACGGTCGATCTCGAGGAACGCTGCGTCGTCTCGCCCTCCGGCCGCCGCTTCCCCTTCGCAGTCGAGGCTCGTCGGCGCGAGTCGTTGCTGCAGGGGCTCGACGAGATCGGCACCACGCTCCGGCAGGCCGACGCGATCGCCCGCTTCCAGGAGCGGGACCGGCGGGTGCGGCCCTGGGTGTACGCGGCGGCGGGCGATGCGGCGGGAGATCGAGCATGAGCGGGACCAACATGATGCGCGTCGCGGTGATCGGCGGCGAGGGCATCGGGCCGGAAGTCACGGCCCAAGCGAGCCGCGTGCTGGCGTGGTTCTCCGAGCGCCGCCGCCTGCCGGTCGAGGTAGCGGAGGCCGAGTTCGGGCTCGACGCCTACCGCCGCACCGGCAAGGTGATCCCGCCCGAGACCCGGGCGGCGATCGAAGGCGCCGATGCGATCCTGTTCGGTGCCACCGGCGGCCCGGAGACCGCCGAGGTGCCGCCGGAGGCGCGGCGCGAGGGCAGCCTCTTGAAGCTGCGCCGCTCCCTCGACCTCTACGCCAACCTGCGCCCGATCGTGACCGATCCTGCGCTCTACGATTCGGCGCCGTTGAAAGAGCGTGTTCTGACCGGCGTCGATTTCGTCATCGTGCGCGAGTTGTCGAGCGGTATCTATTTCGGCGAGCCGCGAGGGATCGAGACCCGGCCCGACGGCAGCCGGCGCGGTTTCAATACCAACAGCTACACCACCGAGGAGGTCCGGCGGGTAGCCCGCTTTGCCTTCGAACTCGCCCGCAGCCGGCGCGGCCGGCTCTGCTCGGTCGACAAGGCCAACGTGATGGAGGCGAGCGTGCTGTGGCGCGAGGAGGTGATCGCGCTCCATGCCGAGGAATTCCCGGACGTCGAGCTATCCCACATGTATGTCGACAACGCTGCGATGCAGATCGTACGGGCGCCGGGGCAGTTCGACGTCATGGTGACGGACAACATCTTCGGCGATATCCTGTCGGACTGCGCCGCGATGGCGGCGGGCTCGCTCGGAATGCTGCCCTCCGCCTCGCTCGGGCCGGCCGATGAACAGGGACGGCGCACTGCGCTCTACGAGCCGGTGCACGGCTCGGCCCCCGACATAGCCGGGCGAGGAATCGCCAACCCGCTCGGGTCGATCCTGAGCGTCGCGATGATGCTGCGCCTGACCCTCGGGCGGCCCGACGACGCGATCCTCCTGGAGCGGGCGGTCGGCGACGCCCTGGCGCACGGCGCCCGCACCGCCGACATCGCCGAGCCGGGGTGCGCCCCGGTCTCCACCGCCGCCATGGGGGACGCCGTACTGGCCTCGCTCGACCGCCTCGCGGGCTGACGTGCCGGCAATCCCTTCCACTCTCGATCCGGGAGACCGCGAGCCATGACGTCCCCTCTGACGTCCCTGCCGAAGGTGTCCGTCCTGACCCGACGCCATGTGGTGACGGCGCTCGGCGCGAGTGCGGCGCTCGCCGGCTCGCGCGCAGCTCGCGCCGCGAGCGCCGCCAAGGGCATCTATCCGGTCGCGACCTGCAGCTACATGGTGTTGTTCGCCGCCCAAGGCCTCGGCTACTTCAAGGATGAAGGACTCGACAGTCGCCTCGTCCAGGGTGGGTCGGGCGTGAAGACCCGGGAGATCATCGCCTCGGGCCAGGGCGATTTCGCGCTCGCTGACTTCGTCCACCCGATGCTGCTGACGAATAAGGGGCGCCCGTGCAAGGCGCTCACCGCGGTCGACCGCATCGCGGCCGGCCTGCAGTTCATGATCCGGGCCGACCTCTACGCGCAGGGCATCACCGACCTCGCCAAGTTCGTCGCCTGGAAGCGCCCGGACGGGCGAAAGCCCCTCGTCGGCGTCTCCTCGATCGGCGGCACGACCCACGTCTGGTCGACCTACTTCCTGGAAAAGCTCGGCTATGACGGCATGGTCACCTGGCTCGGAGTCGGCAACGTCGACACGATGCTCGGCTCGCTGAAGACGAAGCAGGTCGACGTCCTCATCAACACCTACTCGCTCGTCGGCGAGGTCGAGCGCCAGGGCTACGGCAAGCTGCTCTACGACGGCTCGGACCCGCGCAACTGGGACACGGTGATCGGCGGCACGGTGCCGGTGACGGTGAATTACTGCCTGCAGGCGCGCATCGACCGCGATCCAGCCCTGGTCCAGGCCTGGACCAACGCCGTGATGCGCGCCGGGCAGTGGATCGACAAGCACGATCCCGAGGAGATCTACGGCACCATCGAGCCCTTCGTCGGCTCGACCTCGCGCGAGTCGAACCTGATCGAGATCAAGGCGACCAAGGCAGTCGGCAACCCGGCCGGGCTGATCGACCAAGCGGCGTTCGACCGCGGCGCCAAGGTGTGGTTCCGCGAGATGACCGGCGTGCAGAAGCTGCCGCTCGACGCCGTCTACGCGGCGCGCTTCGCCGAGGCCGCCGCCGCGAAGTACCCGGCGTGATGCTGGCCCTCGCCGAACCCCCGGCTCAAGCGGCGCTCGCCCCCGTGCGCGTCGACGTGCGCGGCCTCTCAAAGTCCTTCGCCCTACACGGCCGGCGGATCGACGCGGTCGAGGACGTCTCGTTCACCGTGCGCCAGGGCGAGTTCGTGTCGCTGCTCGGTCCCTCGGGCTCCGGCAAGAGCACGGTGCTCAACATGATCGCGACGCTGCTCGCCCCGACCGGCGGCTCGATCCTGATCGACGGCAAGGCCGTCGTGCCGGGCCGGACCACGCCGCAGGTCGGCTACGTCTACCAGAAGGACACGCTGTTTCCCTGGCGGACCGTGGCCGACAACATCGGCTACGGCCTGGAACTCGCAGGGCTGTCAAAGGCGGAGCGGCACGAGCGCGTCGCCCGGGCGGTGGCCCGGGTCGGGCTCACCGGTTTCGAGGCGGCCTATCCGGCCTCGCTCTCCGGCGGCATGCGCCAGCGCGCCTCGCTGATGCGCACGCTCGTGCGCGAGCCCGAGATCCTGCTGATGGACGAGCCGTTCGGCGCCCTCGACACCCACACCAAGCTCGACATGCACGACGTGCTGCTCAAGATCTGGGAGCGGGAGAAGCAGACGGTGCTGTTCGTCACCCACGATCTCGGCGAGGCGCTCACCCTGTCGGACCGGATCATCCTGTTTTCCGCCCGGCCGGGGCGGATCAAGGACTGTTTCGAGGTGCCGTTCCCGCGTCCGCGCGATGGTGTCGCGATGCGCGAGACGCCCGAATACGCTGCCCTGTTCTCACGGATCTGGCACGCGCTCGGCGAGGAGTTCAAGAAGGCGCGCAAGTCATGAGACTCTTGCCATGAGCCGGCCGCTCTCCACCCTCGCCTGGCAGGTCGCGATCGTCGCCGTGCTGCTCGCCCTGTGGCAATGGGCCTGGAGCCTCAAGCCCTACGCGCCCTGGGCGGTGCCGGACCTGTTCGATCCCTACTTCGTGTCGCGCCCCTCCGAGATCTTCGAGCAGTTCCTGCGTCTGAGCTGCCTGCAGCCGAAGCCCGGCGAGTTGGCGATGCCCGGCGGGACCGCCTTCTCGGCCTGCACCGCGCGCTACGAGAACAATTTGTGGTTCGCGACCTTCGTCACCCTGCGCAATACGTTCTTCGGCTTCCTGACCGGCGTGACGAGCGGCGTCGTGCTCGGCCTGCTGCTCGGCCGTTCGCCGCGCCTGGCCGAGATCGCCTCGCCCTTCGTCACCGCGGTCAACTCGATCCCCCGGATCGCGCTCGCCCCGATCATCATCCTGGCCTTCGGCATCGGCGACGCCTCGAAGATCGCGACGTCGTGGATCGTCGTGGTGTTCCTGGTGTTCTTCAACACCTTCGAGGGCGCGCGCTCGGTCGATCCCGACTACGTCAACGCCTCGCGGCTGCTCGGCGCCTCGGAGTGGCAGATCACCCGGACCGTCATCATTCCCTCGACGATGGCCTGGGTCTTCGCCTCCCTGACGCCGGCGGTCTCGTTCGCGTTGATCGGCGTCATCGTCGGCGAGTTCATCGGCGCGGAGTTCGGGATCGGACGCCTGATCATCGAGTCGGAAGCGCGCGGCGAAGCCGCCGGCATGATGGTCGCGGTGTTCGTGCTGATGATCGTGGGCATCGCCCTCTCGGCGGGAATCCAGCGCATGCAGAGCTACCTGCTGCGCTGGCAGCCGCGCCACCAGGGCCGATGAGCCGGGACAACGAGGGGGAGACGCTGATGCCGAGACGCCGGATCTGGATCTACGTCCTGATGTTCGCGCTGGCGACCATCAATTACGTCGATCGCGTCGTGCTCTCGGTCTCAGCGACGTCGATCACGCGGGAATTCGGCATCACGCCGGTCGAGCTCGGCTACCTGTTCTCGTCCTTCCTGTGGCTCTACGTCCTCTGCCTGGTTCCGATGGGGATGCTGGTCGACCGCTTCGGCTCGCGGGTGGTGAACGCCGCCGGGATCGGGCTGTGGTCGGCCGCCACCGCTCTCACCGCTCTCGCCTCCGGGCTCGGCGGCCTCATCGTCGCGCGCATCGCCATGGGAATCGGCGAGTCGACGACCTATCCGGCGGCCGGCCGGGTGATCCGCGAATGGATCCCGCGCTCGGAGCGGGCCCTGTTCGCGGCGATTTTCAACGCCGGAGCGTATTTCGGGCCGGCAATCGGCGGGATCGCGCTCGCCTGGCTCGTCGAGGCGGCGGGCTGGCGCGCGGCATTCCTGGCCTGCGGCGCCGCCGGGTTCGTGTGGCTCGCCGCCTGGCTCGTCTGGTATCGCCGCCCCGAGAGGGCGGGCTGGCTCGATCCCCGCGAGCGCGACCTGATCCTCGGCGAGCGCGAGCCGGACGCGGCGGCGCCCGCGGCGGCGCCCTCCTCCCTCGGCCGGCTTCTCGCCTCGCGGGCCATGCTGGGGCTGATGCTGACGCAGGGCTGCGCCGTCTACACCCAGTACCTGTTCCTGACCTGGCTGCCCAACTACTTCCAGACCGAGCGCGGGATGCCGATGCTCAAGAGCGGCGCCATGATGGCGATCCCCTATCTCGGCGCGGTCATCCTGACGACCCTCGTCGGACGCTTCAGCGATGCGCGCCTCGACGCCGCGGCGGCGGCCTCGGGCGAACGTCGCCACGTCGCCGCCTTCGCGATGCTCGCCGGCGCCGTCATCCTGCTCGCGCCGGTGACGTCGAGCGTCCCTCTGGTGCTCCTTCTGATCATGGTCGCGCTCGGCGGCGTCGCCTCGACGGTCGCTCTCAACATCGCCCTCGTCGGCGACCTCATCGCCTCCTCCGCCGATGCCGGGCGCGCGACGGGGCTCCTCATCCTTGGCGGCAACGTCTTCGGCATCCTGGCGCCGATCGTGACCGGCTACGTGGTCCAGGCGACCGGCAGCTTCGATGCGGCCTTCCTGGTGGCGGGCGGCCTGCTCCTCATCGGCGCCGCCTCGGTCTTCCTCCTCGCCCGCCACCCGATCGGCGCGCATTCCCCTTCCCTCTGCCCTTCCCTCCCTGCCAACCCGGGACCGGTGCATGTTCTTCCAGCCGCCGAGAGACCTTGAGACGACGGTGTTCGCGAGGCTGCCCGACGAGTACCGGCGGGCCGCCCCCGACAACGAGTGGGCGCGCTACCAGCCGCAGGGTGGCCCAGCCACCTCGCTGCTCGAGGGACCGTCGATCGACCGCGACGGCACCCTGTGGTGCGTCGACCTGCCGAACGGCCGGGTCTACCGGATCACGCCGGACGGGACCTTCCACGTCGCGGCCGAGTATGACGGCTGGCCCAACGGCCTGAAGTTCCACGAGGACGGCCGCATCTTCATCGCCGACTACAAGCACGGCATCATGGAGATGGACCCGGTCAACGGCCGTGTCCGACCCTTCCTCACCCGTGCTGGCCTGGCGCCGTTCAAGGGCTGCAACGACCTGTTCTTCGCCAGCAACGGCGACCTCTACTTCACCGACCAGGGCCTGACCGGGCTGCACGACCCGACCGGCCGGCTGTTTCGCCTCTCCGCCGCCGGCCGACTCGAATGCCTGCTCTCGAACGTGCCGAGCCCCAACGGCCTGGTGATGAACCTCTCCGAGTCGATGGTCTACCTCGCCGTGACCCGCGGCAACTGCGTCTGGCGCGTGCCGCTGAGCCCGGATGGAGGGGTCGCCAAGGTCGGGATCTACGTCCAGCTCTCGGGCGGCTGGGGCGGGCCGGACGGGCTCGCCCTCGACGTCGACGGCCGGCTGTTCATCGCCCATGTCGGCATGGGGGCGGTCTGGGTCGTCGACGCCATGGGCGAGCCGGTCTACCGCATCCGCACCTGCGCGGAGGCGCACACCACCAACGTCGCCTTCGGCGGTGCCGACGGGTGCACGCTCTACATCACCGAGAGCGGCAGCGGCTCGATCCTGGCGGCACGGCTCGACCGGCCCGGGCGGCCGATGTTCTCCCACGCCGATCGCAACGGTGCCGTCCGTCCGGGCGGCAAGGGGGCGTGATCGCGATCCCGACCCGGTGTCGGGCCCGGGCGAGCCTGACGATCGCGAGGCCGGCGGTCGTCACGGTCGATCGGCAGGACCGGGTCGACGTCCGGTCGATACGCGGGAGCGGAGCGCAGAGGTGAGCCCGACCGGGCGGCTTGCCGCGCTTAACGCCCTGCGGCCTCGGCGAGGACCGCATCCGCGGCGGTCCCGCTTCCGTTCATGCGGCGCAGCCGCTGCGAGACCGTGAACCGTCCCGCCGGGTGGATCGTCGAGGACATCTCGAAGATCTCGCCCTTCTCGTCGACGTAGTGGCGCACGATACGGAGCGCGGGCGCGTCGGCCTGCGCCTGCAACGCCGCCGCCCGGGCGGCCGGCAGGGCGACGGCGTCGACGGATTGCCGGATCTCCGCGCAAAGCCGGCCGTAGCGCTGCTCGATCAGCGTTGTGATCAAAACCTCCGGCGTGACCCGGGCAACCTCGCCGAGGTCGGCGTAGAGCGGGTCGATGTACACGTCGGTCCAGCTGACCGGGGGCGCGCCCGGCTCGCTGTTCAGGCGCAGGCTCGAGATCCGGAACCAGCGCGCCCCCTCCTCGCACCCGATCTCCGCAGTTAGGCCCGCATCCGCCGTGACGTGCGCCGTCTCCTGGACCACGCGGATCGTCGCGGCGCCGAACTGGATCAGGTCCTCCAGGGACGCGAGGGACTGCCGGTAGCCGGTCGTCGGTTCCACCGCCTCGACCCGCGTCCCCGCCTTCTTGTTGCGCGAGACGAGGCCCTGATCCTGCAACTGACGGATCGCGGTGCGCACCGTGTGGCGGCTCATCCCGTAATGCTCGCACAGCTCCAGCTCGGTCGGCAGCAGTGAGCCGACCGGATAGCGGCCCGTGGCGATCCCAGCTTTCAGATCCTGCGCAACCTGCGCCCACAACGTCCCGCTCATCAGTGCTTCCCGCATCGCCGCACGCCGCCGCGCGCCCGCTCCCTTGACATCATGTCCGGACATAAAATATGCATTTTAATGTTCGTACATAATGACGCCGTTCCTGGAGCGGCCGGAGGATGCCGTGAGCCGCCCGATTCCTGCACCCGCCGCCACCGTCATCGACTCGCTCCTGTTCCGCGACGCATTCGGCACCCCCGCGATGCGCGCGATCTTCTCCGACCATGCTCTGATCCGGCGATACATCGAGGTCGAGGTGGCGCTGGCCAAGGCCGAGGCGGCCTGCGGCGTCATCCCAGCGGAGGCCGCCGATGACATCGCCGCGCGCTGCAGCTTCGAGGCGCTCGACTTCGACCTGCTCCGCCACGAGACCGACAATGTCGGCTACCCCATCCTGCCGCTGGTCCACCAGCTGGTGAAGCAATGCGGCGAGGCGGGCCGCTTCGTCCACTGGGGGGCGACCACCCAGGACATCATGGACACGGCCAACGTGCTCCAGATCCGCGCCGGCCTCGATCTCGTCTCGGCCGACATCGATGCCCTGCGCACCATCCTGGCCGACCTGTCGCGCCGCCACCGCGACACCCCGATGGCGGGCCGCACCCACCTGCAGCAGGCCCTGCCCGTCACCTTCGGCTACAAGACCGCGATCTGGCTCGCCGCCCTCGACCGCCACGCCGAGCGCCTCGCGCAAGCCCGCCCCCGAGTGCTCGTCGGATCCTTCGCCGGGGCGGCGGGAACCCTGGCCTCCCTCGGCGAGAGCGGCCTCGCCGTGCAGGAGGCGCTCTGCCGCGAGCTCGGCCTCGGCGTGCCGGTCTCGACCTGGCACGTCGCCCGCGACGGCTTCGCCGAGGTGGTCAACCTGCTCGCCCTCATCACCGGGTCGCTCGGCAAGATCGCCCTCGACGTGATGATCATGGCCTCGACCGAGTTCGCCGAGGTCTACGAGCCCTTCGTCACCGGGCGCGGCGCCTCCTCAACCATGCCGCAGAAGCGCAACCCGATCTCGTCCGAGCTGATGCTCGCCGCCTCCAAGGGCGTGCGCCAGCAGGCCGGGCTGATGCTCGACGCCATGGTGCAGGATTTCGAGCGCGCGACCGGCCCCTGGCACGCCGAGTGGATGGCGATCCCCGAGAGCTTCGTGCTGACGGCAGGCGCCCTGCACCAAGCGAAGTTCGCCCTGGGCGGCCTGATCGTCGACGAGGCACAGATGCGCCGGAACCTCGGCCTCAGCCGCGGCCTGATCGTCGCCGAGGCGGTGATGATGGCGCTCGCCCCCCATACCGGCCGCCAGGCCGCGCACGACCTCGTCTACGCGGCCTGCCGCGTCGTGAACGAGCACGGCGGCACCCTGGCCGAGGCGCTCGCCGCCGTGCCGGAGGTCACCGCGCACTTCGATCGGGCGGCGATCGACCACCTGACCGACCCGGCGAACTACCTCGGCGCCGCGCCGCAGATGGTCGACCGCGTCCTCGCCTCGGCGCCGCGCGGCCGCTGACACCCCCACCCTACGACGACCGCATGCGCCGCAACGCGGGGGCGAACGCCCCCGCGGCAATACCAAGAGCGCGTGGTCACGGCCCTCGTCCCCTTCCGGAGGAAACGATGTCGACGACCGTCACCACGCCTGCCGGCCTGCACCCCCCGCCCTCGTCCGCGGCGCGGCCACGCCCGTCAATCTGGAAGAATCTCGGTTTCCAGATCATCGTCGCGATGGTGCTCGGCGCCGCCGTCGGCTTCCTGTTCCCGAGCTTCGCCGCGCAGCTGAAGATCCTCGGCGATATCTTCCTGCGGCTGATCAAGACGGCGGTCGCGCCGCTGGTCTTCCTCTGCGTCGTCGTCGGCGTGACCTCGGCGGGCGACTTCAAGCGTGTCGGCAAGGTCGGGCTGATCGCGATGCTCTACTTCGAGATCGTCTCGACCTTCGCGCTGGCGGTGGGCCTGCTCGCCGGCAACCTGCTCGGTGTCGGCCAGGGCATGGCGGAAACGACCAAGGCCACCCTCGCGCACGGTAAGGCCCCGACTGGAGCCGGCGCGCCGCACTCGACGCTCGACTTCATCCTCAACGTCTTCCCCGACAACTTCATCGGCGCCTTCGCCCGCGGCGAGTTGCTCCAGGTCCTGGTGATCGCGCTGATCTTCGGGGCGGCCCTCCTGCACCTACCCCCCGAAAAGCGTCAGCCGATCGAACGCGGCCTCAACACGATCTCGGACGCGTTCTTCGAGTTCATCCACCTGATCATGTGGTGCGCGCCGCTCGGCACCTTCGGGGCTGTCGCCTTCGCGGTCGGGTCGAGCGGCACGAGCGTACTGCTCTCGCTGATCTACCTCGTGCTGAGCTTCTATGCCGTGGTGATTGCATTCATCGTGATCATACTCGGGGCGATCTCGGCCCTGTTCAAGATCAACCTGTTCCGCTTCCTCGCCTTCATCAGGGAGGAGATCTTCATCGTGCTCGGCACCGCCTCCTCCGAGAGCGTGCTGCCGCGTCTCCTCGAGAAGCTGCCGACCTATGGCTGCTCGCGGCAATCGGTCGGTCTCGTTCTGCCCACCGGCTACGCCTTCAACCTCGACGGCACGTCGATCTACATGTCGATGGGCGTGATCTTCCTGGCCAATGCCTATCACGTGCCGCTCGATCTCGGCCAGCAGCTCGGCATCCTGGCCGTGATGCTGCTCACCTCGAAGGGCGCGGCGACCGTGTCGGGCGGCAGCTTCGTGGTCTTCGCCGCGACGGTGGCGGCGACCGGCGTTCTGCCGCTGGAGGGGCTGCCGATCCTGTTCGGCGTCTACCGGTTCATGTCGATCGCCATCGCCACCACCAACGTGATCGGCAACAGCGTCGCCACGGTCGTCACCGCCAAGCTCGCTGGGGAGTTCGACCCCCGCATGGCGGAAGAGGCGATGGCGCGTCTGCAGGCGGAGCGCGCCGTATCCCCCTGACCGACGCCGGAAAGGCCCGCGGGCCCTCCCCCATACGCCGACGAATATCCGTTTCCTCGAAGAGCCTTGCGCCATGACCGAGCCGTCGCCCATCCGGATCGAGAACGATGCCTTCGGCCCGGTCGAGATCCCGGCCGACCGCTACTGGGGCGCGCAGACGCAGCGCGCGCTCGGGGTCTTCGCGATCGGAGAGGAACGCCTGCCGGTCTGCCTCGTGCGGGCCTTCGGCCTGCAGAAGCTCGCCGCGGCCCGCGCCAACCGCCGCCTCGGGCTGCTGGATCCGTCTCTCGCCGACCCGATCGAGGCGGCGTCTCGCGAGGTGTGGGAGGGCGGGTTCGACAGCCACTTTCCCCTCGTGGTCTGGCAGACCGGTTCCGGCACCCAGACCAACATGAACGCCAACGAGGTCATCGCCAACCGCGCCAACGAGCACCTCGGCCAGGCCCTGGGGACGCGCAGCCCGGTCCACCCTAACGACCACGTGAACCGGTCCCAGTCCTCGAACGACAGCTTCCCGACCGTGATGCACCTCTGCACCGCACTGGAGCTGCGCGACCGGCTGATGCCGGCGCTTCACCTCTTGCGCGACACCCTGGCCGCGAAGGCGGTGGCCTTCGACGACGTGGTGAAGATCGGTCGGACCCACCTCATGGACGCGGTACCGATGACAGTCGGGCAGGCATTCCGCGCCTTCGCGGCGCAGATCGGATCGGGGATCGAGCGCGTCGAGGCCGTGGCTCCGCGCCTCCACCGCCTCGCACAGGGCGGAACCGCCGTCGGGTCCGGCCTCAACGCGCCGACGGGATTCGACGAGGCCTTCTGCGCGGAGGTCGCGGCCCTCTCGGGGCTTCCCGTCGTCCCCAACCCGAGCAAGTTCGAGGGGATGGGCGCCCATGACGCCCTGGTCGAGGTCTCGGGCGCCCTCAACGTGCTGGCGGTCTCAGTCATCAAGATCGCCAACGACATCCGGTTGCTCGGCTCCGGGCCGCGCTGCGGCCTCGGCGAGCTCGTGATCCCCGACGACGGCCTGTCGTCGTCGATCATGCCGGGCAAGCGCAACGCGACGGTCGCCGAGGCGCTGGTGCAGGCCGCCTTCCAGGTCATCGGCAACCACGCCACGGTCACGGCGGCGGGTGCCTCCGGGACCTTCGAGCTGAACGTCGCCAAGCCGGTCCTGATCCACAACCTGCTGCAATCGATCCGGGTGCTGGCGGACGGCGCCTGCGTCTTCGCCCTGCGGCTGGTGCGGGACCTCGATGTCGATCGGGACCGCCTTGCCGACAACGTGGCGAACGCCCTGCTGCTCGCAACGGCGCTCAACCCGATCCTCGGCTACGACCGCGTCGCCGCGATCACCCGGACGGCCATGAGCGAGGGGGTGACCCCGCGCGCGGCGGCGATCGCCCTGGGCTTCGCGACGGCTGAGGAGTACGACCGCCTCGTCGATCCGGCAGCGATGGCCTTGCCCGGCGCCGGTACGCGCCAGGATCGGGACGTGTGAAGCGGCGGGACGCCTTGCGGATCCGAAAGGCGGCCTCGCCTTCTACTCCGACGGGGTCAGGTAATCCGGGCAGGCGACGATACCGAGGGTTGCCGCGACCTCGAACCGGCCGAGCCACCGGTCGATAGCCTCGGCGAGATGCCGCTCCAGGAGCAGGGCCGCCCCGCGCGCATCGCCGTCGAGCAGATGATCCAAGATGGCGAGGTGCTCGTGTAGGGCATGCTCGATCTTGTGCATCGGGATTCCGAGGATCGGGTCGATCAGGTGCCGCGTCGGACCGAACAGGAAATGCGTTGGCTTGAGGGCGTGAATCAGCTCGTCGTTCCCCGAATGGCCGAGAAGATCCCGATGCAAATCGGTCTCGGCCCGGTCGAAATCCTCGCCGTCGATCGCGGGCCGGGCCAGCGTCGCCTCGATATGCGCCTTCGCCTGCCGGAGGAGGGCCATCGGAATGCGCGGCGCGGCCTCGGCCAGCAAGACCGGTTCGAGCAGCCGGCGCAGCGCGTAGAGATTGCGGATCCGCTGCGGCGTCACCCGGCGGGCCACCCAGCGCCCGGCGGCATCCTTGGTGACGAGGCCGACGCCGTCCATGCGGGCAAGGAGGTCGCGCGTCACCGTCCGGCTCACGCCGTAATGCTGCGCGAGCCGCAGGTCGTTGACCCGGACCGAGTGAAACAGGATCTGTCCGTAGAGTTCCTGCTCCACCGCGCCGTACAGGGTTTCCCATCGGCGCTGATGCGCCATCGGCGCAGGGTCGAGCGGTGGTGCCGCATCATCCCCCTCCCCGGCTGCAGCGATGCCCCCGACCCTGTAGCCACGCGCCCCGTCCTCTGAGACGAGCCGCTCCGCCGCCAGGGCATTCAGGGCGCCGCGGGCCGGCGAGCGGCTGACGCCGAATGTCCGGGCAAGCTGCGACTCGAGCAGGCGAGTCCCCGGCCGGATGCGGCCTTCCGCGATCCCTGCCTTGAGGTGGGCGTAGATCCGGTCCTGCAGCGAGACCGCGGATGATGTGACGAGCGGCGCCCGCCGGTCCGCCTCGTCCCGTGCCGGTCTCCGGTCGATCGTCATACCCTTCTCCCGGGAACGGCCGCGGGGCGACGCGATGGCGTCGGAACCCGGTGACGGCGGTTGACTCCAATGTACACTGGATGCAGTGTACGCTCTAACAAGGGCGATAGGCGAGGCTTCAAGGCCGGTCTGCCGACCCGAACCAGCCGAAAAGGGACGAAACGTCGGGGCTGCCCGTCGTCGGAGAGCGGTCCGACGCAGCATGGATGCTCCCGGCCACGACACGCCACACGGGCCGGCAAGCGCTGCCGGCCCCCGGTTGCAGGCCTGAAGCGTAGATCGTCGGGCTGATTCGGCGGCACGGTCGCCATGCCCATTCATCCTTCACAGCGGAACCTGACGATCATCGCCGCGAGCGCCGCAGCGAAACCCAGGAGGTCACCGTGTACGACGTCAAGAAGATGTTCGGCGATTACGACATGCATCCAAACAGCGGCGTCAATCCGCAATATGCGCCGGCCTATCCGGTCGAATGGGAATGCGCGCTGCGGACCGTCGAGGTCATGACCCGGGTCGATCGGGTAAAGGTCGCCGCCCTCCTTGCCGACACGCCGTTCGAGCTCGTCAACGACCGGGTCGCCTTCCGCTTCATGGCCTCGCCGGGGCACACCCTGTCGCTTCATCAAGGGCGCATGTTCGACCTCATGGTGACGGTCGCTGTCCGCTACGAAGGATTGTTCACCCAGACGCATCTCTACATGTATTGCAGCGACCCGATGGGGATCGCGGCCGGGCGCGAGCTTTTCGGCTATACCAAGAAGGATTGCACCTACGCGTTCGACGAGGCTCCGGACGGATCGATCTCCGGCCGGGTCGACCGCCGTGGCGGTCCGCTCGCGGAGTTCCGGTTCACACCCGATCCCGACGCGCCGGTCGTGCGCCTCGTCGACGCCGACGAGCAGCCGGGCGGCGAGATCCACGTCCGGCGCCTCCCGCATCCGGAGCGTTTGGAGACGGCCTATGCCGACATCGTCTATCGGCGCACGCCCCTCGCCTATTCCGAGCCACGCCCCGGGCGGGCCGAGATGACGCTGAACGCCTCCGCCTTCGATCCGATCGCAGCGCTGGAGCCCGAGATCCTGTCGGCGCAGTTCATGGTGTCCGATGTCTATGGCGGCGGCTTTGCGGTCGAGGACCGGCGCCTGCTCAAGCGCTTGATCCCGTAACGCCCGCGCCGTCCCCGCGCACGGATCGATCACCATGGGAGAGGATACGATGCCATCGACGGCCTTCAGTGCGCGCCGGATCGGCCGCAGGATTTTCCTAGCCGGCGGCGTCGGCGCGGCGGTCCTGGGATCGACCCGCCTCAGGGCCGAACCGGTGCGTCCGGTCAGGATCGGCGTCCTGACCGACATGTCCAGCCTCTACGCGGATTGCACGGGCCAGGGCTCGGTTCTTGCCACGCAGCTGGCCACGGAGGATCTCGGTGCCGGTCCCTCGCTGCCCGTCGAGATCCTCAGCGCCGATCACCAGAACAAGGCCGACGTTGCCGCGGCGATCGCCCGCAAATGGATCGATCAGGATGGGGTCGACGTCATCACCGACGTCCCGAACTCGGCCGTCGCCCTGGCGGTCGGCAGCGTGGTGCGCGACAAGAACAAGGTGATGCTGGCCTCGGGCCCGTCTTCCTCCGACCTGACCGGCAAGGCCTGCTCGCCGAACACGATCCACTGGACCTACGACACCTACGCGCTCGCGACCGGCGCCGCGACGGCGGTCGTCGCCTCCGGGGCGCGCTCGTGGTTCACCCTCACGGCCGACTACGCCTTCGGTCACGCGATGGAGGGGGATGTCCGGCGCGTGGTCGAGCGGAGCGGCGGCAAGGTCATCGGCGGCGTGCGGACCCCGATCAACACGCCCGATTTCTCGTCCTTCCTGCTGCAAGCACAGGCCTCGGGAGCCCAGGTCGTCGGTCTGATCAACGCCGGGGGCGACACGATCAACTCGATCAAGCAGGCGGTCGAGTTCGGCATTCCGGTGGGTGTGCAGAAGCTCGTGGCGACGGTCCTCTACATCACCGACGTCCACTCCCTCGGTCTCGAGACGGCGAAGGGGCTGCAATTCACCGAGGCCTTCTACTGGGATCTGAACGAGGGAACCCGGGCCTGGACGAAGCGA
Organism: Methylobacterium indicum; assembly: GCF_001043895.1. Classification (GTDB taxonomy): domain Bacteria; phylum Pseudomonadota; class Alphaproteobacteria; order Rhizobiales; family Beijerinckiaceae; genus Methylobacterium; species Methylobacterium indicum. The sequence continues at coordinate 57,709 of NZ_JTHF01000187.1, forward strand.
TTCGTCCCGAGAAACCGCGACCGCTACCCGAGCGCACTGCATGCCGGCGCCTATGCTTCGGCCCTGCACTACCTGCGCGCCGTCCAATCGCTCGGCAGCGCGGCCGACGGCCGGGCCGTCGTCTCCCGGATGAAGGAGATGCCGACCGATGATCCCCTGTTCGGCAAGGGCTCGATCCGGCCCGACGGCCGCAAGCTCCATCCGATGTACCTGTTCGAGGTGAAGAGCCCGGCCGACTCGAAATACCCGTGGGATTACTACAAGGTCGTGCAGTCGATCCCGGCCGACGTCGTGTGGCGTCCGCTCGGCGAGGGCGGCTGCCCGATGGTCAAGGCATGAGCGTCGCGCTCGTCACCGGCGGCGGGGGTGGCCTCGGACGCGCCATCGCTCTCCGGCTCGCCCGGGACGGCGCCGCGATCGCGCTGGCCGACCACGATCCCGCTTCGGGCACGGAGACCGCGCGGCTGGTCGAGGCCGCGGGCCGGCGCGCCTTATTCGTCAGGACGGACGTCTCCGACAGCGCCGGATTCGCCGCCTGCGTCGCGGCCGTCGAAGGCGATCTCGGACCAATCACGGCCTTCGTCAGCAATGCGGGCATCGAGGGTGTCGTCGCTCCGATCGACGAATACCCGGACGACGTCTTCGACCGGGTTCTCGCCGTCAACGCCAAGGGTACGTTCCTGGGCCTGAAGCATGTTCTCGGCCGGATGCGCCAGCGCGGCGCCGGGTCGATAGTCACCATCGCCTCCACCTCCGCGATCCGGGGCCGTGCCGGCCTCGCGGGATACGTGGCCGCCAAGCATGCCGTTCTCGGGCTGACCCGGGTGGCGGCGCTCGACGTCCAGGGGACGGGCGTTCGGGTGAACGCCGTCCTGCCCGGACCGATCGACACCCGCATGATTCACTCGCTCGACGCGCAGGCCCTCAGTTCCGGTGGCGCGATCCGGAGGGCGGGACAGCCTACTTACGGCAAGCCCGCCGACGTTGCGAACGTTGTCGCGTTCCTCCTGTCCGATGAAGCCGCGCATGTGAATGGAGCCGCCCTTACGGTCGACGCCGCAGCCAGCGTCCTGTGAGCGCCAAGAGCAGACCTGCGATCCGGGTGGCCCGAATGGCTGCTCGTAGCCCGACACCGGGCCTTCATGCTTCGCCGTCTCCGCTGCAGCCGTTGCATTCATTCGCGCAAGCTTCGCGTATAGAGCCGGCATCGCTGCTCGGCGTCAGCCTAGTAAATCCTAAGCTAGTGCGTAATCCGCGGATTCATTCATGGTTTTGGTCGAAAGTAGACTCCCGTATGGTCAGGCCGATTGGGTTCTGACCCTAACGGACTAAGTTCCGCTGATCACAATACTAGCGTGCGCTGATGGAACCAAGCGACACTCTCGAACTCCGTTTCAAGACTAGGTCGAAAGCTGTAATTTTATTATATTTTGATGTAATAGTAATATTTAATACCTAATCATATTGCAAAACTGACAAATTATATAAATCAATTGCATTGCGATAGAAGAGGCCCATGCGATCATCGGGTGAAAGGTCAGCGGTCATCAGCTTGAACGCGTTCCAGAGTGGCACGTACCCAACCATTCCCTTGTCGACGGGAAAGTTGCTCTCGAACATGCAGCGCTGCGGCCCGAACCAGTCTATGCACGGAAGGATCCACGGCGACCAGGCCCGGACGAGTTCGTCCGAGGTCGGGGGTCGCGGGGCGTCATCGAAGTCGTAGCCGTTGACCCGCATCGCCAGGCCGCCGAGCTTCAGCCGGACATTCGGACGTTCGGCGACGCGCCGCATCCGAGTCGACCAATTGTCATGAACTTCGTCGCGCCGACCTCGATAGGCGCCCATCCCAAGGGGACCACCGCAATGGTCGAGGATGATGGTCGTGTCCGGGCACGCATCGGCGAGCGCGCATACCTCGTCGAGTTGCGTGTGATAGCAGAACGCATCGAGCGTCAGCCCGAACCGCGGCAAAAGCCGACCGGCTTCGGCGAACAGGGGATGCGCCAGGAGCCCAGGCGTCGGTGGCACCGGGTTCGAAGTGATCGCCGGGTCCGGGTGATAGGCGGTCTGGTTGCGGATGCCCCGCAGCCGGCCGCCGCCGGCACGCAGCAGCGCCTCGAGCACCGGAACGATCCGCTCACCGAGCATCATGTCGGCGAAGCCGACGATGCCCGCACAGGCATGGCGACGACCATAGAGACCGCTCGCCGCCTGCGCGGCGACGCCGTTCGCGAACTCGACCTCGCCGACCGGCTGGAACTCGGGCGCCAGATCGGGCCGGTACATCGAGCGGCTCTGCACGAACACCGTGGCACGGACGTCGTGCCCGGCCTCCATATCGGCGAGCAGGTCGAGGAACAGGTAGCGCTGGCCCTCCGGCCGGTCCCAGAGGTGGTGGTGGCAATCGACGATAGGCAGATCCGGCTCAATCGCCGCTTCGCGGGTCAGGCCGAGCCAGTCGGGGCGGACGGGAGCGTGGATCCGGCGCGTCGCCATCAGGCTTCCACCTCGCAGCCGAGCCGCGTCAGCGCCGTCCCGACCCAGGCGCGGTCGTAGCGGCGCTCCTCGATCGCCCGCATCATCTCCTCCTCGGCCCGGTGCTTCTCCTGCGCCGCCCGGTACACCGCCTCGGCTTCGTCGAAGGGAACACAGACGAGGCCGTCCGCGTCGCCGATCACGAGGTCGCCCGGCTCGATCACCATGCCGTCGATGGCGACCGGCACGTTGATCTCGCCCGGACCATCCTTGTAGGGGCCGCGATGGGTGACGCCGGCTGCGTAGACCGGGAAGTCGCGCTCGGCGATCCAGGCCACGTCGCGGATCGCTCCGTTCAGCACGAACCCGCCGATCCCGCGCGTGCGGGCATAGGCGACCATCAACTCACCGATCAGCGCGTTGGTGAGGTCGCCGCCGCCATCGACCACCACGATGTCGCCGGGCGCGGCGAGGTCGAGGGCGGCGTGGATCATCAGGTTGTCGCCCGGCCGCGTCCTGACCGTGAGCGCGGGCCCCGCCATCACGCCGCTGCGGTGCATCGGGCGCAGCCGGGACCCGGCGGCGCTCATTCGGGCCATCGAATCGCTGATATTGGCGACCGGAAGCGCGCGGAACTGTGCGACGAGATCCTCGCCGACGGCGCGGCGACGCTTGCGAATGCGGAAACCGAGCATATCAAACCTCGTTCAGGCGGGGGAGGTAGAGAGAGCCCGCCTCGCGCGGACTTTCACCGGGCGGTCAATTTGCGCGGTGCGGTGCAGCGCCCTGTTCGGCTCCATGTTGCGCGTAGTGCCGGGACGATCCGAAAGCGCAGGAGAGCTGGGCGGCTTCATCAACGAGGAGGCTGCGGACCCGTTCATCGGACGGCTCGAAGCGGCCGATCGGCCCCGACAGCGTCAGGGCGCCGACGAGCGCCTCGCGCACGCCAAAGACCGGAACCGAGATCGACGTGGTGAGCGGGTCGACCAGGCCGGAGGTCTGGCGGATGTAGCTGCCCTCAATCCTCGGCGAGCGCTCGGCATGCTGCAGGACCTGCCCCGTCGACGTCTCGTCGAAAGGGCTGGTGTCGCCCTGGCGCAGGCTCACCCGCAGGCTGTGCGGCGAGTTGTGCCGGAAGAGGCAGACGCGCGTGTCGCCCTCCCGTACGTAGAACGAGGCGGTCTCACCGCTGGCGGCGACCAGCCGCTCCAGCGACGGCTTGATGATGCCGAGATGATCGACCGAATGCTCGTAGACGGCGGCGAGCTGAACCACCTTGATGCCGAGCTGATAGGTGCCGTCCTGGTTCTTCCGAACCATGTTCTCGCGGACGAGCGTGATCATGTAGCGGAGGATCACGCTCTTGAAGAGCCCGGTGGAGGCTTCGAGCTCGGGCAGCGAGAGCGGCTTCTCGTGGCTCAGGAAGGCATTGAGAATCGTCATCGTGCGTTCTGCCGCCGAGACGGAGCGGTCGGGCGCAGAGTCGGGCTCGGGTTCGGTCCTGGTCGTTGCCATCCATCCTCACTCAGCGCCGTTCGGAATCGCGCTCGCCGAGCGGCCCCCTCGACAGTGGGTCGGCTCTCGGATCATATCATAATCAGATTATGAAAAAAGCGGCAACCGGAAGATGCCGGATCCGGCCCGATCCATGCACCCCGTCCCACGAGCCGGCATGGAAAGGCCTTGCGTCATTCGTTTTCATAATGCAGTTATGAAACATGCCGCAATGAGGAGAGGCTCATGACATCGATGTTCCTGTCGCGCCGGACCGGGCTGGCCGCGCTCGCTCTCTCGCTCCTCGCCGCGGCTCCGGCCTGGGCCGACCGGCTCGCCGACATGAAGGCGCGGGGCAGCCTGGTTTGCGCGACCCTGAACTCGTCCGAGCCCCTCGGCTTCCAGGACCTGGCGACGCGCAAGACGGTCGGTTTCGACGTCGACACCTGCGCGGCCATCGCCAAGCATCTCGGCGTGTCACTCGACCTGCGCTCGGTGTCGGTAGAGGCGCGGATCCCGGAACTCGCGCTCGGCCGAGTCGACCTGATCGCCGCCGCTCTCGGCTACACCAAGGAGCGTGCGCAGCAGATCGCCTTCACGGCCGCGCACTACCAGGTGCCGATCAAGCTCATCGTGCGGGTCGATTCGGGGTTGAACAAGCTGTCCGACTTCAAGGGCCGCAAGATCAGCGCCAACAAGGGCTCGACGCCGGAACTCTACGCCCGCCGCCGGACCGAAGCCGAGGTCGTGACCTTCCAGGATCCGCCGGCGGCATTCCTGGCGCTGCAGCAGGGCAAGGTCGACGGGCTCGCCCTCGCGGCGCCCTCCGCTGTACGCTACGTCAACGAGACTGGCGGCAAGTTCCGCTTCGTGGACGAGCCCCTCGCCTACGAGGCGACCGCCCTCGGCGTGAAGAAGGACGAGCCGGCGCTGCTCGCGGCGGTCAACAAGGCCATGGAGGATATGGAGGCTGCCGGCGAGATCGACGCGCTTTGGACCAAGTGGTACGGGCCGAAGTCCAAGTACAACCTGCCGCGCGAGAAGAAGCTGACGCCGATCTCCGCCTTCGAGTGAGGGCTTTTCGCACGCGGGCCTCGCATGCGGGAGGCTGGCGTCCCGGGGCATGGGGTTGAGGCTCGGCTATGCATCTCGATTTCGGGGCGGTGCTGACGCCCCAATACGCGCACTGGATCCTGTGGGGCGCCGCGACCTCGGCCGCACTGTTCTTGTCCTCGTGGGTTCTGGCCTTCGCGAGCGCGGCCGTCCTAGTGGCGATCGGCTCGGCCCCGTTCCGCGGAGCCCGCTGGGCCGTCGCCGGCTTCGTCGCTTATCACCGCAACATCCCGATGCTGGTCCAGATCTTCGTCTGGTACTTCGCGGTACCGCAGCTCCTGCCGGAGCCGTTGACGCGCTGGGTCAATTCGCACAACAGCGAATTCATCTTCGCCATGATCGCGCTGTTCCTGAACGCGGCGGCCTACATGTCGGAGGACATGCGCAGCGGCCTGCGAGCGCTGCCGCCCGCGCAGATGGAGGCCGGGCGGGCTTTGGGTCTCAGCTACCTGCAGACGATGCGCGACGTGCTGCTGCCGCAAGCCGTCCGCGCCGCCCTGCCGGCCCTCGTCAACCAGTCGCTCTCGTTGTTCAAGGCCACCAGCCTCGCCATGGCGGTCGGTGTCGCCGAGATGACCTATACCTCGCGCCAGGTCGAGAACGAGACCTACCGCACCTTCGAGACCTTCGCGATCGCCTCGCTGTTCTACGTCACGCTGTCCTTCGCCATCATGGCGCTGGGCGCCTGGGCGGACCGCCGCAATCTCCGCGCCGCGGGACACTGACGATGCAGGACATCCTCGACATACTGCGCGATTACGGCCTGCTGCTGGCGGTCGGGCAGTTCCCGGACGGCCCGATCGGCGGGCTCGCGCTCACGCTCATCCTGGCGGTGACCGGCCTCACAGTGTCGTTCCCGCTCTCGGTGCTGATCGGGGTCGGCCGCACCAGCCACCACCCCGCGATCGCCTGGACCTGCACCGCCTTCGTCACCCTCGTGCGGGCGCTGCCGCTCCTGATGCTGATCTTCTGGGCCTACTTCGTCGTCCCGCTGATCATCGGCCGCACGGTCTCGGCGCTCACCACGGTGATCTGCGCCCTCGTAGTGTACGAGACCGCCTACCTCGCCGAGGTGGTCCGCGCCGCGATCCTCGCCCTGCCGAAGGGGCAGACCGAGGCGTCTCGCTCGCTCGGGCTGAGCGCGTCCCAGACGCTCCGCGACGTGATCCTGCCCCAGGCCCTGTTCAACGCCATCCCGAGCATCCTCAACCAGTTCATCTCGCTGGTGAAGAACACCTCGGTCGCATACATCATCAGCGTCAGCGAGCTGACCTACTCCGCTTATCAGATCAACGCGCAGCTGATGACCAAGCCGCTGCAGGTCTACCTGATTCTGGCGGCGATCTATTTCATCATCTGCTTCTCGCTGAGCCGCCTCGTGCGCCTGGTCGAGAAGCGCATCGATGCGAGCCGCAAGGCTCCGGTGGCAGCGGGGAGCGCGGCATGATCGTCTTCGACAAGGTCGAGAAGTGGTACGGCAGCTTCCACGCCCTCAAGGATGTCTGCGAGACCGTGGCCGCCGGGGAGGTCGTAGTGGTGTGCGGGCCGTCGGGCTCCGGCAAGTCGACCCTGATCCGGACGGTCAACCGGCTGGAGCCGATCCAGGGCGGTCGCATCGCGATCGACGGGCGCGACATCCACGGTCCCAGCATCGACGTGAACGAGCTGCGCAGCCACATCGGCTTCGTATTTCAGCAGTTCAACCTATTCCCGCACCTGAGCGTGGCACGCAACGTGATGCTCGCGCCGATGCGGGTGCACCGGATGCCCGAGAAGGCGGCGCGCGAGGCCGCCCTCGCCCTGCTGGACAAGGTCGGCCTCGCGCATAAGGCGGACGAGTTCCCGCCGCGGCTCTCGGGCGGCCAGCAGCAGCGCGTCGCCATCGCCCGGGCGCTCGCCATGAAGCCGCCGGTCATGCTGTTCGACGAGCCGACCTCGGCCCTTGACCCGGAGCTCGTCGGCGAGGTCCTCACCGTCATGAAGCAGCTCGCAGCCGAGGGCATGACGATGGTCTGCGTCACTCACGAGATGGGCTTTGCCCGCGAGGTCGCCGACCGGGTGATCTTCATGGATGCGGGCGCCGTTCTGGAGCGCGCCAAGCCCGAGGACTTCTTCCTCCGGCCCCAGCACCCGCGGGCGACGAAGTTCGTCTCCGACATCCGCCACGCCTGACCGCCCTCCCGCGCGCCGGGCCGTCCGGCTCTCGCGCTGCCTGGATCACCCCGATGCCGTTCCTGTCCGACGCACTTTCCCGCATCAAGCCCTCGGCGAGCATCGTCGCCAATGCGCGCGCACGTGCGCTCGCGGAGCAGGGGCGCGACGTGATCGCGCTGAGCTCGGGCGAGCCCGACTTCGACACCCCCGACCACATCAAGGCCGCGGCGAGCCGCGCGATGGCCGAGGGCCGGACCAAGTACACCCCGGTCGGCGGCATCCCCGAACTGCGTCAGGCAATCCGCGCCAAGTTCCGGCGGGAAAACGGGCTCGATTACGGCCTCGACCAAATCATCGTTGGCACCGGCGGCAAGCAGGTCATCGCCAACGCGATGGTGGCCACGGTCAATCCGGGCGACGAGGTGATTGTCCCGGCGCCGTACTGGGTCTCCTATCCGGAGATCGTGGCCCTGTGTGGCGGTACGCCGGTGATCGCGCCTACCCGCGCAGCGGGGGGTTTTCGCCTGACGGCCGAGACGCTCGAACCCCTGATCACCCGTAAGACCAAGTGGCTGATCCTCAATTCGCCGTCGAACCCGAGCGGGGCGGCCTATGGACGGGAGGAGATCGCGCGCCTCACCGCCGTGCTCGCCCGCCATCCGCAGGTCTGGATCCTGTCCGACGACATCTACGAGCACCTGATTTACGACGGCGGGGCGTTCTGGACGCCCGCCCAGGTCGCACCGGAGCTTTACAACCGTACGCTGACGGTGAACGGGGTGTCGAAGGCTTACGCCATGACGGGCTGGCGCATCGGCTATGCTGGCGGGCCGCGCCCGCTGATCAAGGCGATGGACACCGTGCAAGGTCAGTTCACCTCGGGCGCTTGTTCGATCGCCCAATGGGCAGCGGTCGCGGCGCTCGACGGTCCGCAGGACGACCTGGCTTTGCGCCGCCGGGCCTTCGAGGAGCGCCGCAACCTCGTGGTGTCGATGCTCAACCAGGCGACTGGCCTGCGCTGCCCCGTCCCGGAAGGGGCGTTCTACGTCTTCCCGTCCTGCGAGGCGCTCTATGGCAAGCGGACGCCGTCGGGCCAGGTCGTGACGACGGACGAGGACGTCGTAGGCGCCCTGCTCGACGCGGAAGCGGTCGCCGTCGTGCATGGCGGCGCTTACGGCTTGCCAGGCCATTTCCGCGTCTCCTACGCCGCCTCTACCCAGACGCTGGAGGAGGCGTGCCGACGCATCCAGCGCTTCTGCGCCTCCCTGGCCTGACCCGCCGAGAACTACGCGCGACGGGCGTGTCGCAAACTCGGGCTCGGGATGCAGAAGGGGCTGCCCACTCCCGTTCTCACGCATTGTTCGCGACGGGGAGGCCAAAGCAAGCGGCGAGCAGATGGTTCTACTCCCCTATAATCCGCGCGCCCGCGAACCCGAAGCCCTTCCGCAGCCCCAGCACCGCTTCGAAGCCCTCGATCGTGCGCCGCGCCGTGTAAGACGAGCGGGGCCCGCTCACTCAGTGCATCGCCTGACGGGTCCCCGTATCTTGGTCCTGCCCAAAGGGCAAGCTTCCGGCTCTCCTCCGGCGGCCTCTCGAGCCGTCGAGGCGAATCCCTGAGGTGTCCGCCATCCTAAGAGCAGTGGGTGGAAGGCTCCGCCTGTCAATAAAATGATCTATTCCTGACAGGCAGATGGACCGTCGGCGCTAGCGCGCTTGACGCGAGAGCCCAGCGACGCGGCGAATGTCAGAGCCTGTTTGACTATGAAT
>NZ_JTHF01000188.1 GCF_001043895.1 Methylobacterium indicum
AGCCGCACCAGCCCGGCGGTCGAGAGGCCGGAGGCCTCGGTGACGTGGGCGCGGACCGCCGGGCAGCGCTCCAGCAGGTCGATGACGTTCTCGCTCTCCCAGCCCCGGCGCCCGACGACGACGAGGCGCGGCGTCGCCGGCCCGTGGCGCGCGGCGAGCTCGCGCCAGGCCGACAGCAGCGTGATCAGGTTCTTCCGCGGCTCGATCGTGCCGCAGACGAGGAAGAACGGCCGTGCTGCGGGCGGCGAGGGGGCGGCCTGGAACGCGGCCTCGATCCCGAGCGGCCCGACGGTGACCGGCGGCGACCGGAGCCCGAGCCCCGCGACGTGGCCTGAGAAGCGCTGTCCCACGTCGTCCGAGTTCGCCACGATCGCCTGGGCGTGGCGGGCCATCGTCTCCATCCGCACCCGGTGGCGGCCGGCCTCGCCGTCGCGGCCGTATTCGGGATACTCGATCGGGATCAGGTCGTGGACGAAGAAGACCGGCCGCACGTCCGGCCGGTCGTAGAGCCAGTCGAACCGCGCGGGCTTGTCGAGCCGCAGATGCGAGGTGTGGAGGTAGAGCGCGTTCAGCGGCAAGGCCTCGGGCCCGGGCGCCCGCCACGCGGTCAGCCGGGCCCGCCACTGACGCTTGCGCCGCTGCGCCGCCCCCTCGGGGGCCGCCGCGCCGGTGCCGGCCGCGGGTGCCGGCAGGCCGAGCCGGGCGGCGAGGTCGCGGTAGACCGGATCGTCCCCGGCCGTGACGTCCTCGGTCCAGGCCGCGACCGCCCCCTCGACGAGGTCGGTCATCTGCCGGCGATCGAGGAGTTTTGGGCCGACCGGCGTCGAGACCACCCCGAAGCGCGGCCCGGCCTGCCCCAGCAGATGGCGGGCATAGGCGAGGTCGACCCGGTCGATGCCGGTCGGGCTCGCATGGCGCAGCCGGGTGACGAGGCGGGTGAGGTCGAAGGCGACGGGATGCGGGCGCATGCGGTCCTGGTGCGGCTCGGCGAGGGTGACGCGGTTGCCCGCGTTCCTACACATGCGGCACGGCGGCGCCGAATCCACATTGTGCGGCAGCGCACAAGGCGCGCCCAGGCGCGTGGATGGTTGCCCTTGCAACCCTGAGCGATGATGATTTATCGCATTCGTCAGCGTTCCGTCGCGTTGCGGTGACAAGAGCCGGACGGGGCGGCTAAGATCGTGGGTCGGCGGTGGGCCGGCGTTCGGGTGAGACCATGGCGATCGTCGATCTAAATCGGGAAGCGGTGAAGAACGGCCTGGCGGACAACTCCGTCCTGCTGATCGACGTGCGCGAACCCAACGAGTTCGCCTCCGGCCACATCCCGGGCTCCGTGTCGTTCCCGCTCTCGGATTTCGACGTCGAGCGCCTGCAGGCCCTGATCGCCGCGGACGGCCGCCGGCCGGTCCTGTCCTGCGCCGCCGGGGTCCGCTCGGCGCGGGCGCTGCAGTATCTCCAGAGCCAGGGCATCGCGCTCTCGGAGCACTATGTCGGCGGGTTCAAGGACTGGGCCAATGCCGGCGAGGCCGTCGAATAAATGATCCCTCCCGCCCTCGCGGGCGGAGCCGCCCGCCAGGGCGGACGCGACTTTCACGGCCCCGGGAGGGCCGCGCCGGACGAGGCGCGGTTCCCGTGACGGCCAAGCCCCTCGACGCGGATGCGCTCCGGCCCATCTTTCGTGCGTCCGACGGGGCCGCATGCACGAGATGAACGGGAGAACGAGTATGCGCAGGCTGAGGCTGGCGGCGGTGATCCCGGCGCTGCTGCTGCTGGCCGGGGTGCCGGCGCGAGCCCAGGCTCCGGGCGGTCCGCCCCCCGCGGTCACGGTGGCCAAGCCCGTGGTCAAGGAGGTGGTCGAGCACGACGACTTCACCGGCCGCTTCAACGCCATCGAGTACGTCGAGGTGCGGGCCCGGGTCACCGGCTACCTGCAGAAGATCCACTTCCAGGACGGCGCCGTGGTCAAGAAGGGCGATTTGCTCTTCACCATCGACCGGCGGCCCTACAAGGCGGCCCTCGACCAGGCGACCGCGGCTCTCGATTCGGCCAAGGCGCGGCTGAACTTCAGCCAGACCGATCTCGAGCGCGCCCAGACGCTGAGCCGGTCCGGCAACATCTCCGAGCAGGTCACCGACCAGCGCCGGCAGAATTCCCAGACCGCCCAGGCCGACGTGGACAACGCCACCGCCGCCCTGCGCCAGGCCCAGCTCAACTACGACTTCACCGAGGTGCGCTCGCCGATCGACGGGCGGATCTCGCAGCGGAACGTCACCGAGGGCAACATCGTCATCACCGACCAGACGTTGCTGACGACGATCGTCTCGCTCGACCCGATCTACTTCTCGTTCACCGTCGACGAGCGGTCGTTCCTGGCCTACCAGGGCACGCTCAAGATCGGCATGGGGGCGACCCAGAACGAGCACACGGTGCCGATCCTGGTGGCGCTGACCGGCGAGGCCAAGCCCACCCGCAAGGGCGTGCTCAACTTCGTCGACAACCGGGTCGACGAGGCGACCGGCACGGTGCTGCTGCGCGCCACCGTCGAGAACCCGGACCGCTTCATCAAGCCGGGCCTGTTCGGCATCGTCAGCATGCCGGCCTCGAAGCCCTATCGCGGCATCCTGATCCCCGACGAGGCGATCGGCGCCAACCAGGACAAGCGCCTCGTCTACGTGGTCGGGCCCGACAACGTCGTCCAGCCCCGCAACATCCGCCCCGGCCCGAAGATCGACGGCTACCGGGTGGTGCGCGACGGGCTCAAAGGGGACGAGACCATCGTGATCGTCGGCCTCACCCGGGTGCGCCCGGGCGCCAAGGTCACGCCCGAGGTCAAGGAACTGCCGCCGGTCCGCGAGTAAGCCGGGACGCGCCGCCCCACCGGGCGGCGCGCCCGTCAGGATGCCACGGCCCCCGCCGTCGCGGGGGCGCCACGCCCGACCAGCCGAAGGGCGCGAGAGGCCCACCGATGCGTTTTGCCCATTTCTTCGTCGACCGGCCGATCTTCGCCTCGGTGACCTCGATCGTCATCCTGATCATCGGCTACGTCTCGTACATCTCGCTGCCGGTCTCGCAATATCCCGAGATCGTGCCGCCGACGGTCGTCGTGCGCGCCTCCTATCCGGGCGCCAACGCCGAGACCGTGGCGGCCACCATCGCGACGCCGATCGAGCAGGAGATCAACGGCGTCGACAACATGCTGTACATGTCGTCGCTGTCGACCAACGACGGCAACATGCAGCTGACCGTCACCTTCGCGCTCGGCACCAACCTCGACATCGCCAACGTGCTGGTCCAGAACCGGCTCTCGGTCGCCCAGCCGCGCTTGCCCGGCGACGTGCGCAACCTCGGCGTCACGGTCAGAAAATCCTCGCCCGACCTGATGATGGTCGTGCACGTGCTCTCGCCCGACGGCACCTTCGACCAGAACTACCTCGCCAACTACATCTATCTGCGCCTGCGCGATCCCTTGCTGCGCCTCAACGGTGTGGGCGACATCACGGTGTTCGGCGGCTCGGAATACGCGCTGAGGCTCTGGCTCGACCCGAACAAGCTCGCCTCCTACCAGCTCTCGACCACCGACGTCATCAACGCGCTGCAGGAGCAGAACGTCCAGGTGGCGTCGGGCGCGCTCGGCGCGCCGCCCGCGCCCGCGAGCCAGGCGTTCCAGCTCACGGTGCAGACGCAAGGCCGCTTCCAGGACCCGAGCGAGTTCCGCAAGGTGATCGTCAAGGCGTCCGACGGGCGCCTGGTGCGGATCTCCGACGTCGCCCGGGTCGAGCTCGGCCAGAAGGACTACACGACGAAGTCGTTCCTCAACGGCCAGCCCGCCATCGGCATCGGCGTGTTCCAGCGCCCGGGCACCAACGCGCTCGAGGCGGCCGAGCAGGTCCAGGCGCTGATGAAGACGCTGGCCAAGGACTTCCCGCCCGGCCTCGAATTCAAGATCGCCTACAACCCGACCGAGTTCATCGCGGAATCGGTGCACGAGGTCTACAAGACGCTCGGCGAGGCGGTGGTCCTCGTCGTCGTGGTGATCCTGATCTTCCTTCAGAGCTGGCGCACCGCGATCATCCCGATCATCGCGATCCCGGTCTCGCTGATCGGCACCTTCGCGGTGATGGCGCTGCTCGGCTTCTCGCTCAACAACCTGACGCTGTTCGGCCTCGTGCTCGCCATCGGCATCGTCGTCGACGACGCGATCGTGGTGGTGGAGAACGTCGAGCGCAACATGGCCGAGGGGCTCTCTCCCGGCGAGGCGGCCCACAAGACCATGGACGAGGTCGGCGGCGCGGTCGTCGCCATCGCGCTCGTTCTGTCGGCGGTGTTCATCCCGACCGCCTTCATCCCGGGCATCTCGGGCCAGTTCTACCGTCAGTTCGCGCTCACCATCGCGGCCTCGACCATCATCTCGATGTTCAACTCGCTGACGCTGTCGCCGGCGCTCTGCAAGCTGCTGCTGAAGCCCCATTCCGAGCACCACCGGCCGCGCTTCTTCCTGGCCCGGTTCGGGTCCTGGGCGGCCAACACCTTCAACCGCGCCTTCGACGCGACGGCGAACGGCTACGCGGCGACGATCCGCTTCCTCACCGGACGCCTCGTGCCGCTCCTCGCCATGCTGCTGCTCTACGCGGGCGTGATCTACGGCGTGCTGCACCTCGTGCGCACCACGCCGACGGGCTTCATCCCGCTCCAGGACCAGGGCTACCTGCTGGTGGTGGTACAGCTGCCGCCCGGCTCGTCGCTCGAGCGCACCACCGCGGTGGTGCAGGAGGTCTCGCGCCGCTCCCTCGACATCGACGGCGTCGGCAACACCGTCGTCATCGCGGGCTTCGACGGCGCGACCTTCACCAACACCACCAACGGCGCGGTGATGTTCCTGCCGCTCAAACCCTTCAAGGAGCGCCTGGAGAAGGGCCTCACGGCGGGCAAGATCCTGCAGGCCGTGCTCGCCAAGACCGCGCCGATGCAGGAGGCCCGCATCATCGCGATCCCGCCGCCGCCGGTGCGGGGTCTGGGCAATGCGGGCGGCTTCAAGATGCAGGTGCAGAGCCGCGAGGGCTCGGACATCGCCCGCCTGCTCCAGGTCTCGGGCGACCTGATCGGGGCGGCCAACCGCGACCCGGCGCTGACCCGCGTCTTCACCACCTTCGGCAACGACACGCCGCAGATCTACCTCGACATCGACCGCACGGTGGCGCGGATGCTGAACGTGCCGCTCGCCAACGTCTTCTCGACCCTCCAGGTCAACCTCGGCGGTGCCTACGTCAACGACTTCAACACCTTCGGGCGCATCTACCAGGTCCGCGCCCAGGCCGACGCCAAGTACCGGATGGAGAAGGAGGACATCGAGCGGCTCAAGGTGCGCTCCTCCACCGGTGCGCTGGTGCCGATGGGCACGCTCGCCAGCATCCGCGACATCGCCGGCCCCCAGATCGTCCAGCGCTACAACCTGTACTACTCGATTCCCGTTCAGGGCGATTCGAAGCCCGGCGTCTCCTCGGGCCAGTCCCTCGACGCGATGGAAAAGCTCGCCCGCCAGACCCTGCCCGACGGCATGAGCTTCGAGTGGACCGAGATCGCGTTCCAGGAAAAGGCGGTCGGCAACACGGCGATCTACGTCTTCGCGCTCGGCGTGCTGCTGGTCTTCCTGGTGCTCGCCGCGCAGTACGAATCCTGGGCGCTGCCGCTCTCGATCCTGCTGGTGGTGCCGACCGGCGTGCTGGCGGCCTTGGCCGGCGTGCAGTTCCGGGCCCAGGACAACAACATCCTGACCCAGATCGGCCTCATCGTGCTCATCGGCCTGGCGGCCAAGAACGCGATCCTGATCGTCGAGTTCGCCCACCAGATCGAGGAGAGCGAGCGCCGAGGGCCGGTCGCGGCGGCCGTCGAGGCCTGCCGGCTTCGCCTGCGGCCGATCCTGATGACCGCCTTCGCGTTCATCCTCGGCGTGGTGCCGCTCGCCTTCGCCACCGGCCCGGGCGCCGAGATGCGCCAGGCGCTCGGCACGGCGGTGCTGTTCGGCATGCTGGGCGCCACGATCTTCGGCCTGTTCCTGACACCGGTCTTCTACGTGGTGATCCGCAACGTCATGATCCGGATCAACCGCTGGCGCGGCGTCGACGAGCACCCCGGCGAGCCCGAGCCGGCGCGGTGACCGGCCTCACCGCGTGACGCGAACCGACGCCCCCGGACGCCACCGTCCGGGGGCGTCGTCGGTTCGGGTGCGGCATCGCCGCCCCCGAACCGCCCGCCCGGCTCCCGCATTGCCGGCCTGATTCGAGAGATCGGGAGGTAGGCGTGGCACGGGTGGCGGTGGTGACGGGCGGCACGGCGGGGATCGGTCTGGCGACCGCCCATGCGTTTGCCAGGGACGGCTGGTCGGTCGGGATCGTCGCCCGCGACGAGGGCCGCCTGCGCGATGCG
Source organism: Methylobacterium indicum (assembly GCF_001043895.1). GTDB lineage: Bacteria > Pseudomonadota > Alphaproteobacteria > Rhizobiales > Beijerinckiaceae > Methylobacterium > Methylobacterium indicum. The sequence goes on from NZ_JTHF01000188.1 coordinate 6,424, forward strand.
GAAGCGGCCTTGCGCCGGCACGGCGGTGCGGTGCTGGCGATCTCCGCCGACGTCGCCGACGCGGAGGCGGTGAATGCCGCCGCCGACCGGTTCGAGGCCGAGCTCGGGCCGATCGACACCTGGGTCAACAACGCGATGTCGTCGATCGTCGCGCCCGCACCGGAGATCGCGCCCGAGGAATGGCGGCGCGTCACCGAGACCACCTATCTGAGCCAGGTCTGGGGCACGCTCGCCGCGCTCCGGCACATGCGGGGGCGCAACCGCGGCACCATCGTGCAGGTCAGTTCGGGCTTGGGGCTTCGCGCGATGCCCCTGCAGGTGCCCTACTGCGCCGCCAAGCACGCCGTGACCGGCTTCACCGACGGCCTGCGCTCCGAGTTCCTGCACGAGGGCGTCGCGATCGACCTGACAGTGGTGTACCTGCCGGCGGTGAACACGCCGCAATTCGGCTGGGCCCGCACCCGCACGGGCGCCGAGCAGGACATCCCGGCCCCGGTCTTCGATCCGCGGCTCTGCGCCGACGCGATCCTGTTCGCGGCCAACCACCGCCGCCGCGACATCTATGTCGGCCGCTCGACCGTGCAGATGGGCCTGATGCAGGTGGTCTCGCCGGCCCTCTCCGACCGGTTCATGGCCCGCGGCTGGGACGCGCAGATCGGCCCGCCCTCGCCCGACAAGGCCGGCAACCTGTTCGAACCCGCTCCCGGACCCGCCGCGATCGACGGAAAATTCGCCGACAAGACCACGCCGACCCGCAGCGAGTTCGTCACCGACCGCCAGCGCGACGTCCTCGTCGCCGGCCTCGCGGCGCTCGCCGTCGGGGGCGTGGCGGCGCTCGCCCTCGGCGCCGGAGCGGCGCGCCGCCTCGGGCGCCGTCGTCGCCGGCTCCTGCCGCGGGTGTTCTGACGCGGCGCCCCGCGTCGACGCCCGGCCGGGCGCGCCCTATCTCCGGCCGCATCCCTCCGCCTCGCCCCGATAGGTCTCGCGTGCCCGGTTACCTGCCCTTCGCGGGCGCCCTCAAGCTGCCCAGCTTCGTCTGCGACAATTGCGGCTTCTGGCAGCGCCATTTCGCGGCGCCGCCGAGCTGCCCGCTCTGCCTCGACGCCCGCCACGTCGTACCGCAGGACGGCTGGCGCTTCCGGGACGTGGAAGAAGCGCAGGCCTCCTTCCCGTGCCATTGGGAGGAGGTCGAGGCGGGGGTGTGGAAGTTCTGGAACGAGCCGGTCACCGGCATCGGGCCGAGCGCCTACCTGATCGTCACGCCCCAGGGCAACATGGGCTTCGAGGGCTGCCCGGTCTTCAGCGAGGCGGCGCTCGACCACATCGACGCGCTCGGTGGCATGACACTGCTGTCGGCGTCGCACCCGCACAGCTACGGCGCGCTGCCCCAGCTCCAGGACCGCTTCGACCCCGAACTGTGCCTGCCCGCCGCCGACTTTACCTGGAGCGCGGCGCTCCAGGTCTCCTGGCCGTACGATGATACCCTCGAGCCGCTGCCGGGCCTGACCCTTCACCGCACCGCCGGCCATTTCGACGGCCACGCCGTTCTGCACGATGCAACCCGCGGCATCGTGTTCTGCGGCGACGCGCTGAAGTTCGAGCTGAACCCGGACAACCCGCGCGAGGCCCTGACCATCTCGGCCCACAAGGCCTTCGTGCGCGGCGTACCGCTCACCCATGCGGAACTCACCCGCTACCGCGAGGTCTTCGCGGCGCTCGACTTCCACCAGACCTGGACGCCGTTCGAGCAGGCGGCGAATGTCGGGCGGGCCGAGGTGCTGGCGCTGATCGACGCGATGCTGGCCGGGCGCCCGCACGCCTATCCGGTGCCGGTCTCCGACCTTCGCTGACGGGCGGTCACAGTCCGAACTGCGCCCCCGTATCCCCCGGCGTGACCAGGCTGCGGGCCCGGCTGCGGGAGGGCAGGAACGGGAGGGCGGCGCAGGTCGCGCCGACGCTGTCGCACAGCCGCTCGACCGCCCGCACGATGTCCGGCGGGCCGGCGACATGGACGGTGTCGCTGCCGCGCAGGGTCGGCAGGTGGGCGGTCACGGGTCCGTGGCGCACGTCGGCCTGGCCGCGGCGGTCGCGGCTCGCGGCGAGCGTGATCTGCTGCACGCCGGTGGCGCGCAACCAGTCGAGGCCGGGACGCATGTAGAGGTCGTCGGCGTCGGCGGCGCCCGCCACCACCACCATCTCGCGGGCGGTCTCCCGGTGGCGCGCCGCGCGGGCGATCGCCCAGATCGGCGCGAAGCCGGTCTCGGCCGAGACCAGGATCAGGCGGCCGGGGCCGGGACGGTACGGCGTACCGCCGGCCGGTCCCTTGATGCGCACGACGTGGCCGGGCCGCACCGCCTCGCCGAGGGCGGGACCCAGCGTGCCGACGTCGCGGCGCAGGTGGAAGACGAGCTCGTTGAGCTCGGTGTTGCCGTCGATGCGCTGGGTCGGGCAGTAGGGCCGCGCCGGCATTCCCGCGAAGGCGACCTCGACCGCCTGGCCGGGTGCCACGTCGAGGTTGCGCGAGACCGTGACCACCACCTCGATCACCGCGCCGGAGAGCGGGG
>NZ_JTHF01000189.1 GCF_001043895.1 Methylobacterium indicum
GCGGTACGCCCCGCGCCGGCGCGCGCCTCGCGGCTTCGAGCCGCCGATGGACGACGTATTGGTGCACGGTCATGCCGGTTTCGGCCTTGAACAGCCGCATGACGTGGAACTCGCTCAGGCCGACCTGAGCGGCGACCTCCGCGATCGCCAGACGGCGGTCGAGGTTGCCGATGATGTCGTCGGTCCCTTGTTGGATCAGGTTCTCGCTCTGACGGAACGAGCCGTACGGCATGACCCGAAATCACGAGGAGCGACCCCCTCGCGCGACGGCCCAAACCCCCCTATAAGCCCGGCTTCCGCGACCGACCTGACCGGTTATCGAAGAGGTGCGGTAGGAGAGGACGATGAGCGAGCGTTGGACCCCCACGAGCTGGCGGCGGCTGCCGATTCAGCAGGTCCCGGATTATCCGGATTCCGCGGCCCTTTCGGCGGTGGAGCGGCAGCTCGCGAGCTTTCCTCCGCTGGTCTTTGCCGGTGAGGCGCGCAAGCTGAAGCAGAACCTCGCCAAGGTCGCGGCCGGCGAGGCGTTCCTGCTTCAGGGCGGCGACTGCGCCGAGAGCTTCGACGAACATTCCGCCGACAACATCCGCGATTTCTTCCGCGTCTTCCTGCAGATGGCGCTGGTGCTGACCTTCGCGGGCGGCTCTCCGGTGGTGAAGGTCGGGCGCATCGCCGGTCAGTTCGCCAAGCCGCGTTCCTCGCCGGTCGAGACCGTCGACGGCGTGGCGCTGCCGAGCTATCGCGGCGATATCGTCAACGGCATCGGCTTCACGGAGGCCGAGCGGGTGCCGAACCCGAACCGCCAGACCGAGGCCTATCGCCAGTCGGCGGCGACGCTGAACCTGCTGCGCGCCTTCGCGACCGGCGGCTACGCCAACCTCGAGAACGCGCATCGCTGGATGCTCGGCTTCGTCAAGGACTCGCCCCAGTCCTCGGCCTATGCCGACCTGGCGCAGCGCATGACCGAGACCCTCGACTTCATGCGGGCGATCGGCATCAACCCGGAGACGCACCAGGAGGTGCGCCAGACCGATTTCTTCACCAGCCACGAGGCGCTGCTGCTCGGCTACGAGGAGGCCCTGACCCGGGTCGATTCCACGAGCGGCGACTGGTACGCCACGTCGGGCCACATGCTGTGGATCGGCGACCGCACCCGCCAGGCCGACCACGCTCACATCGAGTTCGCCCGGGGCATCAAGAACCCGATCGGCCTCAAATGCGGGCCGTCGCTGAAGGCCGACGACCTGATCAGGCTCGTGGACGTGCTGAACCCGACGAATGAGGCCGGCCGCCTGACCCTGATCTGCCGCTTCGGCGCCGACAAGGTCGGCGACCACCTCCCGGCGCTCGTCCGGGCGGTGGAGCGCGAGGGCCGCAAGGTCGTATGGTCCTGCGACCCGATGCACGGCAACACCGTGACGGCGAGCGGCTACAAGACCCGGCCGTTCGAGCGGGTGATGAAGGAGATCCAGGGCTTCTTCGACATCCACCAAGCGGAAGGGACGCATGCCGGCGGCATCCACCTCGAGATGACGGGCAAGAACGTCACCGAGTGCACCGGCGGCGCCCGGGCGCTGACGGCGGACGACCTGCGCGACCGCTACCACACCTATTGCGACCCGCGCCTCAACGCCGAGCAGGCGCTCGAGGTGGCCTTCCTGACTGCCGACCTCGTCAAGCGCGAGCGCAAGCAGCACGAGCATCCCCGGATCGAGGCCGCCGAGTAGGCGTCTCGTTCCGTCGCGATGTTGCAAGGCCCGGGAGGGGCGCCGCCGGCCGGTGGTGTCCGTCCCGGGCTTTTCGCGTCCAGCGATGATCTTCCGCGCCCTGTCCGGCCGTAAGCCGCGGTGCCGTACGTGAATGTCCCGGCACGGGCCAACGCACCCCTTGCCCACCCGTGAGGCCAAAGCCGGACGATCACTTCCGGATACTGTCTCACGAGCCTTTTCGGCGCTTGAACGACGCCGATTTCCGCATCGCGAAGCGATCAGGCGGACATCGTATGACGCGATGGATATCCGAGTGGCCGGTCGAACGCGATTCCCGCGAACTCACCACGCCGCCATACGAGCCGGACACGACGTGTGATCTCGGCGTGCCGGGTGACGATCCAGAAGCGATCCGTGAGCGCATAACGGGGAGACAAGCCGATTCTGGCGCCCCCATCCGAGAGATCGCGGATGACGCAGGGGATATGGTCGTAGAGCGACAGCAGGATCGTTGCCGGCATCGAGGTGACGTAGCGGGGATGGCGCCTCGCATCCGGCTCGGGAGATTCCGGAGCGTCGTTCCTGTCTCCGCTCGCCATGGCCGAGTCGGCGTTCATTTCATCTGCGTCCCGTGTTTCGTCGGAACGGCGTCTACCACAGCTGCTCCGCTCTATTACCTTGGGTAATAAGATATATCGGCTTCATAAAAACCGCATGTCATTTGTCGGTTAAGATATATTTACGCGTATTCGCGATATGCAACAAGGCATAGGTCGATTTTTATCTCCGAAGGTCTAGGTCGGAACATTGTAGGATTATGTCCGAGTGCTTGATCTCTCGACGCGTGGAGCACGGTTCGCGACCCTGAGGGATGCGCATGCCGGGAGATCGACGTTCCGGGATGGGCCGGCCCTTGTTCCGGACGAATTCAGCGCAGCGGAAGGAGATCGGGGAAAGACGGATGGCTGACGAGAGGCCGAGGGCCGGGCGGACCGCATCCAAGTCGTGTCGTGTACCGTGCGCATGGAGGAACGACACGGTTGGATCTCCGGGCGATCGACGCGGCCTTGGTCCGGGGGACGGTGCGCGTGCCCTCCGAAGGGGGGCGGCCTACAGATCCAGACGGCGGCCCGGAACCCCGAGCCTTGGACTCTCCGCACGTCTCCCGTCACGGTCCGGCCGAGAGGCTCGAACGGATGACCGACACCGCGGCTTGCGCCCGGACCGAACCGTCGCTATACAGCCGCCATCCCGCCGGGACAGCTCCCATCGTCTAGCGGTCTAGGACGTCGCCCTCTCACGGCGAAAACAGGGGTTCGAGTCCCCTTGGGAGCGCCAACTCTTCGAAGAGTTGTTTTTGGCCGCGGGTTCATCTTCGAGATCGTGAAACGGCTGCGTGAACCCGCGTCGAGGGCGAACGCAGATGCCGTCCGCTCGCCGTATTCCGGCCCGCGGAGATCCCCCTGCCGCGCGTCGAACGGCGTCCCGCCGGCGGGCAGCGCCCGCCTGCCCCAGCGGCGGAGACGCGTCCATAGCTCACCGGTACTAATGGGCGCCGCCGACGCGGCAGGCTATTCGGTCGCGGTCCGATGGATCGCTCCGGGTGCGGGGCGAAGCCGGATCGCGGGAGGGAGCCTGGACATGACCTGCCAGCCACGCCAGTCGGCGATCGTCCTCGCGGCGGTGCTGCTTCTGTCCGGACCGTCGCGGGCTCAGGTCATCGACCCCCGGGACGACGCGGCCGTCGTCACGGCGAGCGGCCAGTCCACCGCCATCGCGATGGCCTGCGGCAAGATCGATCACGCGGCCGCGGCCTTGCGGCGGGCCGACCTGCAGAAGCGCTTCGCGTCCAAGGGGATGGCTGCAGCGACCTTCGCTCGCCTCTACGACACGGCCGTCGACGGCATGACCGCGACCACGAAAGCGAATCCGGCCGCGACCAAAGCAGGCTGCGAGCGGCTCGGCAGGCTCGGGGCCGAGCCGTAGCGGTTGCGCCCCTTGTCCGATCGCCGGCGGCTCGGACGCGCGTCACGATGCAGGAAGGATCAGGATCACATGCGCCGCTCAGCTCTTCTCCCGTTCCTGATGCTGTCCACGGCAGCCCTGGCCGAGGGACAGCCCTCGCTGATCTGGCTCGACATGCCGCGCGGCAAGGTCTCGATCGAGATCAACGGGGTCGAGGGCAACGAGAACGGCCACGGCCTCGTCGTCCATGCCGGCGGCGACAAGGAGGCCCTGATCGACAGCGAATCCCTGCCCGATGTCGTGACGAAATCGGGCGACAGCGTCCTGTTGCGGGTGTTCACCGGCGGCAATGCCTGCCCGGCCATGTATGCGTGGTTGACCTACGACCGCGAGGGCCTGCGTGCGACGCCGACCTTCGGAACCTGCGCGGAGGACGGCGAGCTGGTCCCGGGCACGGGCCACCCGGCCTTCGTCCTCGACAAGCTCGGCAACGGGCCGGGCAAGATTCGCTACGACTTCGACGGCAGAACCGTTCGTGAGACCCCGATCCGGGCCGGCCGGACGTAGCGGTTCGACCCGCATGCCGGTGGGCGTCGGGCCCGCCGCGGGCCTCAATACTCCACGAATTCGCCGAGCTGGCCGGCAAGGCGGTAGGCGCGCTCGCGGGTGAGACCGCGCAGGATCACCCGGGTGTCGCTGTAGAGCGTGAAGGTGCCGTCCGCGTCGGCCTGGATGCGAATGCCCTCATGCATGTTGTCGGCGCTCCCTCGCGTAGGCTTGGCACCCGTCGGGATGCGGGGGGAAACGCGCGACGGGGCGGCCGGATACGGACCCGGCAACACTTTTTTAAATCCCGGCTTCCGGAAAAAAGAGACGGTTCGTCGGAACCTTCACCGTTGGAAGATTCTTTTAAGGGACCCGCTCAACGGGCCGGCCTCGCCGCAGGGAGGGGCCGTGCAGAGGAGACACCAAGATGAAGAAGATGACCCTGGGCCTCGCGGCCGCGGCCGTTCTCGGCAGCCTCACCTTCGGCATCGGCGCGGCCTCCGCCGCCCCGGCGAGCCCGGCCGGCATCCAGGCCGCCCCCATGGTGGAAACGGTGCAGATGACCCGCGGGGAGCGCCGGATGATGCGCCACCACCGCATGCACCGCCACATGATGCATCGCCGCCATATGATGCACCGCCGGCACATGATGCGGCACCGCATGATGCACCGCCACATGCACCGCATGTAACGAATTCCGCTCCGCCCGGTCCTCGGACCGGGCGGAGCTTTTTTGGGGGCCTCAGTACGGCCGGTTGGCGAAGGCCGGCTTGCCGGCGAGGATGCGCTCGTCGACCTGGCGCACGTCGCGCAGGCCGCACATCGCCATCGTGACGTCGAGCTCCTTGCGGATGATGTCGAGGCACTGGGTCACGCCCGCCTCGCCGCCGGCCCCGAGCCCGTACAGGAAGGCGCGGCCGATGAAGACGCCGTGCGCCCCGAGCGCCAGCGCCTTGATGACGTCCTGCCCCGAGCGGATGCCGCCATCCATCAGGACCTCGATCCGGTCGCCCACCGTCCGGACGATCTCGGGCAGGGCCTCGATCGACGAGATCGCCCCGTCGAGCTGGCGGCCGCCGTGATTCGAGACGATCATCGCCTCGGCGCCGCTCTGCGCGGCCAGCTCCGCATCCTCGGGATCAAGGATCCCCTTCAGGATCAGCTTGCCGCCCCAGCGGTCGCGGATGCGCTTGACGTCGTCCCAGTTCAGGCGGGGATCGAACTGCTCGGCGGTCCAGGACGAGAGCGAGCGCAGGTCCCCCACCCCTTGCGCGTGCCCGACGATGTTGCGGAAGGTGCGCCGCTGCGTGCGCAGCATGTTGAGGCACCAGCGCGGCTTCGTCGCCAGGTTGACGATGTTGGGGATCGTCATCCGGGGCGGGGTCGAGAGGCCGTTCTTCACGTCCTTGTGGCGCTGGCCCAGGATCTGGAGGTCGAGGGTGAGCACCAGCGCCGAGCATTGCGCCGCCTTGGCGCGGTCGATCAGCCGGTCGATGAAGTCCCGGTCGCGCATCACGTAGAGCTGGAACCAGAACGGGGCGTCGGTGTTCTCGGCCACGTCCTCGATCGAGCAGATGCTCATGGTCGAGAGCGTGAACGGCACGCCGGCCTTGGCGGCGGCGCGGGCGGCCAGGATCTCGCCGTCGGCGTGCTGCATCCCCGTCAGGCCGGTCGGCGCCAGCGCCACCGGCATGCTCACCGGCTGGCCCGCCATGGTGCTGGCGAGCGTGCGGTTCGTCATGTCGACGGCGACGCGCTGGCGCAGCTTGATCCGGGAGAAATCGTCCTCGTTCGCCCGGTAGGTGCCCTCCGTGTACGAACCGGAATCGGCGTAATCGTAAAACATCCGCGGCACCCGCCGCTCGGCGAGCACCCGCAGGTCCTCGATGCAGGTGACGGGGCCGCCCGCGAAGAACCGCGACGCCCAGGATGGCGGCCGCGACGAGGGCATTCGGGTGGCTTGCATGGCGTCTCGCTCGTGCGTCTGTTCTGGCGCGCGGGTCATCGCTCCGCGCGCGGGCTTATTGGGCCTCACCTGTCCGAAATACCCTCAACCGTTCCGGTCTGACCATCGTTTTTGCCCTGCGCCCGGCGCGGCCCGCCCGCGCGGGAATCTACGGGACCACCTCGTCCCGCGGCGTCGCGCTCAGTTCGGTCCCCTCGAGTTCTTCCTCCAGGCGGAAGAACGCGTCGTCGCCGATCTCGCCGCGGTCGCGCAGGTCCAGAATGACGCCGCGGGCGGCCGCCGATCTCGCCGCGGTCGCGCAGGTCCAGAATGACGCCGCGGGCGGCCTCGACGGCGCGATGGCAACGGATTGTGTGGCTGAACTCCTCACCGGTTCCGGGTGCCCGAGTCGATGCGGCCCATTCGTGACTTGCCGGCCACACATGGGGTATGAAAAATACCGTAAAAACCTCTCAAGAACAGCAAATACCCGCCAAATTCGGGAGGAATCGTCATGGATTGTCGTATCCTGCGTCAGCTGACCTTGAAGGCCGACGGGCATCTGTCATGTGACGACAGCAATGGATATTATATCCATGTCGGAGACGTGGCCAATAAGCCGGGATGGTCGATCAGACAGGTCTTTGGTGGCGCGATCTACGAGCATATTCGACGCTCGTTCCAGGACGGCCGCGTGCCATGGCCGGGCAAATGCGAGACCTGCGATTGCTTCTCTCCGCATGACCAGCCAGTGGACACATTGGAATCGCGCGTGCGGATCATGGTCGAGCCGACCCTGGACTGCCGGTTGGCCTGCCCGTCCTGCAAGCGTCGGCAGGAACTGGGACGGCGTCGGAGCGATGATCATCTCGCGCCGGGACTGCTCGGAAACCTTATCCGCAGTTGCGTGCGCTCCGACATCGCGGTCGACGAGGTGCACTATCTCGGCTGGGGCGAACCGCTGCTGCATCCCAACTTCCGCGACTTGGTCGAGACGGTACGAGCGCTCTCGCCGGGGACGATCCAGGAGGTCACCACGACCGGAAATGCCGATTTCCGCGCGAGCCTCGGCGGCACATACATCGACCGCGTGGTCGTATCGTGCGATGGAGTGCGGCAGGAAGAGTACCAGAAGTACCGCATCAACGGTTCCCTGGAGGAGGCACTGCGGTTCATGCGCGATGCCAAGCTCCACGGCCACCCCGACACCTTCGTCGAGTGGAAGTACATCCTGTTCGACGGCAACGACCACCCCGACGACCTAATCCGAGCGCAGGTGCTCGCCGACGAATTCGGTCTCGACAGCTTGCTCTTCATCGTCACGAATTCGAAGACCCGCTCGCTTCGCTACACCAACGACACTATGGCGGAGATCCCGATCCGCTCGCGTCGAACCAAAATTTCGCCCGCCGCCGCGATGATGATCGGGTCGCGCGTCTCCGGCCACGTGGATCCAGCCCGGTCGCAGCTGGGCGACCGGGAGAACGCTTCTCTCTATATCGACGAATGCCGCGTGACCCGCGGCAACATGCTGACGGTGAGCGGCTGGTCCCTCGGCGCCGACGGCAGCTATGTCGACGAGGTCGAGTTGATCGCAGGCTCGCATCGGCAGGTTACCCAGACCCACGATCTGCGCCACGACGTGGCCGCGGCCCGCAGCAATGCGCAGGGTGCCCGCTGCGGCTTCCTGTTCCGAGTCCCACTCGGGGGGCAGTCGATGCCCGATGCGCTCGCCCTCACCGTGAGGCTGCGCAACCACACCCAGGACTTCTCCGCCGCCGTGCAGTGGCCGGCGGCCGGGTGAACCCACGATCCTCCATGAACCGCCGGGCCTGCCGACGGGGCCCGTTTCCCGCTCCGGGGGACGGGCCACATGGGAGTACCCACGGATTACCGAAAGGCGTGAAGGTGCCGTCCGCGTCGGGCGAGACCCGTATGCACTGGTTCGCGGGGTGTCCCCTGCCCTCTCGTCACGCCAACCATTCGAGGCGTCGGGGGAGCCACGTGGGCCTCAAGGCACCACCTCGTCCCGCGGCGTCGCGCTCAGTTCGGTCCAGTCGAGTTCCTCCTCCAGGCGGAAGAACGCGTCGTCGCCGATCTCGCCGCGGTCGCGCAGGTCCAGGATGACGCCGCGGGCGGCCTCGACGGCGCGACGGCGCAGGCCGTCGGCGGGCAGGCTCTCGGGGGCCAGGCCCTCGTCGTGCGATTCGGCCTCGCTGAGCGCCGCGTCGAATTCCCGGCGCAGCGCCTCGGCATGGGGCGAGTCGTCGCCGTCGAGGCTGTCGCGCGCGGCCCGATAGGCAGCGGCCCGGGCCCGGCCGATCTCGTGGCCGACCGGATCGTCGTCCCCGAGGGAGAACCAGGCGAGCAGCGGGCGCAGGGTGAGGCCCTGGATCACCAGCGTGCCGAGCACGACGCAGAAGGCCGTGAGCACCACGAGGTCGCGGTGCGGGAAGTCGCCCGGCAGCGCCAGGGCGAGCGCGATGGTGACGACGCCGCGCATGCCGCACCAGGCCACCGTCGTGCCCGAGCGCAGCCCGATCGGCGGCGGGCCGCTCGGTCCGAGCACCCGGTGCCACAGCCGCGCGACCGACCGCGCGCCGAGCACCCAGGCGAGGCGTACCGCCACGGTGGTGCCGAACACCGCCGCGGCCACGAGGGCGTAGTGGTGCCGCTCGGCCGGGCTCAGGCCTTCGAGGATCGGGCCGATCTGCAGGCCGACCAGCACGAAGGCGAGCACGTTGAGCACGAACACCGCCGTCTCCCAGACGGTGTTGGAGGTGATCCGCAAATGCGCCGGCACGGTCTGGGGCGAGAGCCGCGACACGGTGAGGCCGAAGCTCACCACCGTCAGCACGCCCGAGACCTCGACCCGCTCCGCGGCGAGCCAGAGCCCGAAGGTGGCGACGAATTGCAGCACCACGGCGCTCGGCGGATCGGTGACGCGGCGCATCAGCCGGACGTAGAGCATCGCCAGCAGCGGCCCCGCCGCGAGGCCGCCGACGACGCCGATCAGGAAGGTCGGTGCGACCTCGGACGGGGCGAACGACCCCGTCGCCACCGCTCCGAGGGCCAGGCGGTAGATCAGCAGCGACGAGGCGTCGTTGAACAGGCTCTCGCCCTTGAGGATGGTGACAAGGCGGTGGGGCAGCCGGACATGGGCCAGCACCGAGAGCGCCGCCACCGCGTCCGGCGGCGCCACGATGGCGCCGAGCACGATGCAGGCGGCGAACGGCATGTCGGGCACGAGCCAGCGCGCCACCAGGGCGACCGCCACCGTGGTGACCCCGACCGCGCCGACGACGAGGCCGGCGATCGGCCGCCAGTTGCGCCGCAGGTCGCGCAGGCTGGTGTCGTAGGCGGCGTCGAGCAGGACCGGGGCGAGGAAGAGCGCCAGCGCCAGATCGGGGTCGAGGCCCGGGCGCGGGACCTGGGGCACGAAGGCCAGCACGACCCCGCCGATGGCCAGGAAGGCCGGGAACGGCGCCCCGAGGCGCCGTGCCACCCCGGCGAGCAGGACCGCGACGACGAGCACGCCCGCGATCCATTCGAAGATCAGCATCACCCCTCCGGTTGCAAGGGTGAGCAACGCGCGAGGGCTGCGGATGGTTTGCCGGGCGCTCCGGCCGGTCCGATCGCGGGCGGCAGGAGGGCTTAGAGCTCGGCCTGCAGCTCGGCGATCTCGGCGGGGCGCAGGATGTGCCCGTCGGCGAGCACGATCCAGGCGATGCCGCCCTCCACCGCACGGGCGGCCGTCACCGCCTCGCGCAGGGTCGTGGTCGGGCGCTCCCCGGCCTCGTCGCCCGGCCAGACGACGAGTTGCGCCGGGGCGGTCCAGTCGATGCGGCCGCGGTCGGTCATGCGCCCTGATCACCACCCCATTGCGGCCATGGCGGGGCGGATGCGTTGCGGACGCGTGACGAAAACAAAGGCCGGAGCCGTCGCCCCGGCCGCCCCGGTGTCATCCGGCCGCCGCCAGTCCCTCCGGCCGTTTCACCTCGATCTCCACGAAGGCGATCGGGTGGCCGGAGCCGTTCTGGACGTCGTGCCGGATGCCGGCCGGGCGGCGGTAGGACTGGCCGTGGGCAAGCGGCACCTCGGTGACGCTCGTGCCGTCATGGACCCGCAGGGTGCCCTCCGTGATCATCACCACGAAATAGGGCCAGCCGTGCTCGTGCCAGCCGGTGACGGCGCCGGGCGAAAAGTCCCAGCGGGTGATGCGGACGGTCTCGTCGTCGACCTGGACGGTCGGGACAGCGGGGATCGTGCAGGCGAAGGCCATCGGGATCTCCTACCGAGCCGATTCGAAGCCGGCGAGCACCGCCGTCAGGTTTTCGCCCAGGAGATCCGAGAGGTAGCCACCCTCCTGCACGAGCACGGTTGGGAGGCCGAGTCTTCCGAGCGCCGCCCCGATGCGCGAAAACCCCTCGGTGGTGATGGCGAGCCCGGCCAGCGGATCGTGCTCCGAGGCGTCGAGGCCGAGCGCCACCACCAGCGCGGTCGGGGCGAAGGACCTCACGGTATGGGCGGCCGTCCCCTCCAGCACGTCGAGATAGGCGTCGTCGCCGGTGCCGAGCGCCAGTGGCAGGTTCAGGTTGGCGCCGATCCCCTCCCCCTCGCCGCGCTCGTGGGCGTAGCCCCAGACGAAGGGGTAGAAGCCGCGCGGATCGGCGTGGAGCGAGACGGTGAGCACCGAGGGGTCGCGGTAGAAGATGCCCTGCGTGCCGTTGCCGTGATGCACGTCGACGTCGAGCACCGCGACCCGGGCGTGGCGCTGGCGCAAGGCAGCGGCGGCGACCGCGCTGTTGTTGAAGTAGCAGTGTCCCCCGGCCCGGTCGCGATAGGCGTGATGGCCGGGCGGGCGGCAGAGCGCGTAGGCCGCGTCCTCGCCGTCGAGCACGAGTTGCGCGGCGCTCGCCGCGACGTCGGTGGCGGCGCAGGCCGCCGCGTAGGTGCCCGGCCCGATCGGGCAGGCGGTGTCGACCGTGTGCCAGCCGAGCCGCCCGACGATGTGGGTCGGGTAGGTCGCGGCCTCGCGCACCGGGTGGATGTTGGCGATCATCTCCGCGCCGTGATCCGGCAGCGCCTCCCATTCCTCCCAGGCCTGCGCCATGAAGGCGAGGTAGTCCGGGCTGTGGACCCGCGCCCGGGCGCCGGTGCCGTGGGCCTGCGGCGCCATCACCGTGTGGTGTCCGGCCTTCAGCCCGGCGAGCAGGCGGTCGGCCCGTTCCGGCTGGTCGGCGGCGGGCTTCACCTGGCCGCGCACCAGGAAGAATTTAGGGTCGTGGCTGCGATGGTCCTCGGAATGAACGGCCTTCATGGGGTCTCCGACGTCTCGTTGCGGGGTGGGGGGCCTTGCGGCGTGAGGCTCTCGAGCAGCCGGACGACCTCCCGGCGGGCGACGCCGATATGGTGGTCGACATGGGCGACGATCCGCTCCGGATGGCCGGCCTCGATCGCCGCCAGCACCGGCTCGTGGGTGCGGGCGATCTCGTCGGGGTCGTCGTAGAGCCGGCCGATCAGCCCGATCACGATCCGCAATTCCGAGGCCAGCCCGTCGAACAGGCGCAGGAGCCGGGCATTGCCGGCGGCCTCGCAGATCAGGCGGTGGAACTGGTAATCGGCCTCGACGATGGTGGCGGGGTCGTCGCGCCGGGCGAGGTCCCGCATCAGGTCGAGCTGGCGGCGCAGGGCGGCCCTCGTTTCCGGCGTCAGGCGGCGCGCCGCCTCCACCGCCGCGTGGCGCTCGACGCAGAGGCGGAGGGCATAGAGCTCGTCCACGTCCCGCGCCGAGAGCTCGCGCACGAAGAAGCCGCGCCGCGGCGAGGCCATCAGCAGGCCTTGGCTCTCGAGCAGGCGGGCGGCCTCCCGCACCGGCGCCCGGCTGATGCCGAGTTCCCGCGCCACCGCCGCCTCCGCCACCTTGGCGCCGGGAGGCAGCCGCCCCTGAACGATCGCGTCGGTGAGCCGGCGCGCGACCTGGCGCACGAGGTCGCTCTCGGCCAGCACCGGCAATCCGACGGGTTGGGACATCGTGCGCATCGCACCTCCGTGGCCGGATTGTGCAATGCGTAGGCGTCGATTGTCGACACTTTTGGCTTGATCGAGATGCAAGGCCGGGTCAGTCTCCGGTCATGCCGGATCCTGTCGTGGGTCCGCCCGGTCCTGTATCCGGATGTCGGCACGCGAGTATCCGTGCCGCATCGATCGATCACGCCAAGATCTCGCGGCATCCGATGCTGCCGCGACACCGTCCGCACGGAGGTCCGATGTCGTCATCCGCTCATCCGCAGGCCGGCGAAGCCGCGCAGCGCGTCCGCGTCGACCTCGCGGCGGCCTACCGGCTGATCCACCGCCTCGGTCTCGACGACAGCATCTACACCCACATCTCGGCCCGCCTGCCCGGGCCGGAGCACCACTTCCTGATCAACCCCTACGGGTTGCGCTTCGAGGAGGTGAAGGCCGGCAACCTCGTCACCGTCGACCTCGACGGCCGGGTGGTGGACGATCCCTGCGGTCTGGGCATCAACCCGGCGGGCTTCACCATCCACAGCGCGGTCCACGCCGCCCGGGAGGACGCGCTGTGCGTGCTCCACACCCATACGGTGGCGGGCGTCGCCGTCTCCTGCCAGGAGGAAGGGCTGCTGCCGCTCAACCAGTGGTCGATGCAGTTCGCCGGCCGCCTCGCCTACCACGATTACGAGGGCATCGCGCTGGACCTCGACGAGCGCCAGCGCCTGGTGGCCGATCTCGGCGACAAGCCGGTGATGGTCCTGCGCAACCACGGCATGCTGACCTGCGGCCGCTCGGTGGCCGAGGCGTTCAAGTTGATGCACAACCTGGAGCGCTCGTGCCGGGCTCAGCTCGCGCTCCAGGCCGCCGGCGCCCCGCTGATCCGCCCCTCGGCGGCGGTCGCGGCGAAGACCGCCGGCCAGTACACGTCGTTCTACGACAAGATGGAGACGGGCCGGCTGCCCGACCCCGAGTGGGACGCCTTCAAGCGCATGCTGGAGCGCAGCGACCCGGATTACAAGGAATAGGGCGACGCCCGACTCACCCGCCGACACGAGCACGGGTTTCCCCTCTCCCCGCAGGCGGGGAGAGGGCTGCGGACCCCTTGTCGGGTCCGCGGCAAGCGGAGGCGAAAGCCGAAGCGAGGGTGAGGGGGTCTCGACGCGTGAGCCTCTTCCGGAGACACCCCCTCACCCTCGGCTGACGCCTCGCTCCGTCGACGACAAGGTCGCCGGAGCCCTCTCCCCGCCCGCGGGGAGAGGGGAGATGCGCGCAACCCGCGCGTTCACCGTCTCACGACGCCGCCACAGGGACCAACGGGGACACTCTCGATGCTCAAGACGCTCATGGCCGGCACCGTGCTCTCCCTGGCGCTCGCCGGCGCGGCCTTCGCCCAGACCCCGAAGCCCGGCGGCACCGCCAACGCGGTGATCCAGCCCGAGCCGCCCGGCCTGATGCTGGCGATGGTGCAGAACGGCCCGACCCAGATGGTGGCCGGCAACATCTACGAGGGCCTGCTGCGCTACGATTCCGCCCTCAAGCCCCTGCCCGGCCTCGCCGAGAGCTGGAGCATGGGCGACGACGGCAAGACCTACACCTTCAAGCTCGTCAAGAACGCCACCTGGCACGACGGCAAGCCGTTCACCGCCGACGACGTGATCTTCTCGGTCGAGCTCCTGCGCCAGACCCATGCCCGCGCCCGCGGCAACCTCGCGCGCGTCGCCAGCGTGACGGCGCCCGATCCGTACACGGTGGTGTTCACCCTGTCCGAGCCGTTCGGCCCGTTCCTCGGCATCTTCGAGGTCGGTTCGCTGCCGATGATCCCGAAGCACATCTATGCCGGGACCGACTACAAGACCAACCCGGCCAACAACACGCCGATCGGCACCGGCCCCTACACGTTCAAGGAGTGGAAGAAGGGCTCCTACATCCGGCTGGTGAAGAACCCGAACTACCACGTCGCCGGAAAGCCCTATCTCGACGAGATCTACTGGCACGTGATCCCCGACGCCGCCGCCCGCGCCGTGGCGTTCGAGACCGGCAAGGTCGACATCCTGCCCGGCGGCTCGGTCGAGAATTTCGACGTGCAGCGCCTCTCCGCGCTCAAGGGCGCCTGCTCGACGACGAAGGGCTGGGAGTTCTTCAGCCCGATGTCCTGGCTCTGGCTCAACAACCGCAAGGGCCCGATGGCCAACAAGGCGTTCCGCCAAGCGGTGTCCTACGCGCTGGACCGCGACTTCGCCCGGGACGTGGTCTGGAACGGGCTCGGCAAGCCGGCCACCGGCCCGTTCGCCTCCACCGTGCGCTACCACGACCCGAAGGCGGCGAAGTATTCCTACGACCCCGCCAAGGCCAAGGCCCTGCTGAAGGAATCCGGCTACAAGGGCGAGACCGTGCGCCTGCTGCCGCTCCCCTACGGCGAGACCTGGCAGCGCTGGGCCGAGGCCGTGAAGCAGAACCTCGAGGATGTCGGCATCAAGGTCGAGCTCGTCGCCACCGACGTCGCCGGCTGGAACCAGAAGACCTCCGACTGGGATTACGACATCGCCTTCACGTATCTGTACCAGTACGGCGACCCGGCCTTGGGGGTCGGGCGCAACTACGTCACCTCGCAGATCGCCAAGGGCTCGCCGTTCAACAACGTCGAGGGCTATTCCAACCCGAGCGTCGACGAGGCCTTCGCGAAGGGCGCGGTGGCGGTCGGCGACGACCAGCGCCGGCCGATCTACGACGCGGTGCAGAAGACGCTCGTCGAGGACGCGCCGAACGCCTGGCTCCTGGAGCTGCAATTCCCCACCATCACCCGCTGCAAGGTGCACGACCTCGTCACCACCGGCATCGGCGTCAATGACGGTTTTCGCGATGCCTGGATCGACCGCTGAGGGCTGACAGCATGGTGGGCTTCCTCGCGCAGCGGATCGTGAAGGGCATCGTGGTGCTCCTCGCCATCGTGGTCCTGAACTTCTTCCTGATCCGCCTCGCTCCCGGCGATCCGGCCCTGGTGATGGCCGGCGAGGCGGGGGCGGGCGACGAGGCCTTCATCGCCCAGCTGCGGGAAAAATTCGCCCTCGACCAGCCGCTGCCGCGCCAGCTCGCCGCCTATCTCGGCAGCATCGCCACGCTCGATCTCGGCTATTCGGTGCGCCAGCAGATGCCGGTGGCGACGCTGATCGGCGAGCGGCTGCCGGCGACCCTGCTGCTGACCGGCACCGCCTTCGCGGTCTCGCTGTCGCTCGGGGTGCTGCTGGGCTCGCTCGCCGCGCGGCGGGCCGGCACCCTGGCCGATACCGCGATCACCGGCCTCGCGCTCCTGTTCTATGCCACGCCACTGTTCTGGGTGTCGCTGATGGCGATCATCCTGTTCTCGGTCCGGCTCGACTGGCTGCCGAGCTTCGGCTTCGAGACCGTGGGGGCGGGCTATACCGGGCTCGCCCGCGCCCTCGACATCGCCCACCACCTCGTGCTGCCGGCGATGACGCTGGGGCTGTTCTTCATGGCGGTCTACGTGCGGATGACCCGCTCCTCGATGCTGGAGGTCTCGCGCCTCGACTTCGTCAAGACGGCGCGGGCCAAGGGCCTGACCGAGGGGGTGATCCAGCGCCGCCACATCCTGCGCAACGCCCTCCTGCCGGTGGTGACGCTGGCCGGCCTTCAGGCCGGGACGCTGGTCGGCGGCGCGGTGCTGACCGAGACGGTCTTCGCCTGGCCGGGGATCGGGCGGCTCATGTACGAGGCCCTGCTCCAGCGCGACTACAACCTGCTGCTGGGCGTCTTCGTGGTCTCCTCCGCGATGGTGCTGGTCTTCAACCTCGTCACCGACGTGGTCTACCGCGCGGTCGATCCCCGCATCGAGGTGGCGTGATGAGCGGCGCCCTTCCGTTGAGCGCCCCGGCGCCGGCCCGCCGCCGCCGCGGGCCCCTCGCCGCCTTCCTGCGCCATCCGGGCGCGGTGTTCGGGCTGGTGGTCCTGGTCCTCGTCGTCGCCGCGGCTCTGCTCGCGCCGGTGCTCTACCCGACCTCGCCCTGGCGCATGGTGCAGCGGCCCTTCGTGCCGCCCTTCACCCTGGAGCGGGTGCCGCTCGGCACCGACGCGCTCGGGCGCGACATCGCCGCCGGGCTGATGCACGGGGCCGGGGTCTCGCTGATCGTCGGCCTCGTCTCGACGCTCGCCGCCCTCCTCATCGGGGTGCCGCTCGGGGCGCTCGCCGGCTATCTCGGCGGCCGGGTCGACGACGCGCTCATGCGCTTCACCGAGCTGTTCCAGACCGTGCCGAGCTTCGCGCTCGCCATCGTGCTGGTGGCGATCCTGCAGCCCTCGCTCTCCTCGATGATCCTCGCCATCGCGCTGGTCAGCTGGCCGCCGGTGACCCGGCTGGTGCGGGGCGAGGTGCTGAGCTTGCGCTCGCGCGAATACGTCCAGGCGGCGATCGTGACGGGACAGACCACCTTCACCATCCTGCGCCGGGAGGTTTTGCCCAACACCCTGTCGCCGATCGTGGTGCTGGCCTCGCTGATGGTCGCCACCGCGATCCTGCTCGAATCGTCGCTGTCCTTCCTCGGGCTCGGCGATCCCAACCGGATGTCCTGGGGCTTCATGGTCGGGGCCGGCCGCACGGTGATCCGGCAGGCCTGGTGGATCACCGCCTTCCCGGGCGTGCTGATCCTCCTCACCGTGCTCGCCCTCAACCTGATCGGCGAGGGGCTGAACGACGCCCTCAACCCGCGCCTGTCCCGGGAGCGCTGAGATGGATGCCGACGTGACCCGCGCCGCCGTCTCGGTCCGCAATCTGAGCCTGGCCCTTCCCGAGGGCGGCGACCGGCCGAATGCCGTCGACGGGGTTTCGTTCGACCTCGTGGCCGGCGAGATCCTCTGCCTCGTCGGCGAATCGGGCTCCGGCAAGTCGATGTGCGCCCACGCCCTGATGGGCCTGCTGCCGAAGGCGGTCCGCCCGGTCTCCGGAGCGATCCGCCTCGGCGAGACCGACCTCTTGGGCCAGGACGAGGCGGGCTGGCGCGACACCCGCGGCCGGCGGATCGCGATGATCTTCCAGGAGCCGATGACGGCGTTGAACCCGCTGATGCGGATCGGCGACCAGATGGCCGAGATGTTCGAGGCCCACGGTCAGCTGACGCCGAAGGAGCGCCGCGCCCGCGCGGTGGCGCTCGCCGGCGAGGTCGGGCTGCCCAACCCCGAGCAGATCGTCCGCTCCTATCCCCACCAGCTTTCCGGCGGCCAGCGCCAGCGCGCGATGATCGCCATGGCGCTGGCCCTCGAACCCGCCGTGCTGGTGGCCGACGAGCCGACCACCGCCCTCGACGTGACCACCCAGGCGCAGATCCTCAAGCTGATCCGCGACCTCCAGACCCGCCGCAACATGGCGGTCCTGTTCATCACCCACGATTTCGGCGTGGTGGCGGAGATCGCCGACCGGGTGCTGGTGCTCCGCCACGGCCGGGTGGTGGAGGAAGGACCGGCGAGCGCCGTGCTCGGCCGGCCGCAGGCGGCCTATACCCGCACGCTTCTCGCCGCCGTGCCGACCATGGACCCGCCGAGCCGCCCGCCCCTCTCCGGGCCGAAGGCGGTCGAGGTGACGGGGTTGCAGAAGACCTACGTTAACGGCGGCGGCCTGTTTCGCGCCAAGCGCCGCACGGCGGCGGCGCGGAACGTCGCCTTCGCGCTCCATCGCGGCGAGACCCTCGGCCTCGTCGGCGAATCGGGCTCGGGCAAATCCTCGGTCGCTCGCCTCGTCATGCGGCTGATCGAGCCCGATTCCGGCCGGGTGCGCCTCGGCGACACCGACCTGACGGGGTTGAAGGGCGAGGCCCTGCGCCAAGCCCGCAGCCGCATCCAGATGGTGTTCCAGGATCCCTTCGCCTCGCTCAACCCGCGCCGCAGCGTGGGCAAGATCATCGCCGACGGGCCGGTGGCGCACGGGGTGCCACTCAGGGAGGCGATGGAGCGGGCGCGCCGGCTTCTCTCGCTCGTCGGCCTCGACGAGAAGGCGCTGGAGCGGTTTCCCCACGAATTCTCCGGCGGCCAGCGCCAGCGCATCGGCATCGCCCGGGCGCTCGCGCTCGAACCCGAGGTGCTGGTCGCCGACGAGGCGGTCTCGGCCCTCGACGTCTCGGTCCAGGCCCAGGTTCTGGCGCTGCTGGAAGACCTGAAGGCGCGGCTCGGCCTGTCGATGCTCTTCATCACCCACGATCTGCGGGTGGCGGCCCAGATCTGCGACCGGATCGCGGTGATGCGCCAGGGCGAGATCGTCGAGCTCAAGACCGCGAGCGCGCTGTTTGCCAATCCCGAGCATCCCTATACCCGCGCGCTCCTCGAGGCCGTGCCGGGCCGGGTGCGGCAGGCGGCCTGACGCGCGATGGACCGTCTTCCCTGCGTGCTCTTGAGCACCACCACCGACCTGCGCGGGCTGTTCGGCACGGCGCTCGCCGAGATTGCCGACCACGTCGAGATCCTGGACGATCCGGCACCGAACCCCGAGCGGGTGCGCCTGGCGCTGGCCTGGCGTCCGCCGGCCGACGCGATGGCGCGCTATCCCAACCTCGCGGCCCTCTGCTCGATCGCCGCGGGGGTCGACAACCTGCTCGCCTGCCCCGGTCGCCCGCCCGACCTGCCGGTGGTGCGGGTGGTCGATCCCGACCAGGCGCGGGCGATGTCGGGCTTCGTGCTCTGGCACGTCATCGGCCACCAGCGCCGCTTTTCCACTTATGCCGAGAACCAGCGCGACCGGCTCTGGCGCCGGCTCTATCCGCGGGACGCGAGCGCGGTGCCGGTCGGGATCCTGGGCTACGGCAAGATCGGCCGGCGGGTCGCCAGCGATCTGGCCGCCCTCGGCTTCCCGGTCCGGGCCTGGAGCCGCGGCCCTCAAGACTCGGAGCCCGGCATCACCCACCATCACGGGCCGGACGGGCTCGCGGCGATGCTCAGGCAGAGCGAGGTGCTGGTGAACCTGCTGCCCCTGACGCCGGAGACCCGCTTCCTCCTCGACGCCGCGCTCTTCTCGTCCTTGCGCCCCGGCGGCCTCCTGGTCCAGGTCGGCCGCGGCGAGCATCTGGTCGAGGCCGATCTGCTGGCGGCGCTCGAATCCGGCCGGCTCGCGGGGGCCGCCCTCGACGTCTTCGCCACCGAGCCGCTGCCCGCCGCCCATCCGTTCTGGGACCACCCGGCGATCCGCATCACCCCGCACGAGGCCTGCGAGGCGAGCCCGCAGGCCGTCGCCCGCACCCTGCTCGCGGCGGCCCAGGCCGTGCGCGAGGGCCGGGTGCCGCCGGACACGGTGGATCCAGCGCGGGGCTATTGATACCAACGGTCGTTGAAAACGACCTTTGGTTCCGTTCTCGAATTTTCGCCAAACCTCTGGCTTGGTGTCGAAAATTCGAGATGGTTCAACGGCCCGATGCGTCAGCATCTTGGGCCGTTGGTATGACGGCCCTGGCGAGCCGCGACGCCCGGCGGATTGCGACGCCGCTTCCGTTGCGGTAGTATTGACGCGTGGACCGGGATTGGACCCGGCCGGAGGGCGAGCCATGGAATCCATCCATGCCCGCCCCGTCCTCTGACGGGGCAACGACGCGAGGATCCCCGCATGGGCGGCGGACCGGCGTTCTGACGCAGCGAGGTGGTTCGTCCGCTCGCTGAGGCTCGTCTTCGGCTGCCTTGCGCAGCCCCGGAATCCACATTCTTCATGGGCAATCCCATCATCGCCACGCGCGCCCCCGGCGTTCGCGTGGTCGCCTCCGCCTCGACCTGGATCGAGGGCGAGGCCCTGCGCCAGCTCGACGAGACCGGCGCGCTTCCCGGCATGCGCGAGACCGTCGGCATGCCAGACCTCCATCCCGGCAAGAACGGCCCGGTCGGAGCGGCCTTCCTGTCGGAGGGACTGATCCGGCCGACGCTCGTCGGCTCCGATATCGGCTGCGGCATGGCCCTGTGGCAGACCGACCTCGCGGCGCGCCGGGCCGATCCGCACCGGATCGCCGCCCGGCTCGACGGGCTCGACGCGCCGTGGGACGGCGACACCGCCGGCTGGCTCGCCGAGCGCGGCGTCGCGCCCACGGCCTATGACGCCTCCCTCGGCACGGTCGGGCACGGCAACCACTTCCTCGAGGTGCAGGCGGTCGCCGAGATCCGCGATGCCGAGGCCGCCACCCGGATCGGGCTCGATCCCACCCGCCTCGCCCTGCTGGTCCATACCGGCAGCCGGGGCTTCGGCGAGTCGATCCTGCGGTCCCACACCGAGCGGCACGGGGCTTCGCCCCTGCGGGCCGACACGCCGGAGGGCGACACCTATCTGGCAGACCACGACGCGGCCGTGGCCTGGGCCCGCGCCAACCGCGACCTCGTCGCCCACCGGGCGCTGACGGCGCTCGGGGCCGAGGGGCGCTGCCTCCTCGACCTGTGCCACAATGGCGTCTCGCCGGTGGAGGTCGGCGGCTGCCGCTGCCACCTCCACCGCAAGGGCGCGGCCCCGGCCGATCGCGGGCCGGTGGTCGTGCCGGGGTCCCGGGGCGACGTCAGCGTCCTCGTCGCCCCGGTCCCGGACCGGGCCGACGCGCTGTGGTCGCTCGCCCACGGCGCCGGGCGCAAGCTCGGGCGGCACGAGGCGAAGGCCAAGCTCAAGGGCCGCCTGCGCCGCGAGGATCTCGCCCGCAACCCCTATGGCGGCGTCGTGGTCTGCGGCGACGAACGCCTGCTCTGGGAGGAGGCGGCGCCGGCCTACAAGCCGGCCGCGTCCGTCGTCGGCGACCTGGAGGCCGCCGGGCTGGTGCGGACCCTCGCGGTGCTGCACCCGCTCGTCACCTTCAAATGCTCGCTCGACCCCGACGGCCCGGCCCGGGCCGACAAGCAGGCCCGCCTGCGCAAGCGCCGTAGCGCCCGCGCGGCCAAACACCGGGAGCGCTGAGATGGTCCTGCTGCAACTCAGCGCCGGCCGCGGGCCCGGCGAATGCCGGCTGGCGGTCGCGGGCCTGTGCGACGTGCTGGTGCGGGAGGCCGGGGAAGCCGGCCTCGCCGCCACCGTGCTGGAGACGGTACCGGGAAAACCCGGCCTGCTCTCCGCCCTCGTCCGCCTCGACGGCGAGGACGGCGAGTCCCTGGACACCTGGGCCCGGTCCTGGGAAGGCACCGTCCGGTGGACCTGCCCGAGCCCGCTCCGACCGGGACACGGGCGCAAGAACTGGTTCGTCTCCGTCGCCCGGGTGGTGCCGCCCCGGATCGAGGATCTCGGCATCCGGGAATCCGACCTGCGCTGGGAGACGTTCCGCGCCTCCGGCGCCGGCGGCCAGCACGTCAACACGACGGACAGCGCCGTGCGGCTGCGCCACGGTCCGAGCGGCCTCACGGTCACCTGCGACACCGAGCGCAGCCAGCACCGCAACCGCGCCCTGGCCCTCACCCGGCTCGGCCTCGCGCTCCGGGCCCGGGCGGAGGCCCGGGCGCAGGCCGGCGCGCAGGAGCGCTGGGCCCTGACCGTCACGGTCGCGGATCGCGGCGGCAGCGCGGTCCGCGCCTATGCGGGGCCGGATTTCAGACGGGAGCGTCGAGCGGTGCCCCGTCAGATCTACCCCATTACGCATCGTTAACCATTCGGCGTGCAGGATCGCTGTGGCCGAGTTGACACGTCGCAGCGATTATCTCCGGCGGGTGGCTTCGTTTCGTCGTGTTGCGGGGATAAGCTCCGCCTCGGCTCACGGCCAAAGGGGGATGGGCATGTTCGGGACTGTGACGGCCTTCCTGGCGATCCTGATGGTTCTCGCCCTGCGCAACCTCGCCAAGGCGGCCTTGATGCCGGTTTACGCGGTGCGCGACATCCACCGCGGCCGCTACGTCCGCGGGCTGGTGCTGCTCTCCTGCTCGGGCCTCGCCGCCTGGTCGATCTGGACCATGACCCACACGACGCGGAATGCGGCCGCCCCGGTGGCGGCGGTGATGTATACCGGCTGACCGCCGGGCCGCTCCCCGCGACGCAATCCGCTCTGCGGCATCGGCGCCATGCGCTTCGCGCTGGCGCTTTCCGTCGTTCGGGCCCATATCCTGGCTGGCGCTCCGCACCGGCCGGTCCTGCCGGCGGGCCCCTCCGATCGGGCGCACAGGACCCCCATCGTCTGATCGACCCTCCCCCCGCGGTGCGGGCCCGGTACGGCGCGGCAACCAGCCGCGCCTTTCGCCGTGCGCCTTGCCGCCAAGAAGAGACCACCACCATGCTGCGTTCGAAGCAGAAGCCGAAGGTGCAGGATACCGGCTACGTCCTGTTCGACGTCTTTTACGAGGACGGCTCGCGCCGCTCCAACCGCCGGGTGCCCCGGACCGCCACCCTCGAGATGGATGCCGATGCCGCGATCCGTCAGGTGATCGAGGAGCAGGATCGCGACATCGCCGAGAAGTCCGGCCGTCCGCCGCTCGCCATCACCAAGATCCTGCGTTCGGACGGCTGAGCCGGATCTCGGTGCCGGCAGCCCATTGGCTGCCGGCCCGTCGTCACCGTCGCGGCGGGGCGGGAGTCTGCGACAGGCGGCGGCGCAGCCGCTTCAGCTCCGCATCGTCCCGCGCGCAGAGGTCGTGGCGGGTCATGGCGTCGAGCTGGCGCTGGATGCGCGCCTCGGCCGCCGGCGTGCCGGCCCGGGCTCCGGTGCAGAGAAGGCCGATCGCGATCGCCGCCACGCCCGTTCCGATCCGCCGCACCATGGCGTTTTCTCTCCATCTGCCGGCGGACCCTCGCCCGGAGAGGTGAACGCTTTCCCCAATCGTGCCGCGCCTCAGGCCGCCACCGCGTAGACATCCCCGGAATTCGCCTCCGGCGGCAGGCCGGTGAGGTAGTCCGCCATCGCGTCGCGCCCGACCGGGCGGCCGAACCGCAGGGACTGGCTCTCGCCGAGCGCCACGTCGAACCCGTAGGGGCCGAGCCCCGCCAGCCGGTCGAGGCAGCGCAGGGCCACCGCCCGGGCGATGGTGGTGAACTCGAAGGACAAGGCCGGCAGCGGCTGCGTGAGCCCGGCGAGCACCCGGTCCTCGAACCCCTCGACGTCGATCTTCACGAAGGCCGGGCGCCCGTGCTCCGCCACCAGCCGATCGAGGGTGGTGGCCGGCACCGTGATCCGGTCGTCCCAGACCTGACCCTCCCAGCCCGGCGCCCCCGCGGCCTCCGCGATGAAGCCCGGCGACGCCGTGGACACGGTCGGGTTGGCGCGGTTCAGGTGGAGCACGACGTCACCGCATCGATCTCCCGCGGCGGCCGCCGTCAGGACCACGCCGGGATCGCGGCCGTGC
The DNA here is from genome assembly GCF_001043895.1 of Methylobacterium indicum. Taxonomy (GTDB): domain Bacteria; phylum Pseudomonadota; class Alphaproteobacteria; order Rhizobiales; family Beijerinckiaceae; genus Methylobacterium; species Methylobacterium indicum. The sequence continues at coordinate 23,455 of NZ_JTHF01000189.1, forward strand.
AGCAGGCGCAGGGCCCGCATCGGTCCCGGCTGCGGCTCGAGGGCGACGACCCGGGCGCCGAGGCGCCGAAACGCCGCCACCCGGTCCCCGACATGGGCGCCGATATCGAACACCAGGTCGTCCGGTCGCACGAAGCGGCGGTAGAGCGCGTCCATCGCGGCCCGGGGGGCGCCCGCGCCGCGATAGAGCCGCAGCGAACGGCCGATGGCGACGGCGGTACCCCGCGGGCGGGTGCCTTCGGGACGGATCATCGAAACTCCGGGACGGCGACGGCTGCACCGATGCCTAAGCGGATTTCGCCGAAGTGAACATCGGTTCGGCGGCAGGAATCCGCGACCAAATACGGGATCAGAGCGGGCGACGCGCCGGCCCGCCGACGCACCTCCGCTACGCACGGAAAGCGGCGGTCGCCCGCGCTGCGGCACCGTGCAGCGCAGGACCGCGCGGGACTTATCCAACCACCGGACGTTGTGGGCACACACGACCCCGCTTCGCGCGGGTACCCCCACACGCCTGTGAGAGACCCGATGGCTGCCGAGACCACCGATCTGTCCGACCGCGCCCTGTCGATCTTCGCCTTCGCGGCCTACCACCACCTGATCAGCGGCCAGCCGATCAGCTCGGTCATCCGCCGGGACGGCAGCGGCCATGAGGCCGACCCGCAGGGCGCCGCCGAGGTCGAGAAACGCGGTCTCGCGACCCTGAGCGAGGACGAGATCACCTTCACCGAGCCCGGCGTCGCCTTCGTCGAGCAGGTGGTGGCGGCGATCCGCGGGGCGTCCTCGCGCTGACGCGCCGCTTGACGGCCCGCGCACCGTGATGGGAAGCCGTCCCGGCCGTGCGCGGGCTGCTCCCGGCGCCGCCGGGAGGGATTTCGCCTTGGACGCGTCCGCATTGTCAGGCTCGCACGATCTCGCCGGCCTGATCGACCACACGCTCCTGCGCGCCGATGCGACCGCGCCCGAGGTGCGGCGTCTCTGCGAGGAGGCGCTGGCGCATCGCTTCAAGGCGGTCTGCGTCAATCCCGTCCATGTCGGGCTGGCGGCGGAGATCCTGGCCGGCAGCGCCGTCGCCCCCTGCTCCGTCGTCGGCTTCCCCCTCGGGGCCGTCATGCCGCAGGACAAGGCCGCGGAGGCCGCCGGGGCCGTCGCCCGCGGTGCCGCCGAGATCGACATGGTGATCGCGCTCGGCGCCCTGAAGGCCGGCGACCACGCTGCCGTCCGGGACGACATCGCGGCGGTGCGAGCCGCCTGCCGGGGCCGGGTGCTGAAGGTGATCATCGAGACCTGCCTTCTCGACGACGCGCAGAAGCGTCTCGCCTGCAGCCTGGCGGTCGAGGCCGGGGCCGATTTCGTCAAGACCTCGACCGGCTTCTCGACCGGCGGCGCCACCGTGGCGGACGTCGCCCTGATGCGGGCGACGGTCGGCGATGGGATCGGCGTCAAGGCGTCGGGCGGCGTGCGCAGCCTGGAATCCGCCCGCGCCATGATCGCCGCCGGGGCGACCCGGCTCGGCACCAGCTCGGGGGTGGCCCTGGTGACCGCCGGCCTTGCGGGCGACGGCTACTGAGGCGGGGCGTCCTCCGGCCGCCAGCGCGCCGGCCGGCTGCCGTCCTCGTCGGTGAAGCCGTAGGCGGCCGCGAGGTCGGCGACGTGCACGACCTGTCCGCCCCGCTCGGCCACGGCCGGATCGCCGGCCAGCGCCGCCAGCGCCCGTCCGGCATAGAGCGGGCTCTCGCCGGCCTCGCCGCCCATGCCGGCCTCCAGCACCCGCTCGGTCCGTACCAGGCCCGGCGCCAGGGCAAGCGCGGTGACGCCGTGGGGGCGCAGCTCCTCGGCCATCGCGAGGGCGAGGCGGTTGGTGGCGGATTTGGCGAGGTCGTAGAACAGGTCGCCGAGATAGGCCTCCGTGCCGAACGAGACCAGCGCCAGGAGCCCGCCCTTGGCCGAGACCATGGCGGGGGCGACGGCGCGGGCCAGCAGCAGGCCGGCGAGCGGCCCGGTCTCCATGCCGTGGCGCAGGGGCGCGAGGCCGCGGCGCCAGAACGCGGTGCCCCAGGCGGCGCCGTCGGGGTAGCGCACGCCGTCATAGCCCTCGTTGCCGCCCCAGACGCTCGACACCGCGACGTCGATCCGGCCGAAGCGGCGCAGCACCCAGCGCACCATCGCGTCGACCTCGCCCTCGCGGGTGTGGTCGCACAGGTAGTGGTGGCCGCGCCCGCCCGCGAGATCGACCTCCCGGGCGGTGTCCTCCAGGGCTTCCGCGCGCTGGTCGGTGCGGGCACCCGTCTCGCTGGAACGCGCCGTGACCACGACCGTGGCGCCGGCCTCGCCCAAGGCCCGGGCGATGCCACGGCCGACCCCCCGCGAGGCGCCGGCAACGAGGCAGACTTTTCCGGAAAGATCCGGGACGCCCGCGGGCCTCACCGGGGGGCGCGGGACAGGAAGCGCTGGAACGCGGCCTGCGCCTCGGGCGAGCGCAAGGCCGCGTCGAACGCCTCGGCCTCCGCCGCCATGGCGGATTGCACGGCCGCGTGGTCGCCGCGGATCAGCCGGCGGGCGGCGGCGATCGCCTGGCGGGGCTTGGCGGCGAGCTTGGCGCCCTGCGCCAGCGCGTGCTCCAGGAGGCCGTCCGCCGGCACGACCGCGTTGGCAAGGCCGAGCCGCACCGCCTCGTCGGCCCCGTAGGCCTCGCCGAGGAGCAGCAGTTCGGTGGCCTTCGCCACGCCGACCCGGCGCGGCAGCAGGTAGCTGGAGGCGGCCTCCGGCACGAGGCCGAGATCGACGAAGGGCATCCGGAAGGTGGCGGCCGGCGCGACGTAGACGAGGTCGCAGTGATAGGTCAGCGTCGTCCCGACCCCGACCGCGAGCCCGTCCACCGCCGCCACCATCGGGGTACGGGTCACGGCGAGCTGGCGGATGAAACGCAGCGACGGCGCCTCCCCGAAGGATTTTTCCGCCCGGGCGACGAAATCCGCGATGTCGTTGCCGGCGGTGAACACGCCCTCCGACCCGGCGAACACCACCGCGCCGACGCCCGATCCCTCGCGGTCGGCGCCCTCCAGCGCCTCCCGCATGGCGTCGTACATCGCGCCGGTCAGCGCGTTCTTCTTCTCGGGGCGGGCGAGCTGCACGAGGCGGACACCGCCGGGCTGGTCGGTGATGCGGACGTGGTCGGTCATGGAACCCTCGGGATTGCGGCCTGGACGCAGGATCTTTCGTGACGAGTCGGCCTAGCTGAAATCCTCCATGTCATCCCGGGGCTCGGCGAAGCCGAGAACCCGGGATCCATAACCGCTGACGGTACCGAACGAGGCGGCTGGCCTTCCGCTTCATCCTGCATCCTCGGCGGCTATGGATCCCGGGTTCCACTGCGCGGCCCCGGGATGACCCGGAGGGGATGAGTCCGGGCGTATGCGACCCGGCTCCCTCACCCCGCCAGCGCCAGCACCCCATCCTGCAGGAAGCCGCCGCCGCCGGTCACCGTCTCCTCCAGGCCGCGCGACGCGGTGGCGAGGTTCTCGGCGAAGAACCGGGCGAGCGCGATGCGGGCCGGGTGGGCGGGATCGGTCGCGCCGTCCTTGACCGCGGCGTTCGCCGCGAGGGCCGCCTGCGCCAGGCAGGTACCGCCTTGCGCCAGGCCGAACAGGCGGAGATACGGCGTCGCGCCGGCCAGGGCCTCGTCGGGCCGGTTGGAGCCCAGCGCCTTCAGAAGGTAGCCCGTCGCCCGGTCGAGCGCTTCGATCGTCTCGCGCAGCCGCGGGGCGGTGTGGCCGAAGCCGGGACCGCCCTCCTTCAGCACCCGCTCGGCGATGAGGCGCATTGCGGCGATCTGGCCGCGGACCACCGCGCCGTTCTCCAGCGGCAGCTTGCGGGTGACGAGGTCGATCGCCTGGATGCCGTTGGTGCCCTCATAGATCGCCGCGATGCGGGCGTCGCGCAGGTGCTGGGCCGCGCCGGTCTCCTCGACGAAGCCCATGCCGCCATGGACCTGGATGCCGAGCGAGGCGACCTCGATGCCGATATCGGTCGAGAATGCCTTCGCCACCGGGGTCAGCAGCGAGGCCCGGGCCTGCGCCGCCTTGCGGGCCGCCTCGTCCGGCGCCCGGTGCGCGCGGTCGATCGCTTCCGCCGTCAGGTAGCAGATACCCCGGGAGGCGCCGGTCAGGGCCTTCATGGTGAGCAGCATGCGCTGCACGTCCGGATGGTCGATGATCGCGCTCGCGCCCTCGGTGGCGGAGGCCGCCCGGCCCTGGCGGCGGTCGCGGGCATAGGACAGCGCCTGCTGATAGGCCCGCTCGGCGATGGCGACGCCCTGGAGGCCGACGCCGAGGCGGGCGTTGTTCATCATCGTGAACATGCAGGCCAGCCCCCGGTTGGCCTCGCCGACGAGCCAGCCGGTGGCGCCGTCATACACCATGGTGCAGGTCGGCGAGCCGTGGATGCCGAGCTTGTGCTCGATGCCCGCACATTTGAGCGCGTTGCGCGAGCCGTCCGGCAGCACCTTCGGCACCAGGAACAGCGAGATGCCGCGGGTGCCGGGAGGCGCGTCGGGCAGCCGCGCCAGAACGAGATGCACGATGTTGTCGGTGAGGTCGTGCTCGCCCCAGGTGATGTAGATCTTCTCGCCCGAGATCCGGTAGGAGCCGTCGCCTGCGGGCTCGGCCCGGGTGCGCATCACCGAGAGGTCCGAGCCGGCCTGCGGCTCGGTGAGGTTCATGGTGGCGGTCCACTCGCCCGAGACCAGCTTCTCGAGGTAGCGGGCGCGCAATTCCTCGCTGCCGTGGCGGCTCAGCGCCTCGACGCCGCCGGCGGTCAGCAGCGGGCCGAGGCCGAAGGCCATCGCGGCGGAATTCCACATCTCGATGCAGGCGGCGTTGAGCAGGATCGGCAAGCCCTGGCCGCCATACTCGACCGGGCCCGGGAGCGCGTTCCAGCCGCCCTCGGTCCAGGCGCGGTAGGCCTCCCGGTAGCCCGGCGGCATGGTGACCACGCCGTCCTTGAGCGGGGTGCCGTGGCGGTCGCCGACCGTGTTGAGCGGCGCCACCACGTCGTTGGCGAAGCGGCCGGCCTCGTCCAGGATCGTGTCGACGAGATCGTCGGAGAGGTCCCCGTGCAGGCCCTCCGCGATGGCGCGGTCGAGCCCGGCGACGTGCCGGAGGGTGAAGGCCATCTCGGCCACGGGCGCGCGATAGGTCATCGAGGGCTCCTCCCCGGGGAGCGGGTCGGGCGGTCGACCGCGGAGGAACCCGCCGCGCGGGACCCCGGGCGCCGCCCTTTGGATTTGACGTGCGGCCGCCGCCGACGTTACGGCCGGCGGCATGGTGACCGACAGTTTAGACGTGAACGATGATCGCGGGTCAATGGCGACCCAGCGCCTCTCCGCCGATGCCGCGGGCCTCGCCGAGGCCGGTGCCCTGCTGCGGGCGGGTAAGCTCGTCGCGATTCCGACCGAGACCGTCTACGGGCTTGGCGCCGATGCCGGCGATCCCAAGGCGGTGGCGGCGATCTACGCCGCCAAGGAGCGGCCGCGATTCAACCCGCTGATCGCCCACCTGCCGGACCTCGCGGCGGCCCGGCGGGAGGGCGAGTTCGGCGCGGACGCCCTGGCTCTCGCGCAGGCGTTCTGGCCCGGGCCGCTGACCCTGGTGGTCCCGGCGGCCTCGGGCGGCCGCGTCTGCGACCTCGCCCGGGCCGGCCTGCCGAGCGTGGCCCTGAGGGTCCCCGGCAGTCCCCTCGCCCGCGCGGTGCTGGCGGCGGCGGGCTGTCCGGTGGCGGCACCCTCGGCCAACCGCTCGGGGCGCGTGAGCCCGACCGAGGCCGACCACGTGCTCGGCGACCTCGACGGCCGGATCGCCGCGATCCTCGACGGCGGCGCCTGCCCGGTCGGGGTCGAATCGACCATCGTCGCCTGCCTCGACGGCCCGCCGGTGCTGCTGCGCCCGGGCGGCGTGCCGCGCGCGAGCATCGAGGCCGTGCTCGGCCGGCCTCTCGCCCTGCCGTCGGTGCCGGCCGGATCGGCGCCGGTTTCTCCGGGGCTCCTCGCCTCGCACTACGCGCCCCGGGCCGCGATGCGCCTCGACGCGACGGAGATCCTGTCCGGCGAGGCCGCCCTGCTGTTCGGTTCTGCGGCCCCGGCCGGCCTCGACCGGGCGCTCCTGTCGCTCAACCTCAGTCCGGCCGGCGACCTTGCCGAGGCGGCCTCCCACCTCTTCGGCTACCTGCGAAGGCTCGACGCCGCCGGTCCCGCGGTGATCGCGGTCGCGCCGATCCCCGCGGACGGCCTCGGCGAGGCGATCCGCGACCGCCTCGGCCGCGCCGCCGCGCCGCGCTGACGGCACCCCAAAAAATTCGCGCCTCCCGCGGAACCGGATCCGCGGAAGGCGCGTTGTAGGGGTCTAGAAGGTCACTCAAGCCCCCATCGACCTTCCGCCTCGAAGCCCGGATCCGTCCGGGCTTTTTCTTTGGCCGGTCCGGTGCTCAGCTGGCGAGCTTCGCGGCGAGACCGGCGACGTGGCGGCCCTGGAAGCGGGCGCCTTCCAGCTCCACCGCGCTCGGCTGGCGGCTGCCGTCGCCGCCCGCGATGGTGGAGGCGCCGTAGGGCGAATTGCCCATCACCTCGTCGGTGCCGAGCTGGCCCTGGAAGCTGTAGGGCAGGCCGACCACCACCATACCCTGGTGCAGCAGGACGGTGTGGACGCTGAGGATCGTGGATTCCTGGCCGCCATGCTGCGAGGCCGTGGAGGTGAAGACCGCCCCGACCTTGCCGACCAGCGCGCCCTTGGCCCACAGGCCGCCGGTCTGGTCGATGAAGTTCTTCATCTGCGCGGCCATGTTGCCGAAGCGGGTCGGCGTGCCGATGATGATCGCGTCGTAGCCCGGCAGCTCGTCCACGGTGGCGATCGGCGCCGCTTGGTCGAGCTTGTAATGGGCGTTGCGGGCGACCTCCTCCGGCACCAGTTCCGGCACCCGCTTGACCGCCACCTCGGCGCCCGCCTCCCGGGCGCCCTCAGCCACCGCCTGCGCCATCTGCTCGATATGGCCGTAGGTCGAATAGTAGAGGACCAGAACCTTCGCCATCGCGCGATCTCCTGCCAATGTCGTGACTTGCGTGGGGCGGACCATCGCGGATCGCGGGCGCCGACGAAATCCCCTATGTTGCAAGCCCGCGCTTGCAGGCGCGCAAGGTCGGGAGATCCCCGTGACTGCTCCCCTCGCCTGGGACGATTTTCGGCTGGTGAAGGCCATCTTCGATCAGCGCGGCCTGACCCAGGCCGCCGAGCGGCTCGGCATCAACCACTCCACCGCCTTCCGGCGGCTCGGCCAGATCGAGGCGTCGCTGCGCACACCGCTCTTCGAGCGCCACCGCACCGGCTACGTGCCGACCCCGGCGGCCGAGGAGATGGTGCGGATCGCCGCCCGGATGGAGGAGGACGTGCTCGCCTTCACCCGGCGGATCGAGAGCTGCGGCCTCACCCCGGCCGGGGAGCTGCGCGTCACCACCGCGGCCTCGCTCCTGACCGGTCTCCTGACGCCGATCCTCGCGGAGTTCTGCGCCCGCTGCCCGGAGGTGCGCCTCGACGTCGTGGTGTCCGAGCAGGCGCTCAACCTCGCCAAGCGCGACGCCGACGTGGCGCTGCGCGCCACCAACGACCCGCCCGACACGCTGGTCGGCCGGCGCCTCGCCACCATCGCCTGGGCGCTCTACGGCCGGGCCGACCTCGATAGGAGCGTGCCGCTCGATGCACAGCGCTGGGTCTCGCCCGCGCCCCGCCTCGGCGCCGCGGCGGCGGCCCGCTACGTCCAGGAGCGCACGGCGCCCGAGCGGGTGATCCTGCGCCTCGACACCGTGCAGGGGCTGGCGGACGCGGTCGAATCCGGCATCGGGATCGGCCCCCTGCCCTGTGTCATCGGCGATCCCCGGCCCGGGCTCGTGCGGCTCTCCGAACCCGAGCCCGAACTGGCGGCGGGCCTGTGGCTCCTCACCCATCCCGACCTGCGCCGCGCCGCCCGGGTGCGCGCCTTCCTCGACTTCGTCGGCGACGCCCTCACGCGTCAGCGCGACCTGATCGAGGGGGGGCGGCCGGACGGTTGACGCCCTCGTCGCGGCCGCCCGCGGCGTTGCCGATCAGAAGAAGGTCGGGCGCGCGCTCGCGGTGTGCTCCTTCAGCACCGCGCCGGTCGTGGTGTCGACCTCCTTCATCAGCACGTCGTAGCCCCAGAGGTCGGCGAGGTGCTGGAGCACCCGGTTCGCATCGTCCTTGTTGAGGAGCACGCGGTTGAGCACCTTGTGGTGCAGGATCAGCTTGCGGTCGCCTTCCAGATCGACGTCGACCACCTCGATGTCGGGGTCGAGCCAGGCGACGTCGTATTGCCGGGCGAAGGCCCGGCGCAGCTTCCGGTAGCCGCGCTCGTCGTGGATCGCCTCGACGCGGAGTTCCGGCTTGTCGGGATCGTCGGTGACGTGGAACAGCCGCAGCTGGCGCATCAGACGCGGGCTGAGGAACTGGGCGATGAAGCTCTCGTCGCGGTAATTCGCCCAGACGTCGCGCAGCACTCCCATCGCGTCGCCGCTGCCGGCGATGTCGGGGAACCAGGCCCGGTCCTCCTCGGTCGGATCGGTGCAGATGCGGGCGATGTCCGTCATCATGGCAAAGCCGATGGCGTAGGGGTTGTGGCCGCCATAGCTCCGGTCGTCGTAGTTCGGCTGGCGGATGACGTTGGTGTGGGATTGCAGGAATTCGAGGTAGGCCGCCTCGTCGATCTGCCCGGTCTCGGACAGGCGGGTCATGATCCGGTAGTGGTTGTAGGTGGCGCAGCCCTCGTTCATCACCTTGGTCTGGCGCTGCGGGTAGAAATACTGCGCGACGTGGCGGACGATGCGCAGGATCTCGCGCTGCCAGGGCTGGAGCCGCGGCGCCGCCTTCTCCAGGAAGTAGAGGATGTTCTCCTGGGGCAATTCCAGCAGTGCCCTGCGCCGCTCGGCGCTCGGGTCCGGCTTGCCGGTCGGGCTCTTGGCCGGCAGGGTGCGCCAGAGGTCGTTGTACATCCGCTCCTGGTGCTCCTGCCGCTCGCGCTCGCGGCGCTGCTCGGAGGAGAGGTCGGGGCGCTTCTTGCGCGGGTAGCGGTGGACGCCCTGGTTCATCAGGGCGTGGGCGGCGTCCAGCACCGATTCGACGGCGTTGTGGCCGTAGCGCTCCTCGCACCGGGTAATGAAGGTCTTGGCGAAGTCGAGGTAGTCGAGGATGCCCTCGGCATCCGTCCACTGGCGAAACAGGTAGTTGTTCTTGAAGAAATGGTTATGGCCGAAGGCGGCATGCGCGATGACGAGCGTCTGCATCGTCGCCGTGTTCTCCTCCATGATGTAGGAGATGCACGGGTCGGAGTTGATGACGATCTCGTAGGCGAGCCCCATCAGGCCGCGGCGGTAGCCGGCCTCGTGCTGCGCGAAGTGCTTGCCGAACGACCAGTGCTTGTAGAACAGGGGCATGCCGATCGACGCGTAGGCGTCGAGCATCTGCTCGGCGGTGATGATCTCGATCTGGTTGGGGTACCAGCTCAGGCCGAGCTCCGGTCCGGCGATCGCCTCGCAGGCGTCGTGGATGCGCCGGATGGTGTCGAAGTCCCAGTCGTTGCCGGTGAAGAGCGGGGCGGTCCTGGCGATGACGGCCGGGCTCGCGGGCCGCGTGCCGAAGGTGGCGGAACTCATCGGGCGTCGAACCTCCCGGTACCTGAAAACATCCCGCGGCGGGATGCGGATCGTCGTTCAAGCGGGCGCGGCCCGGAGCCGGGGCCGCGCCGTCGTCGCGGCCGTCAGGGTGCCGCAGCCTCCTGGCCGGCCTTGTTGCGCGAGAAGAGCTCGCGGAAGACCGGGTAGATGTCCCGGCGATGGTTGACCTTGCGCATCGCCAGGACCGAGTTGGCCTTTGCCACCGGCTCGTAGGTGCGCCACAGCGTGGTGCGGTGCTCGACGAAGCCCGCCCGCGGCCCGCCCTCGTCGCCGACCTCCAGATAGGCGAAGTACTGGCAGGCCGGCAGGATCGCCGAGCGCAGCAGGTCCTGCGAGGTGGCGCCATCGCTCGACACGTTGTCGCCGTCCGAGGCCTGGGCCGCGTAGATGTTCCAGTCGTCCGGGCTGTAGCGCTCGGCGATGATCCGCTTCATCTCGACCAGCGCCGAGGAGACCAGCGTGCCGCCGGTCTCGCGCGAGCCGAAGAACGTCTCCTCGTCGACCTCCTTGGCGTGGTCGGTGTGGCGGATGAAGACGATCTCGACGTGCTTGTAGCGCCGGGTCAGGAAGATGTGCAGCAGGATGTAGAACCGCTTGGCGAGGTCCTTCATGTGCTCGGTCATCGAGCCCGAGACGTCCATCAGGCAGAACATCACCGCCTGGGCCACCGGCCGCGGGTAGGGCTCGAAGCGCCGGTAGCGCAGGTCGATCGGGTCGACGTAGGGGATGCGGTGCGAGCGGGTGCGCAGGCGCTCCAGCTCCGCCCGCATCTCGTCGAGGATCGCGGCGTCGGGCTCGCTCTCCTCGAGCGCCCGGATCTCCTCCTCAAGCGCCGCGGTCTCGGCCGCCTTGGGCCGCTTCAGGGCGATGCGCCGCGACAGCGAGTTGCGCAGGGTCCGGCCGATCGAGAGGTTGGCGGGCGAACCCGAGACCGTGTAGCCGGCCCGGCGCAGGGTCGCGGTCTCGACCACCGCGAGACGGCGCTTGGCGAGGTCGGGCAGTTCGAGATCCTCGAGGAAGAGTTCCAGGAACTCCTCGCGGGTGAGGACGAAGCGGAACGAATCCTCGCCGTCCTGCCCGCCGTCGCCGGCCTCGCCGCTGCCGCCCCCTCCCCCGCCGCCGCCCGGCGGGCG
>NZ_JTHF01000019.1 GCF_001043895.1 Methylobacterium indicum
CGAGATGCCGTTCGGGTTGAACACCTGGGTGCCCGGGGCGATCCCGCCGCCGGCGACGGTGGCGAAGGCGAAGCGGTTGCGGCTGCGGCCGAAGTCGACGTACTGGGCGTCGGCCTCGATACCCACGACCACGCCCGAGCCCGGGGTGAACTGGTAGTTGTAGCCGATCTGGCCGCCGCCGACGAAGCCGTCGTTGCTGTTGCGGTTGCCGAAGGCGACGACGCCAGTGGCCGGCTGGCCGAACTGGTTGATGAACACGCTGTTGGCGGCGGTGGTGCCGGCCGGCACGCCGATCACGGTCGGGGCGCGGGTGTCAGCGGTGTTGAAGCCGTAACCGGCGTTGAAACCGGCGTAGAAGCCCGTCCAGGTGAAGACTGGCACCGGGGTGAAGACCGGCGGGGGGGCAACGCGACGCGGCAGGTCGGCGGCGAGGGCCGAACCGGCGACGAGGATGCCGGCGAGGGCGGTAGCGCTCTTGAGAAGCGACTTCATGGGAAACTGGTCCTTCCTACTATGCGGCGGCGGCCACGCCCGTTTTCGGGTCGGTGGTCATCCGAAGCAGTGTCTTCGACATACCCCGGCAGCCCGGTGAAAGCTGTGTCCTCGCGACAACGCTGGTGAGTTTCACCGCGGCCTTAACGGCTGTTCATCGCGAGCATTCCCTTGGCTCCTTATCCCCCTTAACGCGCGCGAACGGCCAAGGTTCATCCGCGCACATATTTTTTTTCTACGCTTGCCCCAGCAATCCTAACGAATGCCGAACGACGCCCTAGTGGGGGCGATTCGGGTGCGGAATCGCACCCGCGGCGGGGCAGGGTGCCAGGTCAGGAGGCGACGTTAGCGGGCGACGTCGGGGGCAAGCGTGATCGCCGAGACGAGGCGGCCGTAATCGGACTCCCGGCGATGGGTCGTGCGGCGGTAGCTGAAGAACCGCTCCGGGTCGGCGTAGGTGCACAGGCCGAGATCGGCCACGGTGCCGATCCCGGCGCGCTGCAGCCGCGCGACGATGTAGGCGGGCAGGTCGAACAGGCTGTGGGAGGGCCGCTCCGGGCTCGCGGCGAAGTAGCGGGCATTCTCCGCATCCGCCGCCTCGAACCGCTCGCGGAATTCCGGCCCGACCTCGTAGGCGGAAGCCCCGATCGTCGGGCCGAGCACGGCGACGGTTCGGGCGCGATCGGCGCCGAGGCCCTCCATGGCCGCGAGCGTCGCCTCGATCACGCCGGTGAGGGCGCCCTTCCAGCCGGCATGGGCCGCACCGACGACGCGATTCTGCGGATCGGCGAACAGGATCGGCCCGCAATCGGCGGTGAGGATGCCGAGACCCAGACCCGGCACCCGGGTCGCCATCGCGTCGGCGCGGGGACGCTCGGGGAAGGGCGCCTCGACCGTCACGGCCTCGGCCGAGTGGATCTGGTAGACGCTGACCAGATTCTCGGGGGGCAGCCCGAGGTGCTCGGTCATGCGGCGGCGGTTCTCGCGCACCCGCTCGGGATCGTCGCCCGAGCCGAGGCCGCCGTTGAGGGAGGCGTAGAGTCCCTCCGACACCCCGCCTTGCCGGGTGAAGAAGGCGTGGCGGATGCCGGGAAGCTGCAGGGCGGGCGCGTCGATGACCATGGTGGAGTCGTCCTCACGGGGCATTCCGCACCATCGCCCGGCAATCGTGTCGAAAGCGGGAATCTAGAGACCGGGAAGCGCGGGCTGGTTCGGGCCGGCGAGCCCCATCACCTTGAACAGGTGGCCCATGCCCCGGGTCGCCCGGTCGGTCAGGCGCTCGGCCCCGGCCCTGACGGCGGCGGCCTGGGCCGGGTTCGCCCGGGCGGCGAGGCGCTCCGCCCGCTGGGCGAGGCCGAGCGAGAGGAGAAAGTCGGCCTGCGTCACCGGCCCGTGCACCACGGCGCCTTCCCCCGCGGCGGCGCGGGCGAGCGCGGCGAAATCGACCTGCGCGGTGAGGTCGGTCTCGCCGGGGGCGGCCAGGGGATCGGCGAAACGGTGCCGGGCCACCGCCTGGAGCGTGTCGGCAGTGCCGCCGTAGAGGTCGCCGTAATCGATGGCGAGGAGCGCCCCGCCCGCGCGGGCGAGCCGGCCGGCGAGCTGGCGGGCGAGGTCGAGGGCGACGGCCGGCAGGGTCAGGATCGCGCCGTCCGCGCCGTCCGCGGCGATCTCGGGCGTCGGATCCGGGCTCAAGCCGAAGGCGAGGGCGTCGTCGGGCCCGAGGCCGATCCGGCGCTCGCACCAGCCGCGCGCGGTGCGCTGGTACTGGCGCACCGGCAGCGCGTCGAAGAACTCGTTGGCGAGCGCGATCATCGGGCCGCCCGGCAGGGTATCGATCCCGTTGTGCCAGGTCGGGGCGGCGCCCGTGAGCGCCCGGGCCTGGGCCGCGCGCAGCACCGGGCTCGTCTCGACGAGGTGCAGGTCGGCCGCCGCCAGGCAATCGGGGGCGGCGGCGCGCAGGGCGCGCAGGGCATCGGCCATCAGCGTGCCGCGGCCGGGGCCGAGCTCGACGAGGCGAAAGGCCCCCGGCCGGCCGAGGCCGTGCCAGACCTCCGCGGTCCAGAGGCCGAGAAGCTCGCCGAAGATCTGGCTGATCTCCGGCGCGGTGGTGAAGTCGCCCGCCGCGCCGAGGGGATCGCGGGTGCGGTAATAGCCGTGGACCGGATGGCCGAGGCAGAGCGCCATGTAGCGCTCGACGGAGATCGGGCCCTCGTGGGCGATCAGGCGGCGCAACTCGCCGAGGAGCGGCGTTCCGCTCACGTGGATGTCGCCTCGGACGACCCGGGCCCGGCGGCGTCCGGTGCGAGCCGGGCCCGCGGCCGGGTGTCGCCGCGCAGGGCGCGAACGATGAAGATCGCACCGACGATCAGCATCGGCACGCAGAGCAGCATCCCCATGGTGATGCCGCCGCCGAACGCCTCGACATGGGTGCCGAACAGGAAGCCGAGCTGCGGATCGGGCTCGCGGAAGAACTCGCAGGTGGTGCGGGCGATGGCGTAGCCGACGACGAACAGGCCCCCGAGCAGCCCGGGCCTGCGGAAGCCGACGCGGCGCACCGCGATCGCCATCAGGACGAACAGCACCAGCCCCTCGGCGACGGCCTCGTAGAGCTGGCTCGGATGGCGCGGCAGCGGGCCGCCGTTCGGAAAGACGATGGCGTAGGGAAAGTCCGGCGCCGGCCGGCCCCACAACTCGCCGTTCACGAAGTTCGCGATGCGGCCGAAGAACAGCCCGATCGGCACCACCACGGAGGCGAGGTCGAGCATCGCGTAGGTGTTGAGGCCGCGGCGGCGGGAGAACAGGACCAGCGCCAGGACCGCCCCGAGGAAGCCGCCGTGGAACGACATCCCGCCGCGCCAGATCGCCAGGATCTCGGCCGGGTGGGAGAGGTAGGCGGCGAGGTTGTAGAACAGCACGTAGCCGATCCGCCCGCCGAGCACGACGCCGAGCGCGACCCAGACGATCAGGTCGTCGATGTCGAGCGGCGTCGGCCGGCGCACCGCGCCCCACAGCGAGGGCGCCGAGACGAGGCGCTTGGCGTAGAACCAGCCGCCCACCAGGCCCACGATGTAGGCGAGGGCGTACCACTTGATCTGCAAGGGCCCGATCGCGACCGCAACGGGGTCGATGGCGGGGAAGGGCAGGGCGAGGAGCGGAGGCATCGGGCGGAGGTGAACCGGCGGCGCGGCGGCGTCAAGGCGGCCGTCATGCCCGCGCGGGATGACGGCTTTGCGGCGGTTCCCGGATCAGGCGGCTGGCGCCGCGATCGCCTCTCGGGGCGGCACCGCTCGCGGCTGCCCGTCGAGGAAGAGCCGGTAGGCGGCGTTGTCGGTCTCGTCGACATGCTCGTAGCCGAGTTCCGCGAGCGCCGCGGCGAAGCGGCCGCGCTCGGCCTCCGGCACCTGGATGCCGGCGAGCACCCGGCCGTAATCGGCACCGTGGTTGCGGTAGTGGAACAGCGAGATGTTCCAGGTCACGCCGAGGCTGTCGAGGAACTTCAGCAGCGCGCCCGGCCGCTCCGGGAACTCGAAGCGCAGGAGCCGCTCGTCGGCGAGGCCGGTCACCCGGCCGCCGACCATGTAGCGGACGTGGAGCTTGGCCACCTCGTTGTCGGTGAGGTCGACGATCGGGTAGCCGAGGCGGCGCAGTTCCTCGACCAGGGCCTCCTTCTCGGCCCGCCCGCCGGAGAGCTGCACGCCGACGAAGATCTGCGCCTCGGCGCCCGGCGCGTAGCGGTAGTTGAACTCGGTGATGGCGCGCCGGCCGAGCGCCCGGATGAAGGCGCGGTAGCTGCCGGCCCGCTCCGGGATGGTGACGGCGAACAGGGCTTCCCGCCGCTCGCCGATCTCGGCCCGCTCGGCGATGTGGCGCAGCCGGTCGAAGTTGAGGTTGGCGCCGCTGTTGATCGCCACCAGGGCGCCGGAGCCGAGGCCGCCGCGGGCGGCGTATTCCTTGAGGCCGGCCAGCGCCAGCGCCCCCGACGGCTCGGACATGGCGCGGGTGTCGTCGAACACGTCCTTGACCGCGGCGCAGATCGCGTCGGTGTCGACGGTGATCACCTCGTCGAGATACTGGCGGCAGAGCCGGAAGGTCTCTTCCCCGGCCTGGCGCACGGCGACGCCGTCGGCGAACAGACCGACCGAATCGAGCACCACCCGCTCGTCGGCCTCGATCGCCGCCTTCATGCTGGCGGCGTCCGCCGGCTCGACGCCGATGACCCTGGTCTCGGGCCGCATGAACTTGATGAAGGTGGCCACACCCGCCGCGAGGCCGCCGCCGCCGATCGGCACGAAGACCGCCTCGATCGGCTCGCCGTGCTGGCGCAGGATCTCGAGCCCGATCGTGCCCTGGCCGGCGATCACGTCGGGGTCGTCGTAGGGATGGATGAAGGTCAGGCCCTGCTCGGCCTCCAGCGTCTTGGCGTGGGCGTAGGCCTCGTCGAAGGCGTCGCCGTGCAGCACGACCTGGCCGCCGCGGGACTTCACGCCCTCGACCTTGATCGCCGGGGTGGTGCGCGGCATCACGATCACCGCCGTGACGCCGAGGCGCTTGGCGGCGAGCGCCACCCCTTGCGCGTGGTTGCCGGCCGAGGCGCAGATCACGCCGCGGGCGAGCGCCTCCGGCGCCAGGCTCGCCATCTTGTTGTAGGCGCCGCGCAGCTTGAACGAGAAGACCGGCTGCAGGTCCTCGCGCTTGAGCAGCACCTGCGCGCCGAGGCGCTGCGACAGGCGCGGCATCGGGTCGAGCGGGCTCTCGATGGCGACGTCGTAGACGCGGGCGCCGAGGATCTTCTTGATGTAGTCGTGCACGGCTTTACGTCATGTCTGGAACGGACGGCGAGAGCCGCCTCGGAGGCCGCTGAATAGCGGGTTTCGTTGCGGGATGCGAGCTTGACAGGTGCCGATCGGCCTCTGAGCCTGTCCGAGTGAGCCGACCGGACTGGCACTCGCCGCGTCATCCTGGGGCCGCGCGGCCCCAGGATGACGAAGCGGGACGGCAGCGTCTGTGCCGGGCAGGCCTGACGACGCAGACGGGCTTAGCGGACCTCTCCGGCGCTCCGGGAGATCCATCTCGCCACCAGCGGCCCGGTGACGATGACGATGAGGAGCCGCAGGGTCTGCACCGCCAGGACGAAGGACACGTCCGAATGGGTGCCGACGGCGATGATCGCCACCGAATCGAGGCCGCCCGGGCTCGTCGCCAGATAGGCGGTCAGGAGGTCGATCGGCAGCAGGAAGGTCAGGCCCCAGGCCCACATGCCGCAGAGACCGATCAGCCCGAAGGTCGCGACCAGGACCGCCGGGAGGGCGTGGATCGTCGCCCGCACGGTGGCGGGGGTGAAGCGCAGGCCCACCGTCCAGCCGATGCCCGCATAGGCCAGCGCGAGAAGCCAGGACGGCAGGACCATGCCGACGAGCCCGGTGGCGTGGAGCGCGGCGCCCAGCACCAGCGGGCCGATCATGGCGCCGGCCGGGACGCGCAGGCGCAGGCCCGCCCAGGCGCCGAGCCCGGCTACCGCGAGGGTCGCGAGGACCGCGAGCGGCGCCGGCTCCATGCCGGCCCCCGGCAGCGCGCCGTTGCCCCCGGCCAGCAGCCGGGCCACCACCGAGGCGGTGAGCGCCACGCAGGCGACCCGGACATACTGCATGAAGGCGACGAGGCGCGGATCGGCGCCGAACTCCTCCGCCATCGCCACCATGGCGGAGGCGCCGCCGGGCGACGAGCCCCAGGCCGCGGTGGTGCCGGGCAGAAGGCGGATGCGGGTGAGGATCCAGCCCGTCATCGCCGAGGCCACCACGGTGACGCCGACCACCGCCAGGATCAGGAGCCCGTCCTCCAGGAGGGTCGCGACGATCGAGGCGTTGACCGCGTGGGCGACGAGGCATCCGATCGTCGCCTGCGCCGCCTGGAAGCCGACCTTCGGCACCCGGATGGGAGCGCCGCGCACCCCGAACGTGATGGCTGCGAGCATCGGTCCCAGCAGGAGGGCGGCCGGGAAGCCGGCGAACTGGAACAGGGCCGCCAGGGCGCCGGATGCCAGGACGAGACCCGCCCACAGGGCCGCCCTCTGCACGAGCGGGCGGGACGAGGCCGGCGAGGCGGAGGTCATGGCATCCAGAATGCAGTGTGACGGGGAATCGCCGCGAGGGCCCTGACCGTCGCGGCGTTGCGCCGTGGCGCTATACGGAAATCGCGCCCCTGTCGCCGCGCGGACCGGCCGCAACCGGCTGACGGAGGGGCAGCGTTGCGTGCGGCGCATGCCGCCGGAAGAAGGCGGCGAGCTCGGCCAGCCCCTCGCCGCGGGGATCGCTCGCCCGCCAGGCGAGCGCGATGGTGCGCCGGGGGCCTTCCGGCCCGAAGCCCCGGCAGATCGTGAGGCCGGTCGGGTCCGGCCCGGGCGGGGCGGCGAGCGCCGGAAGCAGGGTGTAGCCGGCGCCCGCCGCCACCATCGAGCGCAGGGTCTCGAGGCTGGTGGCGTGGCGCCCGCTCGCCGGGCCGGCGCCGCACGCCGCCGCCGCCTGGTCGCGCAGGCAATTGCCCTCGTCGAGGAGCAGCAGGTCCGTGCCGGCGAGGTCGCCGGCCCGCGGCGCCGGGCCGGTGGCCAGGGCATGCTCGGCCGGACAGGCGAGCAGGAACGGCTCGTCGAACAACGGCACGACCGCGAGCCCGGCCTCCGGGACCGGCAGGGACACGAGCGCGGCGTCGACCCGGCCCTCGCGCAGGGCATCCAGAATCTCGGCGGTTCGCCCCTCGCTGAGGGCGAGGGCGAGATCCGGGAAGGCCTCGCGCAGGTCCCGCAGCACCTTCGGAAACAGGTAGGGCCCGAGCGTCTGGATCGCCGCGAGGACGAGACGGCCCCGCAGGTTCTCCCCGCTGCCGCCCTCGCGGGCGACGAGCAGCAGCGCCCGCGCCTCAGCCAGCACGGCCCGGGCCTGGCGCACCACCGCCTGCCCGCCCGGCGTCAGCAGCACCCGGCGGTTCGCGCGCTCGAACAGGGCGATCCCCAGGAACTCCTCGAGCTTGCGCACCTGCACGCTCAAGGTCGGCTGGCTGACGGCGCAGCGCTCGGCGGCGCGGCCGAAATGGCCCTCCTCGGCCACCGCCACGACGTATTCGAGATCCCGCAGGGACAGGCCTGAGACATTCATAGGCTGCGTCTATCGCAAACTTCGTAACGATGCATTTGTTTTCGGGTCATGCGGGGGTCATACGTTGGAGCGAGACCAGTTCCAGGGTGTTGGGCTGCGAGCCCACCCACCCCATGTGAGCGGTCCTCGCGCGGTGTCCCCGGAGGGGTTTCGTTCGGGCACCCCGCGCCTGCACGTCAGAGGAGTTTCCATGAGCGACCAACGCCCGATCCTGACGACCCGCCAGGGCCATCCGGTCCGCGACAATCAGAGCCTGCGCACGGTCGGCGAGCGTGGCCCGGCGACCCTCGAGAACTACCAGTTCATCGAGAAGATCACCCATTTCGACCGTGAGCGGATCCCCGAGCGCGTGGTCCATGCCCGCGGCGCCGGCGCCCACGGCTATTTCGAGGCCTACGGCACGATCGGCGGCGAGCCGGCTTCCAAGTACACCCGCGCCCGCGTCCTCAACGAGACCGGCGTCAAGACGCCGATGTTCGTGCGCTTCTCGACCGTCGCCGGCGCCAAGGAGAGCCCCGAGACCGCCCGCGATCCGCGCGGCTTCGCGGTGAAGTTCAAGACCGTCGACGGCAACTGGGACCTCGTCGGCAACAACCTGAAGGTCTTCTTCATCCGGGACGCGATCAAGTTCCCGGACATGATCCACGCCTTCAAGCCGGATCCGGTGACCAACCGCCAGGAGGCCTGGCGCTTCTTCGACTTCGTGGCGGCGCATCCCGAGTCGATCCACATGGTGACGCACCTGAAGTCGCCCTGGGGCATCCCGGCCAACTACCGTGAGATGGAAGGCTCGGGCGTCAACACCTACAAGCTGGTCAACGACCAGGGCGTGGCGCATCTCTGCAAGTTCCACTGGACGCCCAAGCAGGGCGTGCGCAACCTGACCTCGGCCCAGGCCGCCGAGATCCAGGGCCGCGACGTCGGCCATGCGACCAAGGACCTGTACGACAACATCGCCGCCGGCAACTTCCCCGAATGGGAGTTCGCGGTGCAGATCATGCCGGACGGCCCGAACGACCACCTGTCGTTCGATCCGCTCGACGACACCAAGCTGTGGCCGGTGGACCAGTTCCCGCTTCTGCCCTGCGGCCGCATGGTGCTCGACCGGGTGCCGGACAACTTCTTCGCCGATGTCGAGCAATCGGCCTTCGGCACCGGCGTGCTGGTCGACGGGATCGACTTCTCGGACGACAAGATGCTCCAGGGGCGCACCCTGTCCTACTCGGACACCCAGCGCTACCGCGTCGGCCCGAACTACCTGCAACTGCCGATCAACGCGCCGGCCCCGGGCGTGAAGACCGCCACCAACCAGCGCGACGGCCAGATGACGTTCTATGTCGACGGCGTCGGCGAGAACAAGCACATCAACTACGAGCCGAGCACGATCGGTCAGGGCCTGCGCGAGGCGCCCAAGCCCGCGAAGGAGTACCACCAGCCGGTCGAGGGCCAGCTCGGCCGCTACCAGACCAGCCGCACCGAGGACGACTACACCCAGGCCGGCGTGCGCTACCGCTCCTTCGAGGAGTGGGAGCGCGAGGACCTGATCGCCAACCTCGTCGCCGACATGAAGGAATGCCCCGAGGCGATCCAGCTCCGGATGGTCTGGCATTTCTGGCACGCCGACGAGGATTACGGCCGCCGCGTCGCGGAAGGCGCCGGCATCGATCTCGAGAAGGCCAAGGCCCTGCCGCCGCTGCCGGGCCGCGCCGCGCCGGGCCAGCGCCTGAAGGCCGAGACCTATACCGACGGGTCGCAGGCCCATAAGGTCGCGGCCGAGTAAGGCTTGAGACCTCAACGGCCTGAGTGAATGACGAGCCCCGCCCGGAGCGATCCGGGCGGGGCTTTTTACGTTGGGGAAGGATGGCGGTGAAACGGTCGAGGTGCTATCTTCGATTGCGGTACGATCGCGTGCCCGGGTACGCCGCATGACTGCCGTCGCCTTCGATACGCTGAAGCTCGCCCGCACCCTGCGGGACAAGGCGAAGCTGCCGCCAGATCAGGCGGAAGGGTTCGCCGAGGCGATTTCCGATGCGGTACAGGGCGATCTCGCGACGAAATCGGACGTGAAAGCGTCGGAGGCAGCTCTTCGCGCTGACATCAAGGCCGTTGAGACGGGCCTGCGCGCTGAGATCAAAGAGGTCGAGACAGGCCTGAGCGCCGAGATTAAAAGGGTCGAGACAGGCCTAAGCGCTGAGATTAAAAGGGTCGAGACAGGCCTGGGCGCCGAGATTAAAAGGGTCGAGACAGGCCTGAGCGCCGAGATCAAAGAGGTCGAGACAGGTCTGCGCGTCGAGATCAAAGGGGTCGAGACGAGCCTGCGTGCCGAATTCGCTGATCTCCGTGCCGACCACAAAGCCTTCGCCGGCGATCTACAGGGGATGGAGAAGAATCTGCGCTCTGAGTTCAAGGCGCAGCTCTCTGAAACTCGGGCCGAGCTTGCCAAGTGGATGATCGGTGCGGTCGGCTTGCAGACCGTCGCCATCATCGGCGCGATGGTCACCTTGATCCGCATCCTCAAACCCTGAAGCGGCGTTGTCTCCGGCGCTCACAGTCAGGAGCTCCACCATGGACAGACCCGAACCCGGCACCGGCGCCACGATCGGCGGGATGCAGGTGCGCTACCTCGCCCGCAGCGACGCCACCAGCGACGCGATCGGCATCTACGCCGTCACCCTGGCCGCCCGCTCGCCGGGGGCCGGGCTGCACCGCCACGCCCGGCTCACCGAGGCGTTCGAGGTGCATGAGGGCGCGCTCACCCTGCGGCTGAACGACCGCGACGTGACGGCCGGACCGGGCGACTTCGTGCTGGTGCGCCCCGGCGAGCCGCACGCCTTCGCCAATCGCGGCGACGAGCCCGTGCGCTTCACTCTGACCTTCACCCCGGCGCTCCGCCGCGAGGGCTTCTTCGAGGGGCTGGCGGCTTTGGCCAGGGAGGACCGCCTGCGGGACGAGGGCGCCATGCGGGCCCTGATGGCGGCCTACGACCAGGAGCCGCTCGCCGGATTCTCGGGCTGGAGCGAGGTCGGCTGACGCGCCATGCTCTCTCCCTCACGAATCGGGAGGGCAGGGCATGCGGCGGCGCATCGACGGCGGGTCGAGCTTCGAGCGGGACTACGGCTATTCCCGCGCGGTGGTGCAGAACGGCTTCGTGTTCGTGGCCGGCACCACCGGCTACGATTACGCCACGATGACGATGCCGGAGGAGGCCGGGGCGCAGGCGGAGGCGTGCTGGCGCACCATCGCGGGCGTGCTCGAACAGGCGGGAACGTCGCTGGAGCACGTCGTGCGCGCCACCTACTACCTCACCGACCGGGCCGACGCCGAGGCGGTGCTCACCGTCTGCGGCCGGGTGCTGCGGGAGATCCGCCCGGCCGCGACGCTGGTGGTCGTCGCCGGGCTGCTGCGGCCGGAGATGAAGGTCGAGATCGAGGTGACGGCGGTGATGGCCGGGACGATCTCGACGATCTAGACGCAGGATCCTGGCCTCACTCCTTCGCCGCGCACCGCGCCGCACCCGATTCGGCGGCGTCGCACCAATCGGTGCCGGTCCACAGCCGCACCTGCACGGTGGCGACCCCGTTCTCCACGATGATGCGGTTATAGGCGTTGGGCTCGTTACCGCGCAGCCGCGTCGAGGTGGCGGAACCGGCCTGTACGGCGAGCAGGCGCCGGGCGCTCGCCTCGGCCACCGGCCGGTCGAGTTCCGCCTTCGGGCCGTCCGGGGTCGGCTCGGCGAAGCGGGCATAGCCGCGATGGAGATGGCCGGCCAGCGTCAGCCCGACATCGTGGCGCCGGAAGGCGTCGAGGGCCTCGTCGGCCCGGCCGACCAGGCGCGCCTCCTCGTCCCAGGGCGGCGGCATGAAGGGATGGTGGCCGACCACGATGCGAAACAGCCCGGGCGGCAGGGCGTCGAGCTTGGCTTCCGTGCGGCGGATCTGCGCTCGGGTGATCTTGCCCTGCGACCAGTCGGTCTCCGGCGCCCAGGTCCGCACCGTGTTGAGGCAGATCACCGCGATCTCGTCGTCCTGGAAGACCGGCTCGGTCTCGGGCGCGACGTAGCGCTTGTAGCGCCGGAACGGATGGAAGAAGCGCTGCCAGAGCCGGAACGGCGAGATGTCGTGGTTGCCCGGCACGGCGATCCAGGGATGGGGCAGCCGGTCGAGGAAGGCTTTCGCCTCCAGGTATTCCCGGGTGCGGGCCCGCATCGTGAAGTCGCCCGAGATGATGATCAGGTCCGGCTGGTCGCGGGTCAGTTCCGCCACCAGGCCTTCCACCACCGCGGGGTCGGTACGGCCGAAATGCAGGTCCGAGATATGGGCGATCCGCCTCACCGGGGCTCCTCCGCCGGCACGAGGACGCGGAGGGCGGAGGCGCGGAGGCGGTAGCGCAGGGGTGGGGCGATCAGCACGACCTCTCCGTCGTTCATGACCCGCAGGGCCTTGCGGGCATCGAGCGTCAGGGCGTCGGTCTCGTGCCGTTCGAGGTCGGGCAGCCGGCGCCACTCGCCGATCGCGAAACCGAGCCCGAGCCGCACGAGCCGCGCCGCCGACAGGGTCTCGACGAGGTAGAGCGTGAGGTGGCCGCCGTCGACGCCCGCGCGCGAGAGAACCTGGCCCAACCCTTCCCGATAGTCGCCGCAGACGACCGCGAGCGTCCGGAAGCGCACCCGGCGGGTCTCACCCGCGATAGTCAGGACGGCGCGCTCCCGCGGGTAGCGCCCGAGATGGCGCAGGAGGCCGGCTCCCATGCGCACCATGTCGAGAAATCCCATCCGCCCGCGCTTGGCCTCGCGGTGGCGGGCCATCCGGGCCGGGAGGCCGAGCACCGAGTTGATCAGGAAGACGTGGCCGTTGACCTCGCCGGCATCGATCGCCCGCATCGTGCCGGTCGCCAGGACGGCGATCGCCGCATCGAGGTCGAGGGGGAGGCCGAGATCCTTGGCGAGCAGGTTCATCGTGCCGAGCGGCAGGATGCCGAGCGGGACCTCTCGGCCGGTCAGCGCCTGCGCCGCACAGGCCAGCGTCCCGTCGCCCCCGGCCACCGCCACGGCGTCGATGCCCGGGAGTTCGGCCGCGGCCGCCAGCCGCTCCGGCAGCGGCGCATCGGGGCGCGGCTCCGGTACGACCGTGAGGCCGGCCGCGTCCAGGCGGCTGCGGAGGGCGTCGGGCGTCAGGCCACCATCGACCAGGGAGCCCGCCGCGACATTCGCCACCAGCACGATCCGGCGGACGGGAGCTTCACGACTTGGATTCGTCACGCGGATGTCCCAGGCGGCGACGGTGCCGCCCGGGGAGGATGCCAGCCCCTCATCTCAAGGAGATGGCAGGCTGAAACAGGTCGGGTCGACTCCGACCTGTACGGTACCGGCACGGTCAGGCTCGCAACTCGCAACGAATCCCGAGGCAGGTCCTACCGGCAGCGACCGTCCTTCGCTCGAAGGTCGCGATCACCGTCAACGGGTCGATCTCGAGTGCCATGTCTCGATCGACCCGCAAGATTTTCGATCGTTCCTCGATGGCGTTCGATTGTCTGGTCGGTTCCATCGAGGAGCGACGATATCTACCAAAAGACAAATTTTCGTCAGTATTCCCAAAAAATCCGCTGCAGCTCCTTGGTGTCGCTGGTCTTGGTCATCGCGACGGCGGCGAGGATCTTGGCCTTCTGCGGGTTCAGGTCGTGGGCCACCACCCAGTCGTACTTGTCGTCGGGCTGCTCGGCGTTGCGAAGAACGAAGCCGTCGCCGACGCGCGAGGAGCGGATGACGATCGTGCCCTTGGCGCGAAGGTCCTTGAGGGTGTCGACGAGGTAGCCCGCCACCGAGCCGTTGCCGGTGCCGGCGTTGACGATCGCCTTGGCGCCGGCCTGGACGGCCGAGGTGTAGGCGGCCGGGTTCATATTGCCCGAGCCGTAGACGATGGCGACCTCCGGCAGGGTGTCGATCGTGTCGATATCGAACTCGGACGACGTGCCGTGCCGCTTCACGGGCGCGCGGAACCAGTAGGTCTTGCCCTCGACCACCATGCCGAGCGGGCCCCACTGGCTGAAGAACGCGCTCGGCTTGATGTTGACGCGCTTCGTCACGTCGCGGCCGGCCTGGATCTCGTCGTTCATCGTCACCAGCACGCCCTTGCCCCGGGAGGCCGGGTTCGCCGCGGTGGCGACGGCGTCGGTCAGGTTGAGGGCGCCGTCGGCCGACAGCGCGGTCGAGGGGCGCATCGAGCCGACGACGACGATCGGCTTGTCGCTCTTCACCACGAGGTCGAGGAAGTAGGCGGTCTCCTCCAGGGTATCGGTGCCGTGGGTGATGACCACGCCGTCGACGTCGTCCTGCTTCAGGAGCTGGGAGACCCGCTTGGCGAGCTGCACCAGCTGCGCGTTGGTGAAGCTCTCGGAGGCGATCTGGAACACCTGCTCGCCGCGGACGTTCGCCAGTTCCCCGAGGGACGGGATCGCGGCGATCAGCTTGTCCACCGGTACCTTGGCGGCCTGGTAGGTCGCGCTGTTGGTGGCGTCCGCCCCCGCGCCCGCGATGGTGCCGCCGGTGGCGAGGATCACCACGTTGGCCTTGGTGGCGGCGGCTGGCGGCGCCGTGGTCTGGTTCGCCGGTCCCTGCGGCATCTCGCGGGCGATGGCGGGACCGGCGAGGGAGACGGTCGCGAGCAGGAGCGCCGCGAGGGCGGGACGGAAACGGGGCATGGTCGAGTCCTGGACGAGTGGGGAATCGGACGACCGGAGCGGGTATCAGCCCCGCGCGATTCCCACCAGCGCACCCACCGGCCACCGTCTCCGACGGCGGCGGGCAGAGCGGCGAGCCGGCAACTTTCCCGTCATTCGGGCGTTGTTCAGAGACGCGACGCCGAGCGTCCCGCGCCAGCGGCTACTGGCTCATTCGACAGTCGAGGAATATCCATGTCCGCCTCCCAGGACGGTCTCAAGCCTCGTTTCGCCCAGCACATCGATATTCATTGCCCGGACGACCGCGCCTACTGGGCCGATCACTTCGGCGTCAGCGGGGACGAGTTGCGCGATGCGGTGAAGATGGTCGGTTCGCGGGTCACCACCGTGGCGGCACATCTGGGCTGCCAGGCGGCGTAATCCACCGCTCGGCCCATGTCCGGCACCGCGGGCCCGAGACGGCTCGCGGTGCTTTTTTGTTGGGATCTCGCGAGGACGGTTGGATCGAAGGACGTCGTCGTGCGGCGTTCCGCAACCAGCCCTTGCATCGGGACCGAATCGAACGGGGTCTCACCCCCGCAACGCCGCCTCGACCCCCGCGGCGATCTCGAGGAGCCGCCGGTCGTGGCCGTGGCGGGCGAGCAGCATCAGGCCGACGGGCTTGGCTTGGCCGGGGAGCGGCAGCGAGATGCCGGTCAGGTCGAACAGGTTCCCCACCATCGTGTTGCGGAGCATCAGGAGGTTGAGGCGCGAGAACTCGGCGTCGTCCTCCGCCACCGCGGCAATGCTCGGTGCGGTGATGGCGGTCGCCGGCAGGGCCAGCACGTCGAGGGGGGCGAGCCGCTCGTCGCCGGCCTCGATCAGGCCGGCGCGGGAACGCATCATCCGGATATAGGCCGCCGCCGTCACGGTGCGGCCGCGGGTGATGCGAGCATGCACCCGCGGGTCGAAGGCCGAGGCCTCGGCGTCGAGCCAGTCGGCATGGATCTCGGCGGCCTCGATCGCGGCGATCGGGCCCGCCGCCGTCGCCTCGGCCATGCGGGCGAGGAGGTCGTCGAAGGCGGTGTCGTGGACCCGCGCGCCGGCCGCGCTCAGGCGCGAGAGGGCGGCCTCGAAGGCCTGCGCCACCACCGCCTCGGTCTCGGTGAAGAGGAGGCCGCGGGGCACGCCGATCCGCAGGTCGCGCAAGGGGAACGCCGTGAGCGGGCGATACTCCTCGCCGGCCAGCACCGCGTCGGTGGCGGCGCAGGCCTCGACCGAGCGGGCGAGCGGGCCGATCGAATCGAGCGAGGGCGAGAGCGGGAAGGCACCGGCGAGCGGCACCCGGCGGGCGGTGGGCTTGAAGCCGACGACGCCGTTGAGCGAGGCCGGGATGCGGATCGACCCGCCGGTATCGGTGCCGATCGCGATATCGGTGGTGCCGAGTGCCGCCGAGACGCCGGCCCCGGAGGACGAGCCGCCCGGCACCAGGCTCGGATCGGCGGCGTTGCCGGGGGTGCCCCAATGCGGATTGAGGCCGAGGCCCGAGAAGGCGAACTCGGACATGTTGGTTTTTCCGACGACCACCGCGCCGGCGCGGCGCAGGCGGGCGACGGTCGGTGCGTCCTGGAGCGCGGCCTCGGCCCGGCGGCGCAGCGACGAGCCGGCGGTGGTCGCCTCGCCCTGCACGTCGAACAGGTCCTTGATCGACACGATGGCCCCGTCGAGGGCGCCCAGGGACAGGCCGGCCTTGCGGCGGGCGTCCGACGCGTCGGCGGCGGCGCGGGCAGCCTCCGGGTAGAGCTTGGTGAAGACGTGGCGGCTCGCCGGCTCCTCGATCAGGGCGAGGCGGCGCTCCAGGTCGTCGCGGACGGTGCTCATCGGTGGGTCTCCGGGTCAGGCACGGGGGCGTGGGCGGCCGGCGAGCAGAATTCCGCCGTTCCAGCCGACGTTGATCAGAAGGGCGAGCGACAGGGCAAGGGCGGGCCCCAGCCGTTCGACCGTGAGGGCGAGGGCGAGCAGGGCCGCCACGAAGCCGAGGAGCCCCGGCAGGCTCAGGATCAGCACCGTCGCGGTCGCCGCCCCGCCGAGGCGCGGATGCAGGATCACCGCCAGGCTCACCATCACCACCGGGGCGAAGGCCAGGATGCCGGCGGCCCCCGGGCCGGCGAGCCGCCCGGCCAGCACCACCGCGACGACGACGCTCATGACGATGCCGGCCCGGATCAGGATATCCCGCCGCCGTCCCCGGCGCGACGGCAGGGGGCCGGTGACGCGAAGGCTCCGACAGAGGGCGATGCAGGCGAGGATCACCAGCACGGCTGCGGCTCCCCCACCCGCCAGGCCGAGGCCGAGACGGGTCAGGACGAGCGCCGAGACGAGCCAGACCGCGAGCGCCGCCGCGAGTGCGAGGGCGACGCCGTGCCGGCGGGCCAGGGCGGCGTAGGCGGCGATGAACAGGGCGGTGGCGGCGATGGCGGGCAGGCTCGCCACCGCGCTGTCGCGCAGGAACGCCGCGTCGTGGTCGAGGGCGAGGAAGAGGTAGGCCGGCCCGGCCGAGACCGGCAGCGTCGCGATCATCGCCCCGACGAGGGGTCCGGTCCGCTCGACCGCCAGCGAGGCGAGGACCACGATCCCGGCGCTCGCCAGCATCTTGGCGAGGAGCGCCGCCCAGAAGGCGGCGTCCCCGATCCCGGCGAGCGCGGTGACCGCCATCAGGCCACGACGGGCAGGACGGCGATGTCGTAGACGTGGGCGAGCGTGCGCCTCATCACCGGATCCTCCAGCTCCATCTCGAACCGATCAGCCGGCCGGATGCCGCCGATCGCCCCGAGGGTCCCGCCGAACATCACCGTGCCGGGGGGAAATTCCGGCCCGCCGGGGCGACGCGCCATCAGGTCGGCGGGCGTGCGCAAGGCCGTCAGCCGGCCTTCCTGATACAGAACCCGCTCGCCGTCGATGACGGCGTAGGAGCGCAGGATCAGGTCGTCCCAGTGATCTTCGACCTCGTCGAGGCGCCAGAGGCCGGTGCCGACCGGCTTGCCGCACATCTGCTTGGAGAGCGCGATGCCGACCGTCTCGGCCTTGCGGTCGGTGTGGTCGGAGCCGAGCCCGAGCCAGAGCCCGTCGGCGAGGGAGACGATCACCGGCTCGGCTTCGCCCGAGGAATCGGGACCCAGAACCTCGAGGCGGGCGCCTTGCGTCAGCGTCGCGGCGGCGGCGCGGTAATAGACCGGCACCGAGGAGGGCGGCGGCACGCCGATCGCCGCGAGCTCGTCGATGTGGTGGCGGATCGCCGCCTCGTCCCGGCCGGCCCAGCCGGCGATCACCAGCGCCTCGGGAGCGACCGCGATCGTGTCCCGGCGGCCGGCGGCCTCGCGATGGAAGGTCAGCATGGTGTGGGAATCCTTTGATGCAATGAAGGCCTGATCTATTCGAAAATCAGTAAAGCGCGGGATCCCCTCTCCAGGCGATGCCGGGCTTGCCAGAGATCCTTGCCCGGTATCGCTGCAAGGTGTGGGGGAGGGGTAGGGGCGATCGAAGATCGCACGAGGGTGATACGGCTCCGCAAGTAGTCTGAAATGTCCCGCTGCCAGCACGACGCTCAATGCTTCATACTGAAGCGTATCACCCTCACCCCCGACCCCTCTCCCACACGGGAGAGGGGACGAGCGCTTTACTGTCCTTCGACCAGATCAACCCGAAACCGTCTCACTCCGCCGGAGCCAGATCGGCGAACGCGCCCTCGCGCCAGCGGGCGAAGCCCAGCACCAGGAGCCCGGCCAGCAGCTCGAAGCCGGCGACGACGTAGAGACCGTTGCTCGACGTGCCGGTGAGCGTGTTCGACAGGCCGACCACGTAGGGGGCGACGAAGCCCGCGAGGTTGCCGATCGAGTTGATCGCCGCGATGGCGCCCGCCGCCGCGGTGCCGGCGAGGAATGTCTGCGGCAGCGACCAGAAGACCGGGAAGGCGGCCAGGATGCCGATCGCCGCGACGGTGAGCGCGAGGAGGGCCAGCACCGCGTGGCCGATGAGCGCCCCGGTGGCGGCGAGCCCCGCGGCGGCGATCAGGCTGGCGATGGCGCAGTGCAGCCGGCGCTCGCCGGTGCGGTCGGAATGCGCGCCGGTCCACACCATCGCGACGGTGCCGGCGATGAACGGCACGGCGGCGAGGAAGCCGATCGCGATCGAGCCCTGCACGCCGATCTCCTTGATGATCGAGGGCGTCCAGAACGCGATCGTGGCATTGCCGCTGACGATGCAGAAGTAGATCAGCGCGCAGAGCCAGACCCGGCCGTCGCGCAGCGCGGCCTTGAAGCTCGCCTCCTTGCCGGCGGCGCGCCCTTCCGCCGCGACCACCGCCGTCATGGCGGCGGCCACCTTCGGCGAGAGCCACCGCGCGTCCTTCGGCCGGTCGGGCAGGAAGGCCAGCACCGCCGCGCCCGCGATCAGCGACGGGATGCCCTCCAGGATGAACAGCCACTGCCAGTTCGCCATCCCGGCGACGCCGCCCATCGTGCCCATGATCAGGCCCGCCAGCGGCCCGCCGATCACGCCCGCGATGGCGAAGGAGGTCATGAACAGGCCGTTGATGCGCGAGCGCTTCGCGCTCGGGAACCAGTAGGTGAGATAGAGCACCACGCCTGGGAAGAACCCGGCCTCGAACACCCCGAGCAGGAAGCGGATGGCGTAGAAGGCCCATTCCGATTGCACGAAGGCGAGGCTCATCGAGGCGAGCCCCCACAGGATGGTGATGCGCGCCAGCGTCTTGCGGGCGCCGATGCGCTCCAGCAGCAGGTTGCTCGGCACCTCGAACAAGAAGTAGCCGATGAAGAAGATGCCGGCGCCGAAGCCGTAGACCGCCTCGCTGAACTTGAGGTCGGAGAGCATCTGGAGCTTGGCAAAGCCCACGTTCACCCGGTCGATCCAGGCCAGGATGAACAGGAACACCAGGAACGGGATCAGCCGGAGCGTCGCCCGGCGATAGCCCTCGTCCAGCTCTCCCGCTTGCAATTCGTGCGCGGTCACGTCGTCCACCCTCGGCATCGCTCTTCTCCCGCGGTCCGGTTCCGGCCGCTCGGCGTGTGGTTCTGCAACTACCATGCCTGTGATATTTCACAAGCGGCAGCAAGTCGGGTCCAGGCCGTGCTATGGGGACGGCGATCGAGCGGAGCGGTGGCGGTGGTGGAAAAGCGGGCAGGTTCGTGCCCAACCTTGTCGCAGAACGAGCAGGCCTATCGGCGGCTGAAGGACGACATCGTCGCGCTGCGGCTGAAGCCCGGCGACGCGCTGAACGAATCCGGTCTCTGCGCGGAGCTCGGCCTCGGTCGCACGCCGGTGAACCAGGCGCTGCACCGGCTGATGCACGAGGGGCTGGTGCGGATCCTGCCCCGCAAGGGTGTCCTGGTGCAGCCGCTCTCGATGGACGAGTTCGCCCACCTGATCGAGGTGCGCCGCCTGACCGAGCCGCCCTGCGCCGCGCTCGCCGCCGCGCGGATCGGCGCCGAGGCCCTGGAGCGGCTGGAGGCGGTGCTGGCCGCATCGCCGACGGATCTCGACGCGATCCTCGAATCGGATCGCCTCTTCCACGCGGTGATCGCCGAGGCCTCCGGCAACCGGGTGCTGGCCGAGGTGCTGGCCGGGCTGCACGGGCGCTCGGTCCGGTTCTGGGCTCTCTCGCTCGCCACCGGCCACCACCAGGCCGAGGTGGCCGAGGAGCATGCCGTGATTCTCGCGGCCCTGCGCCGGAGCGATCCCGATGCGGCGGCGGCGGCGATGACGGCCCATATCGATTCCTTCGCCCGCACGCTCGCCTCGCGGCTGGGGTAAGGACCGCTGGCGAGCCGGGAGGGCGCATGGCGGAGACGGCAGGGTTCCACGTCGTGCGATCGGGCGCCGCCGCGGATGGTCGCGCTCCCCTCGTGCTGCTCCACGGGAGCGGCGGGTCCGAGCGCTCGCTGACCGGCTTCGGGCAGCGCGTCGCGGGCGGGCGCGCCTGCCTCTTCGTGCGCGGGCGGGTTCCGTGGGAGGGCGGCCACGCCTTCTTCCGGCGCAATCCCGACCGCAGCCTCGATCACGCCGACCTCGCGGCTCGATGCGATGAGTTCTGCGACCTCCTGCGCCGCCTCGCCGCGAGTGAAGGCCGGCCCCCGCTCCTCGTCGGCTTCTCCAACGGCGCCGTCATGGCGGCGGCGGCCATACTGGACGCGCCTGCGCTGTCCTCGGGTGCCGTTCTTCTCCGCCCGCTCTCCCCGCGCCCGCAAGAGCCGTTCCCGTCACTCGACGGCTATCCCGTCCTGCTGCTGGGCGGTGCGTCGGACGCGCGACGCCACCCCTCCGACACCCCCATCCTCGCCGAGCGGCTCCGGCAGGCGGGCGCCCGCGTCACGGCACGGGTCCTTCCGGTCGGCCACGACCTGGACGAGGCGGGCGAGGATGCCCGCCTGGCGCGCGACTGGCTGGCGGCGCGAGACTGACGGTTCGAGGCCGGAGGGCGGGTGGGACGAGGGCCGCACGACCCCGACCGGCGCCTGCCCTATG
>NZ_JTHF01000190.1 GCF_001043895.1 Methylobacterium indicum
CTGATGACGGGAGAACCGGCATGAGCGACCTGCAGCATGCCCGCCTGGCCGAACTCTGCGCCGAGCTGCGCCTGCAGGCGGTGCCCGCGGCCTACGGCGCGCTCGCGCAGGCGGCATCCGAGCGCGACACGCCCTACGCCGTCTTCCTGGAGGAGGTGCTGCGCGCCGAACGCGAGGCCCGGCGCACCCGGGCACGGGAGATGTTCGCCCGGGTGGCGGGGTTCCCGGCGGTGAAGACGCTGGAGGGCTACGACTTCGGCTTCGCCACCGGAGCGCCGCGGGCGCAGATCCAGGAACTGGCCAGCCTGGCCTTCGTGGAGCGGGCGCAGAACGCGGTGTTCCTGGGTCCGTCCGGCGTGGGCAAGACGCATCTGGCGATCGCGCTCGGCTACCTGGCGACGCAGCGCGGGATGAAGGTGCGCTTCACCAGTGCGGCGGACCTGGTCCTGATGCTGGAGACGGCGCAGCGCCAGGGGCGCCTGAAGGAGGCGATGCACCGGGCGGTGAACCTCTACCGGCTGCTGATCGTCGACGAGATCGGCTACCTGCCGTTTGCGCGCGAGCAGGCGAACCTGTTCTTCCAGGTGGCGGCCAAGCGCTACGAGCGGGGCGCGATGATCCTGACGTCGAACCTCTCGTTCGGGGCGTGGGACCAGGCGTTTGCCGGCGACG
The DNA here is from genome assembly GCF_001043895.1 of Methylobacterium indicum. Taxonomy (GTDB): domain Bacteria; phylum Pseudomonadota; class Alphaproteobacteria; order Rhizobiales; family Beijerinckiaceae; genus Methylobacterium; species Methylobacterium indicum. The sequence goes on from NZ_JTHF01000190.1 coordinate 673, forward strand.
CGGTGCTGACGGCGGCGATGTTGGACCGGGTGCTGCACCACGCCAGCGTGGTGACGATCACCGGCGAGAGCTACCGGCTGAAGGACAAGCGGCGCGCCGGACTGGTGGCGCGCCCAGTGCGGGAACCAGACGTTCC
>NZ_JTHF01000191.1 GCF_001043895.1 Methylobacterium indicum
ATGAAGACGCGCGGAGCAGCCACAGGCTGCAGCCTGCGAAAGACATGCTTGCCGAACGAACGTGCTTGGCCGGTCTGGTGGTCAGAGCGGGGTGATCAGAACCCGATCCCATCTCGAACTCGGCCGTTAACCGCCCCAGCGCCTATGGTACTGTGTCTCAAGACACGGGAGAGTCGGTCACCGCCAGACCTGCCAAGCACGTCACACGTTCCCTCGACACGATCGAAACCACGAAGCCCGCCCGGCTCACGCCCGGCGGGCTTTCTCGCGTTCGGGTGTCGCGGTCCGTCCTTCTCTGACCTGGACGGGGCACGCCCAGGCGCCCGGGACGGCACCCGGGGAAAGGAAGTCGACCTCGCAGGCGGCCGAGCGGCGCATCCGTCGGCCGCGGACCGATCCGCATCGGTATGCTCGCTCGAATGCAGGATCCGCCCGCCCGACGCCTCGAATCCCTCGGCACCGGGATGCACGGGCTTGTTCTCGTGGCTGAACCGGCCGGTGCAGAAAGCGGCGAAATCGTAGGCCTGCATGCGCGCGGCGGCGTCGGCCCCGGTCGTCGTCACGTCCCATCCCCGGTCCGCCCGCTTACCGCTTCTCCGGTGCGGATCAGCGGGACGAGGCCGAACCGTTCGGCACAGGCGCGCAGATAGGTGAAGACTTGGGCGCCCGACGGCCATTCCGGGTAACCGGCCGGCATCGGCAGGGCGCAGAAGGCGTAGATTGTCCTTCGGGGTCTGCGTCCGGACGTCGGGATGGCAGTACGACGGCTCCCACACCCCGCCGAGATTCGGGCCGCGCTCGAGCACCGTGACGCGATGCCCGTGCCTCCGGAAGGCCTTGGCGGCCGAAAGACCGCTGAGACCGGCGCCGATGACGCACACCTCGGCTTGCGTGACCATGAGGCCGCCTCCCGCCCGGGCGCCCCGACCGGGTGCACTCCATTCGAAAAATGTCATCCGGGTCGCGTCGCCTGGCTATCCCGATCGCGTCCCCCCTGTCCGGATCGCGCACCATTGCGCCGATGACGGCGAATCCAGCGGCGACATCGGGGTCATGCATACCGGCGGACGTTCGTTCGGCGGCTAGGACGGTCCGCGCCGAGCGCGGCGGATGTCCGATGCTCCGTCTCACGGCTCGGCAGCCTGCCGGGATGTCGGTAGATCCACCGACCGGGTGGCCGTTCCAGATTGTCCTTTCGCCGCCCTCGACAGTCGGTCGGGCCTCTTCTAGCTCTGGTGAGAAAGGAGGCGCCGATGCGACGCATTATGATTGTATTATTATCATGCCTACCGGCATTTTCGGGTCCAGCCTGGGCGGGTCTCAAGGTCGACGATCTGGCTTCGGTCTGGCCGAGAGCCTCGATGACGGACAAGATCGATTTCGCCAACCGGATGGGCAAGGCCATGACCGCGCTCTCGCCGGACCTCAACCGCGACTACTTCATGCGATGCCTGGAGGAGACCGCCAACATCGGCAACACCAAGGAACTGACGTTGAGCGACATGGTGCGCACCTGCGTTGCGCTGCAGGCTGGCGCGGCGTCTCACGACGAGTAGCCGATCGCGCCCGTGCGGCGGACGATGGGACTGGAGAGTGGCAAGGACCATCGGTGGTGCAGGCGAGGTGCCCGACCGCTTGGGCGCCCATACGGGCTCGCGTCCGTTCGTTTTCGCCCCGGACACCGCCGACTTCGGCGCCTTCCGGGCCCGGAGCTGCGCAACCCGGCCCGTGCTGCGGATGACGCCGCGATGGCGTGCGTGACGCGGCTCTTCCCATCGAATTGCGCCGGGCGATGAGGCGGCCGGCTCCTGCGCCGAGCCCGAACACGTTCCGACCGACGGTGCGCGAGGCGAGGATCGGCTCTCCGCAAACGCCACATCAGCTCTCGGGTCCGATCGCAAGACTTTTATGGAACCGGATCACTCGTCCAGGCAGAGCCGGAAGTAGCTCTCACGGATGGCCTCCTTCTCGCGAAAGCCCGTGGCTCGCGGATCGAGGAGTTCGGGCCCGTCCGGGACGCGACCGAAGGTCCGCGCTCGGACATCGACGAGGAACCCCCGCTCGCCCGTCTAGAGGCCATCGCGGTTCTTGACGTTCACCGACCCGCAGATATGCGAGGCGCCGCTCCGCCGCAGAGCCGAAACCTTGGCGTCCGGACCGGTCAGGTTTCGCTGGACCAGCTCCAGGACGAGCGCGGCGTCCGCCGGTCCGATCCTGGCCCCCGACCCATCCTCGATCGTCTGGCCGAAAGCGGGCGCAGCCAGGACCATTACCGATGCCGCTGCATTCGCGACGCGAGATCTGCGCCGCACGCTTGCAACCATGACGAGGGCTTTCCAGAAATCGGCTGCCGCGTTCCGGCCCATCCGGACGCGCGGGGTACGGTCTGCCCGTAGCATCGACGCAGATTCTAAAATGAATCGTATCGATACGCCAGATTATTCGACGACGGTGAGGTCGTCGCAGGTATATAATAATACAATAATCAAGATATCGCTTGGTTGCGGTCGGCCGAAGCGGTCACGGTCGAACATGGCCGGCGACCCCGACGGCACGGGGCGTCTTGGTCGAGGCCATGCGGTTCCACCTGGCCGCGATCGCGGAGCGGGATCGCGTCACCGTCCCCGCGATGGCGGGCGACCGGCCCGACGCCCGTTCGGCTGCCGATCACGCACCGACCGGGCCGAACAGCCGGGTGAGATATCGATAGTACAGCGGTTGGGTCCGTCCCAGCTCCTCCCGAGTGAAGGGCTCGCGGGCCAGCCGGCCGTGCAGGTAGACGCTCGCGGTCATGGCGAAGAACTCTTTCGGGTTGGCGAGCACGTAGGAACCTGCCGGGTAGAACCCACCCGCGCGGGCCCGCCCGTAGAAGGCCAGGATGTCCGGGTTGGTCACGCCGCCGGGCAGGATCCTGAGATGATAGACGTGCATGTATTCATGCAGCAGGATCGGGCGGACGTCGTTCGGGTCCGCGACGGCGATGGTCACCCGGTCGCCGCCATCGTAATGGCTGCCGGCCCCGGACCCCGTTTCCACCACCACCGGCACGCGGCGCAGGAATGCCTTGGTGCGGCGGTCGAGAACCGTCGCCTCGACGAGATCGACCTGATGCTCCGCCGCCCGCTGCAACGCGGCGATCTCGGCGTTGGGGACGTCGCGGCCCATCTCGATCCGGTAGCCGCGATAGGTCTCGGACCCGTCGCCGGAGCGTAGGGCGGGGGCGGCTTGCCGGGAGGCCGCGTGTCCGAGGGGTCGATGGGGCGAGCCTTGCACGGCCGGCACCGCCAAGGCCCTCGGTGCGAAGGCCGTTGTCAGGACGGCGAGCGCTGCCGCGGTGAGCCGGGCCGGCGATGCGGGGTAGGGGAGTGTCATGATCCCGGAGCCTTCCGTGTTCGTCGGCGGCCGCCGCGCATCGGCGGCGGGGCCTGCCATCGGGTTCGGCCGGACTATTGCGGCCGGACCGCGCGCGTGTGACGGACGGTCGGGCGGCTCGTAACGTTTTGTGACAACGCCCGTTTCGGCGTTGCCGGGCGGCCCGTCCCGATTCTCCTCGCAGGGCATGATCGACGGTCCCGCCATCGCCATCGCCGAGGACGACGACGACATCCGCACCCAGCTCGCCGAGTACCTGGAGGGCGAGGGGTTCCGCGTGGCGCGCTGTCGTCGGAGGGCTTCTCCTCGCCGGTTCGAGCGCCGAGGCCCGTGACGGGTGCGGCCCCGGCTTCCACCGCGGCGTCTACGGCTGGTGCCGGCCGAACCTCGTCTACCGGCCGTATCTCGTCCGTCCCTACGCCCTTGCGCCGGCCGATCGGCGGTTCGGCGGCCACCGCTGGGTCGGGTACCGCTGGCGCGCTCAGTACCGCTGGCATCGTCATGTCGCCTGGCACCGCGCCGGATACCGCGGGCGCGGCGCCCGGCATGCCGGCTGGCACCGGCGCGTCTGAGCGGCGGCGGGCCGTCAGCCCGCCGCCGGGCGGCCGATCCAGGTCCGGCGCTGCCAGACGTCGAGATGGGTAAAGCTGTCGTAGAGGCCGATCCCGCCCCCGGAGAAGAACGAGGCGGCGAGGGCCACGGCGCGGGGCGGATAGCCGCGCACCTGGATGTCGGCGGCGTAGCCGTAGAGGTGCATCGAGTTGCGCGCGGCGTTCTCCAAAGCGGCATTGTGCTCGGGCGTGCGGTAGCCGCTCGTCACCATCACGGGGAGGGGGCTCCCGTGCACCGCCGACATGCTGGCCTGCACGCCCGCCAGGAGGTCGAACAGGCTCGGCTCCATCCAGACCGCCCGGCCCTCGTCGCGGATGTCGCGCATGAACCAGGACAGGAGCAGGATCTGGGTCCGGTCGTGGCCGGCCCCGGTGCGGAAGCGGCTGCGCAGCTCGGACCCGTCCGGCCGCGTCAGCCAGAGCCGGTCTCGGCCGGTGGGGGCGTCCCGCACCGAATCGACCGCGCCCGCCACCGCCGACGACAGGCCCGCATCGATCCCAACGGCAAGACCAGCCGCAAGACCGGCGCCGCCGACGAGGGCGCGGCGGGTGAGGCCCGTCACCGGAAGGCGGCCGGCGGGGCCGCCCGGAACTTCGGGCTGACCGTCAGATGGATGATCCGCTCGCCGACGAAGGCCCGGGCGCCGCCCGCCGCGATCCTGACCGGATGGCTCGTTCGATCGACCGACGGCAGGCTCACGGCGCCGCTGCGGGCGAGGTCGTGGTAGCGGCCCATCCCGGTATAGTCCCGGTCGAGGCGGTTGAAATTCGCCGCGAAGCTCGCCCTCGCCTCGGCGATGCCGACCGCGAGGCCGGCCTCGAGCGCGACCGACCAGACGCCCTCCTCGGTGGAATCCTCCGGCCGCACCGCCGCCGCCGGCCCCGGCGGGGCGGGCGGCACGCCGGTGTTGTAGAGGTAGTCGCGCCAGTCCGGCGGCCGCAGCGCGAGGCGGGCCGGGCGGACGATCTCGAAGGCGCCGAGCGTCAGGTAGAGCGTGCGGTCGCCGACGCGCTCCCCGAGCCGCTGGAGCTCGGTGATCACCGGCGGCACCACGAGGCGCTCGATCATCAGCGGTCCGAAGTCGTAGCGCCGGTCGAGCTCCGCCCCGTAGACCCCGTCGAGCTCGGCGTTGAGCCGCGCCGTCTCCTCGGCGAAGCCCTGCCGGATGCCGACGCCCCGGGCCGCCTGGGCCAGAATCTGCTGGCGCAGGTCGCCGTTCTTGGATTGCAGCGCGCCGTAGCGCCCGAAGACCGGCGAGCCCGGATCCTGCAGCAATTCGTAGCTCGTGGCGGGATCGGGCGTCGGCAGCGCGGCACTGCTGCCCCCCGGCGCGCCGCCGCTTTGTCCGCCCC
>NZ_JTHF01000192.1 GCF_001043895.1 Methylobacterium indicum
CCCGCCTGGAGCGAAGCGGCTGTGTCGGCGTTCGCGCCGATAGTTCGAGCCGCTTCGCGGCACTTCTTGTGCTGGATCCCGGATCTCCTTCCGCTTCGCTGCAGTCGTCCGGGAAAGGGGTGGGAGGAGGGATTTTGTTTTAATTGTTGAGGTCGGCTGAGAGGTCGCGCCAGTCTGGGTTCATGGCCTCGATCAGCGACAGTTTCCAAGAACGACGCCACTTCTTGAGCGCATATTCGCGATGGCGGGCATCCGTGATCAGCTCGTAGTGCTCGTACCAGACCAGATGAGTCACGTCGTAACGCGTCGTGAAGCCAGGTATGTGAGCTTGCTGGTGCTCGTGGATCCTCCGGCAAAGATCGGTCGTCGAGCCGAGATAGAGCGTGCCGTTACGCCCACTCGCCAGCATATAGACGAAACCGCCCTTTGCCATGCGCACACCGCCCTTTCCCGGACGACTGTAGCGTAAGCGGAAGGAGATCCGGGATCCAGCACGAGAAGTGCCGCGAAGCGGCTCGAAATATCG
>NZ_JTHF01000193.1 GCF_001043895.1 Methylobacterium indicum
CCCTTTCCCGGACGACTGGAGCGTCAGCGGAAGGAGATCCGGGATCCAGCTGTAAAACTTCGCGAAGCGACCGACTGCCTGCAACGGTGCAGTCTGCTGAGCCGCTTCGCGGCACATCTTGTGCTGGATCCCGGATCTCCTTCCACTTCGTTCCATTCGTCCGGGAAAGGGAGAGCTCGTGGTCAGTGTCCCCCTTGATCCGGCCGCGATCCGCCTGGCTTGTTTGTCGATGATGTCAGTGCGAGAACGGATACAGCTTCCAGTACGCCTTGATCTGGCGCCAGCGATGGGCGAGTCCGTCGGGCTCGAACATCAGGAAGAGCACGATCACCAGCCCGATCGCCATCTCGCGCAGGAAGGACAGGTTGTCCTTGAGCGACAAGGCCCGGTCGAGGGCCGAGCCGCGGACCGCGTCGGTGAGCCAGCCCATGGCTTCGGGCACCAGCACCATGAAGGCGGTGCCCATCAGCGTGCCCATGATCGAGCCGAGGCCGCCGATGATGATCATGCCGAGGAACTGGATCGACAGCAGGATGCCGAAGCCCTCGACCGAGACGAATTGCAGGTAATGCGCGTAGAGCGCGCCGCCGATGCCGGCGAAGAAGGCCGAGAGCCCGAAGGACAGGGTGCGGTAGCGGGTGAGGTTGATCCCCATCATCTCCGCCGAGAGGTAGTGGTCGCGGACCGCCACCAGCGCCCGGCCGTCGCGGGAGCGCATCAGGTTGGTGGCGAGCACGAAGGTCAGCACCAAATAGGCCAGCACCACGTAGAAGTAGCGGTGGTCGGTGTCGAAAGCGAAGCCGAAGATCGAGAAGGCGTCGGCCGCCGTGCCGGCGACGCCCCCGGTGAACCAGTTCGCCCGGGCGAAGAAATCCTGCAGGATGTACTGCGCGGCGAGCGTCGCGATGGCGAGGTAGAGGCCCTTCAGCCGCGCTGCCGGCAGGCCGAAGATCAGGCCCACCGCCGTCGTCAGGACGCCGGCGAGCGGGATCGCGAAGAAGACCGGGATCCCGTAATTGTTCGACAGCCAGGCCGACGCGAAGGCGCCGAAGCCGAAGAAGGCGGCGTGCCCGATCGAGATCTGCCCGGTGAAGCCGACCAGGATGTTGAGTCCCAGAGCCGCCACCGCGAAGTAGCCGATCTGGATCAGCAGGCTCAGCCAGTAGCGGTCGAGCACCAGGGGCGCGCAGCAGAGCAAGGTCAGCCCCGCCCAGACCGCATAGCGGCTGCCGGCGGTGGGGAAGATGGTGGTGTCGGCGGCATACGTGGTGCGGTAGTCGCCGGCGGGAATCAGGCTCTGGGTCGCCATCAGACGCGCTCGATGTCGCGGGTGCCGAACAGGCCGTAGGGCTTGATCATCAGGATCACCACCAGGACGTAGAAGGGAACGATCTCGTAGAGGTTGCCCCAGTGCAGGTACTGGCCGTCGACATATTGCGCGACGTTCTCCAGCACCCCGATGACGAGGCCGCCGATGACCGCGCCGACGACCGAGTCGAGCCCGCCGAGGATGACGGCCGGAAACACCTTGATGCCGTAGAGCGACAGGGCCGACGACACGCCGTTGACGATGCCGACCACGATGCCGGCGACCGACGACACCACCGCCGAGATCGCCCAGGCCATCGCGAAGACGTTGCGGACCGAGATGCCCAGCGACTGGGCCACCTGCTGGTTGAAGGCGGTGGCCCGCATGGCGAGCCCGTGCTTCGAATACTGGAAGAACCAGGCGAAGCCCGCCATCATGGCGACCGAGATGCCGAGGCTCATCAGATAGACGGTCTGGATCTCGAGCCCGAGGAACGACACCGACTGGGTCTGGAAGATCGGCGGGAAGGGCTGGGCGAAGACGCCGAACAGCCACTTGCACAGGGCCTGGAAGAAGATCGACAGGCCGATCGTCACCATGATGACCGAGATGATCGGCTCGCCGATCAGCGGCCGCAGCACCACGACTTGCAGCGCGATGCCGAAGACCAGCATGAACGCGAAGGTGATGCCCATGCCGACGAGGAACGGCAGCTGGTAGGTGGTGAGCAGCCACCAGCACACCCAGGCGCCGATCAGCAGGAACTCGCCCTGCGCGAAGTTCACGACCTGACTGGCCTTGTAGATCAGCACGAAGCTCATCGCGACCACGCCGTAGAGGGCGCCGACGATCAGCCCGTTGACCACGAGCTGGAGCAGGAGATGGGTATTCATGGGTGCGAGACCCTTCTCAAGCTAGCCCTATTCGGCGGCGGCGAGGGTGGCGGGAGAAACCGTGAGGTCGATCACCGGCAGGGTGGTGCGGATGCGTTGCGTCGTGCCGTCCTGGAACCGGATCACCGTATCGACCCGGTAGCTCGGCGCCCCGGCATAGATCGTGTCGATCAGGTCTCCGTACTTCTCGTTGATGACGCCGCGGCGGACCTTGCGGGTACGGGTCAATTCGCCGTCATCGGCATCGAGCTCCTTGTAGAGGAGCACGAACTTCGCGACGCGCTGTACGTCGGTGAGGCCCTGGTTGACCTTCTCGACCTCGCGGCGGATCAGGTCGATCACTGCCGGCTTCGCGGCGAGGTCGGAATAGGTGGTGAAGGCGATGCGGTTCTTCTCGGCCCATTTGGCGACGACCGCGTAGCGGATGCAGACCAGCGCCGCCAGGTACTCGCGCCCGGCGCCGAGGATGACGGCCTCGGCGACGTAAGGGCTGAACTTCAGCTTGTTCTCGATGTATTGCGGCGAGAAGCGCTCGCCGTGGATGTTGACGGCGAGGTCCTTGATCCGGTCGATGACGACCAGTTCGCCCTTCTTGTCGACGTAGCCGGCGTCGCCGGTATGCATCCAGCCGTCGCGCACGTCGCTCGGGGTGTCGGGGCCGGCCTTGTAGTAGCCGTGGAACATGTTGGCGTGGCGCGCCAGCACCTCGCCGATGCCGTTGCGGTCGGGATCGAGCACCCGGATCTCGATGCTGTCGTCGAACGGCACGCCGACCGTGTCGAAATCGACCGTCTCGCCCCGGTGCAGGGTGTAGGCGCCGAGCGTCTCGGTCTGCCCGTAGAGCTGGCGCAACGGCACGCCCATGGCGCGGAAGAACCGGAACGTGTCGGGGCCGAGCGCCGCGCCGCCGGTCGCCGCGGAGGTGAGCCGCGTGAAGCCGAGGCGATCGCGAAGGGCCCGGAACAGCAGGGCCTCGGCGGCGCCAGAGCGCGTGCCCTTGTCGAGGGCGGCCAATCCCATCTTCATCCCGCGCTCGTAGAGGGCGCGCTTGAACGGGGACGCGTCCATCATCCGGGCGCGCACGTCGGCGGCAACCGCTTCCCAGACGCGCGGGGCGAACAGCACGAAGGTCGGGGCGATCTCCCGGAAGTCGTGCATCAGCGTGTCGGCATCCTCGACGAAGTTGACCTTCATGCGAGAGAGCAGAGCCTGGCCGAGCGCATAGACCTGCTCCATGATCCAGGGCAGCGGCAGCACCGAGACGTAATCGTCCTCAGGCCCCTTCGGGTCGGCGGCGAGGTAGCGGGCGCAGTGGCGCAGGACCCGGCCGCCGCTCAGCATCGCCAGCTTCGGCCGCGCCGTGGTGCCCGAGGTGGTGCAGAGGATCGCCACCGCCTCGGCATCGGTCGCATCGACCATGCGGTCGTAGAGGCCGGGATCGGCCGCATGCATCGCCTCGCCGCGGGCGGCGAGCGCGTCGGCCGAGATCAGGCGGGGATCGTCGTATTTGCGCATCCCGCGGGGATCGCAGAACACGATGTGGCGCAGGCTCGGCACCTGGTCGGCGAGGTTGAGGAGCTTGTCGACCTGCTCCTCGTCCTCGGCGATCACCGCCTTCACCTCGGCGAAGGCCAGGAGATATTGGACCTCGTCCTCGAGCGCGTCGCGGTAGAGGCCGAGCGACAGGGCGCCAAGCGCGTGGGCGGCGATCTCGCCAGCGACCCAGTCGGGCCGGTTGTCGCCAATGAGCCCGACGACGTCGCCGCCGTCGATCCCGAGATCGGAGAGGCCGAGCGCGAAGGCGCGGGTCCGGGCGTGGTACTCGGCCCAGGTCGTCGGGCGCCACAGCCCAAAAATCTTTTCGCGGAGCGCGACCTCGCCCGGATGCGCGGCGGCGTTGCGGCGCAGGAGCTTGGGGAAGGTGTCGGCCTCACGCGCGATGCTTGAGAAATCGGTCGTCACGACGCGGCCCTCGCGGGTTCCAGCGTTGCGGGCTCCTCGTCGTCCTCGCCGAGATAGGCTTTGCGCACATGCGGATCGGCGAGAACCGCCTCGGGGCGGCCGAGCGCGATGCGGCGGCCGAAATCGAGCACCATGACGCGATGCGAGATGTCCATGACCACGCCCATGTCGTGCTCGATCATCACGACGGTCATGCCGAACTCCTCGTTGAGATCGACGATGTAGCGGGCCATGTCCTCCTTCTCCTCGAGGTTCATGCCGGCCATCGGCTCGTCGAGGAGGATGAGCTTGGGCTCCAGCGCCATGGCACGGGCGAGTTCCACCCGCTTGCGCAAGCCGTAGGAGAGGGTGCCGGCCGGCGCCTTGCGGTAGGCCTGGAGGTCGAGGAAATCGATGATCTCCTCCACCCGGCGGCGATGCGCCAGCTCCTCGCTCCGCACCCCCGGCAGCCAGTAGAGCGAGCCGGTGACGAAGTTGTTGCGCATCAGGTGGTGGCGCCCGACCAGGATGTTGTCGAGCACGGTCATGTGGTGGAACAGCGCGAGGTTCTGGAAGGTCCGGCCGATGCCGAGCTTCGGGCGCTGGTTCGGCGTCGCCTTGGTGATGTCGCGGCCGTCGAGCAGGATCTGGCCCTCGGACGGCTTGTAGCGGCCCGAGATGCAGTTGATCATCGAGGTCTTGCCGGCGCCGTTCGGGCCGATGATCGAAAAGAGCTCGCCCTTCTCGACCGCGAAGCTGACATCCGTCAGTGCCTTCACGCCGCCGAAGCGCAACGAGATCTGGCGAACCGCAAGGGTTTCCGCCACGCCTGACCCTCCCTGGGATGGCGGCCGCGCTCGTCTCCGGCGCCGCTCTGCCTGTGGCGGATGCCCGGTATGTGTCCGGATCATCCGCCTTGGAAATACGTTCGACTGTTTTTTTCCGAGCGTCAAGTGCTACACTGGCGCGACGAAAGTCGTGGGGTCGGGCGCCCCGTCAGCGTAGGGTTAAGGGCAGCATGGCGCGTATCGCAGGCTCGTCGGGACCGCGGACCGAGGAGGCCATCCGGCGGGCGGGACTCAGCCTCATCGCCACCCACGGCTACGCTGCGATGAGCCTGCGCCAGCTCGCGGCCGAGGTCGGCATCCAGCAGGGCTCGCTCTACAACTATTTTCGCAACAAGCAGGAATTCCTGTTCGACCTCATCCGCGGCCACATGCTCGACCTGCACGCGGCCCTCGACGCGGCTTTGCTCTCCGAGGGCAGCGCCGAAGCGCGGCTGACCCGGTTCACGGAGTTCCACGTCGCCTATCACGTCGCGCGGCCGCAGGAGGTGTTCATCTGCTACTCGGAGCTGCGCAGCCTCGAGCCGGACAACCTCGCCGCCGTGGTGGCGATGCGGCGCGACTACGAGCGCAAGCTCGGCGAGATCCTCGATCACGGCCGCGCCACCGGCGAGTTCCACCTCGCGGATACCCGGATGGCGACGCTCGCCATCCTGGCGATGCTGTCGGGCATCTGCACCTGGTACAAGCCGGGCGGACGGCTCACGACGGATGGATTGCAGCAGATCTTCACCGGCATGGTGCTGGCGCTCGCCCGCGGCGAGACGCAGGCGCTCGCCAGAGGCGAGACGCAGGCGCTCGCGCCCAGCGAGGCCGTGGAGCCCGTCGCGGTGCCGGCACGCCGGCGCGGGGGCCTGCGGGCCGGGGTCGGTTAGGGCCTCGCATCGTCTATCGACCGTGCAGCCGGCGACGCCACGACACGAGGGCGGCCGGATTTTTGCATTCGGTGCCGCAGCGGCAAGATTTTCGCGAACATCCGCGCATCGTCACAATCACCTACAAAATAAACCAGGCATTCACTTCCCGCCTTCTATTTCCCGGCGGACATCCGGCAGGGTCCGGATCCGGAGTGGCCGCCCCATGTTCGTGCTCACCCTTCCCCGCAAGTTCGCCTTGCTGATCGCGCTCGCCGCAACGAGCCTGGTCGCGCTCGGCGGGATCGCGCTCAACTACCAGTACGAGGCGATGCTGGCCCAGCGCATCGAGCGTCTGTCGCTGATCACCGAGGCCGCCGCCAACATCGTCGAGCGCTACCGGCAGAAGGCGATCAAGGGCGAGATCACCGAGGCCGCGTCCCGCGAGGCGGCGCTCGCCGACATCGCGGCGATGCGGCACGGGCGCGACAACTACCTGTTCGTGAACGATGGCACCGGCACGGTGATCGCCCACCCGGCCGCGAAGGTGGTCGGCCGCAACCTGATGGGCGTGACCGATCCGACCGGCTTCCGCTACGTCGCCGACGTGATGCCCCGGGCCAAGCGCGACGGCGCAGCCACCTTCCGCTATACCTGGGTCCCGGAGGGCGAGACGGCCGCGGTGCCGAAGATCGGGCTCTTCCGCTTCTACGCGCCCTACGATTTCTACATCGGGACCAGCGACTACGTCAGCGACCTGCGGGCGATGATCGTCGCCCAGGTCCAGCGCCTCGCCCTCGCGGCGCTCCTCATCGTGCTCGTCCTCGGCGGCGCCTCGCTGATGATCGTCCGCTCGATCGTGCGGCCGATGGAGCGCCTGCGCGCCGCGATGACCGCGCTGTCCGAGGGGCGCACCGACCTCCCGGTGCCGGAGACCGGGCGGCGCGACGAGGTCGGGGCGATGGCCCGCACCGTGCTGGTCTTCCGCGACAACGCGATCGAGCGCGAGCGGCTGCGGGGCGAGAGCGAGGCCGAGGAGCTGCGCCGGATGCGCCGCGCCGCCGCGCTCGACGACCTGATCCGGGGCTTCGAAGCCGCGATCACCGGCGTGGTCGCCACCGTCTCGACCGCCGCGGGCGAATTGCGCGGCACCGCCGAGACCATGACGGCGACCGCCCGCGAGACCGCCGCGCAATCGACCACCGTGGCGGCGGCCGCCGAGCAGGCCTCGTCGAATGTCGGCACCGTGGCGGTGGCGGCCGAGGAACTCGGCGCCTCGGTCCAGGAGATCGGCCGCCAGGTTGACAGCTCGGCCCGTCTCGCCCGGGCCGCGGTCACGGAGGCCGGGCAGACCGCCGATCAGGTCCGGGCGCTGACCGAGGCCACCGCCCGCATCGGCGACGTGGTCGGGCTGATCTCGTCGATCGCCGCGCAGACCAACCTTCTGGCGCTCAACGCCACCATCGAGGCGCCGGCACGCGCCGCCTCGATGGTGGCGTTGAGCGCCAGGAGATTGGTCTGGCCGGCGATCCCCGAGATCATCCCGACCATGTCGCCGATCCGGGCGGCGTTCTGGCTGAGCGCCTGGACGAG
>NZ_JTHF01000194.1 GCF_001043895.1 Methylobacterium indicum
GGGATCGGCATCCCCGGCGCGAGCGCGCCGGGGATGCCGATCCCCACGGTCCCGGACCCGCCGGCCGCGTGCTCGAGCGCGGCGACGAGGCCCGCGATGGCCCGGAGCGAGCCGTCGTACTCGCCCCGCGGGGTCGCGATGCGCCGCTCGGCCAGCACCTGGCCCGACGCATCGAGGGCGATCCCGGCGATCTTGGTGCCGCCGAGATCGATGCCGATGCGAAGCCGACCCATCCGCCTAGGGCGCGACCGGAACCGGCTTCTCGTCGGCGATCTCGGTGCCGATGGCGAGGGGATTGGCCATCACCTCGCGCAGCTTGACCGGATCGAGTTCGCCCTCCCAGCGGCTGACCACCACGCAGGCGACGCCGTTGCCGACGAGGTTGGTGAGCGCGCGGCATTCCGACATGAACTTGTCGATGCCGAGGATCAGCGCCATCGCGGCGACCGGGACCGGGTTGCCGGGAATCGCCGCGAGCGTGGCGGCCAGCGTGATGAAGCCGGCGCCGGTGACGCCTGAAGCACCCTTCGAGGTCAGCATCGCGACCGCGATGATGGTGGCGTACTGCCCGAAGCTGAGATCCGCCCCCACGGCCTGCGCCAGGAACAGGGTCGCCAGCGTCATGTAGATGTTGGTGCCGTCGAGGTTGAACGAGTAGCCGGTCGGGATGACGAGGCCGACGACCGAATCCGAGGCGCCCAGCCGCTTCATCTTCTGCATCATGTGCGGCAGCACCGTCTCTGACGAGGAAGTGCCGAGCACGATCAGGAGCTCGTCCTTGATGTAGGCCAGGAACTTGATGATCGAGAAGCCGGAGAAGCGCGCGATCAGGCCGAGCACCACCAGCACGAACAGGAGGCTCGTGAGGTAGAAGGTGGCGACGAGGCCCGCGAGATTGCCGAGCTTGCCGATGCCGTACTGGCCGATCGTATAGGCCATGGCGCCAAAGGCGCCGATCGGCGCGAGCTTCACGATCATGCCGATGATGCGGAAGAAGATCTCGCCCGCCGCCTCGATGGCGTGGGTCGCCGGCTTGCCGCGCTCGCCCAGACCCGTGATGACGACGCCGGTCAGGACCGAGATCAGCAGGATCTGCAAGAGGTCGCCGCCCGCGAAGGCGTCGAAGTAGCTCTTGGGGATGATCGCCATGATGTGGGCGATCGTCGAATCGGCCTGCGCCTTGCTGACGTAGCCGGCCACCGCCTTGGCGTCGAGCTGCTCCGCCGTGGCGCCGAAGCCGGCACCCGGCCGCACGATCTCGCCGACGATGACGCCGATGACGAGGGCGAGGGAGGACACGACCTCGAAGTAGACCAGCGCCTTCAGGCCGACGCGGCCGACCTTCTTGAGGTCGCCGATCGACGCGATGCCGTGCACGATGGTGCAGAAGATGATCGGCGCGATCATCATCTTGATGAGCGCGATGAAGGCGTCGCCGAGCCACTTCATCGCCTTGGCGGTGTCGGGGGCGACGTAACCGAGCAGGACGCCGAGCGCGATGGCGATCAGAACCTGGATGTAGAGGACCTTGTACCAGGGCTGCGACGAGCCCGGGGCCGTCGCGGACGGCGTGGCGTGCTGCATGATCGTTCTCTCCCCACGCTGCCGGCCGTCTTGAGTTCGGCCGTCGCGGTGCGGCCTTCGCCGCGTATTCAACCGAAAATTGCTCGATGGCCGGGACGTACCGACGGTCCGGCCCGCTCGTTCGTCGACGAACACTCGCATCGACGGACACCCGCGGACGTCTCCGGCGGTCGTCCTGCCGGCCCTGGGACCGGTGGCGCGGCATGCAGCGTGGGAGTAGCGACGTCAACGCCCTCGCGGCATGTTTCGCCACTCCGCCACGAGTTCGGCGCGGTGGCAATCCCGTGGTGGGGAAAAATTATCAAGGCAGAGACCGTGCCGACACACCGATGCCCGACACCCCGAGAGTCGGTCCGTGGTCGGGGACGGTTGCGGCACACCGAAACCTTAAGGCAGAGGCGCTGCGGGACTGGTGATGCACATTGGTGATGGACATGGCCTGCACGCAACCGGACCTGTCACCCGTCCTCGTCCAGATCTGACCTCTGCGACGGCTCGACCATCCCCGTCGGCATCGTCGTGAGATCGGGCTAGTTCGAACAATCAATTCGCAATCGGTTCCGTTATCAACTTTTGTATAATTAAATAGATCGCAATTTATGCGTTGGAAATCCCCATATTTTTATCTATTCGGCAGATTTATTGTATAATTTTTGTTTGATATTTATATTAACATTCAAAAATAATTATGTAATAGGGCGCGACAACGTATGCGTTCGCCGGTCAGTGCGCATTCCTTCGTGCGTCGCCCCCTTTTCCGGACGACTGAAGCGAGAGCGAAAGGAGATCCGGGAACCAGCACAAGAAGCCGCGCAGCGTCCGCTTGTCTGCACCGTTGCAAGTGCCGGAGCCGCTTCGCGGCACTTCTCTCCTGGATCCCGGATCTCCTTCCGCTCGCGCCTCAGTCGTCCGGGAAAGGGCGGCGGCCGGAGTTCGAACGTGGATAGGGTGATAAAGCGCCTATCAGTTCGCGTACGTAAGATCATCCGGACGTGGAACGGCGGCATGTCGTTCCCTGGCGGGGCAATGTCTGTCGCTGCCGATGGCCGTCGTCGGTCTCGTGCCGATCGTCCGCCCGCGCCTGGCGGCGCGGACGGCGTCTTCGTGAGCGACGCGTCAGGGCGTCGGCTGGGTCCGGCGCGGGCGCACGGTCCAGCGCTCGAAGGCCGGGGTGCCGTCGTCGCGCGCGGCATCCCCGCCCGGCACCGCGGCGCCGAGGGCCTGCGACAGGCTCTCGATCACGTCGTCGATGCGGGTGTCCTGCGGCGGCTCCGGCGGGGGCGGGGGCGGCGCCGGCTCGTGAGCCGGCTCGGCCTCGGCCTGGGGCGGCGCCGGCTCGGGGGCGGCTTGGTGGACCGGCTCGTGCACCGGCTCGGGCTCCGGCGGTGGAGGCGGCGCCGGCTCGGGGGCGGGCGGCGTCGCGATGCGGCGGAGCGCGCTCGCCATGCCGGCCTCCTCGCCGCCGCTTCGCGGCGCGGCGTAGCGGCCGAAGCCGTAACGCGGCTCGATCAGGTCGAGCACGGCGTCGAGGGCGGCGTTGGACAGGCCGATCTCGCCGGGCTGCGGCACGCCCTGGAGGGCGATGCTGCGGCCCTCGTAGGCCGGATCGGCGGTCACCTCGGGGCCGAACCACGGCGGGGCCGGGAAGCCGTTGGCCTCGTCCGGGTTGTCGAACGTCACCGTCACCACGTCGACGGTGCCGGGGGCGACGTAGCGGTCGATCAGGGCGTCGCGGCCGTTGCCGAGCGCCACCTGGGTACGGTCGTAGGCGGCGCGGCCGGCGCAGACATCGAGGAGCGCGTCGCCATGGGCGCGGGGCACCTCGGTCCGCTCCTCGGTCGCGGCGCCGCCGTCGGAAGTGACCAGGACCAGGTGGCACTGGCCGCCATCGACCCGCACGAACGAGGTGCGGCCCGACTGGGACGGGAAATAGCCTTCAGTGATGCGGGAGGAGCCGCGCTCCTTGCGGATCAGGCGGACCAGCGCCGGCGCGACCTGGAAACGTCGTACGAGGGTCATACGCTCAACTCCACGGGGGTCGCGGCCTCAACGACCGCGATCGGCGTCAACTCTCGCGTATCGGCTCAACGGGACGACGGAATCAAGGCCGGGACGGTGATGTCGCGGATTTATTGACCGTTTTCGCGTCACGGAGCGCAAATTCGGGGCGTCACTCCAGGCTCGTGGCGATCAGCGCCTCGGCGGCCCCGGCCAGCGAGCGGTTCGGCCCCTCGGCTCCGAAGATCTGGCCACAGGCGAAGGCGCCCTCGATCAGGAGCAGCAGGGCGTCGGCGAGGGGCTCGGGCTTTCGGGCGCCGATCGTGCGGGCGACCTCGGCGAGGCGGGCATGCAGGGCGCGCTTGCTGGCGAGCACCGCGGCGCGGGCCGGATGGTCGGCCTCCGGGTACTCGACGAGGGCGTTGGTGAGGCCGCAGCCGCGAAAGCCCGGCCGGGCGCTGCGCCCCGCGATGCCGGACAGGAACGCCACCAGCCCCGCCCGGGGATCGTCCGCGTGCGCCGCCAGCGCCTCGTCGAGGCGGCGGCGCAGACCCGCGTCGTAATCCTCCAGGCAGGCGACCACGAGGGCGTCCTTCGAGGCGAACCCACGATAGAGGCTCGGCTTCGTCACCCCGGCCCGGGCCACGATCTCGTCGACCCCGACGCCCCGGATGCCGCGGCTGTAGAAGAGCTCGCGGGCGGCCGCCCGGATCCGGTCGCCGGCCCGGGCCGGCCCGCTCCCGTCGTGCCCGTCCCCCGAGGTCCCGTCCGCCATACCCGTCGCCCCCATCCTGCGCTCGATGCCCTTGACGATGTTACTGACCGGTACGTACCGTATTACCACGATTCGGGGAGGGGTGTCCCAGCATGAGTTCGACCGTGTCGCCGCGTGGCATCGCCCCGCCGAGGCCCCGGCCCTTCGGGCAGAACTACGCCTTCGTGGTGGTGGGGGTGATCTTCCTCTGCCTGCTCGCCGCCGCGGGCCTGCGGGCCTCGCCCGGCGTGCTGATCCTGCCGCTCGAGCAGGCCTTCGGCTGGAGCCGCTCCACCACCTCGTTCTCCGCCGGCCTCGGCATCTTCCTTTACGGACTCGTCGGGCCCTTCGCGGCGGCGCTGATGCAGAGCTTCGGCATCCGCCGCACGCTGCTCTGCGCGCTCGCCCTGATGTCGGCCTCGACGGCGCTGAGCGCGCTGATGACCGAGCCCTGGCACCTGATCGCGACCTGGGGCGTGCTGTCGGGCCTCGGCAGCGGCTGCGTTGCCATTGTGCTCGGCGCGACCGTGGTGAACCGCTGGTTTGCCGTGCGCCGCGGCCTGTTCATGGGGCTTCTCACTGCCAGCACCGCCACCGGCACACTGATCTTCCTGCCGGGCCTCGCGGCGATCGCGCAAGCCGGGGGCTGGCGCCCGGTGGTGCTCACGGTGGCCTGCGCCGTCGCGGCCCTGATCCCGCTCGTCGCCTGGCTCCTGCCGGAGCGCCCCTCCGATATCGGCCTCACCCCGTACGGCGCCGCGCCCGGCACCGTCGCCGAGCCGCCGCGCCGCGCCAATCCCTTTCGCGCCGCGATCGACGGACTGGTGCGGGCGAGCGCCAAGGGCGACTTCTGGCTCCTGTTCGGCACCTTCTTCATCTGCGGGCTGACCACCAACGGGCTGGTCGGCACCCACCTGATCTCGTTCTGCGCCGACCAGGGCATCCCGGAGGTGCGCGCGGCGGGGCTCCTGGCGATGATGGGGATCTTCGACCTCATCGGCACCACCGGATCGGGCTGGCTCACCGACCGCTACGACCCGCGCAAGCTCCTGTTCGTCTATTACGGCCTGCGCGGGCTCTCGCTGATGGCGCTGCCCTTCACCGACTTCTCGTTCTACAGCCTGTCGATCTTCGCGGTGTTCTACGGCCTCGACTGGATCGCCACGGTGCCGCCGACGGTGCGGCTCGCCAACGAGACGTTCGGCGAGCGCGACGCCCCGATCGTGTTCGGCTGGATCGCCGCCGGCCACCAGCTCGGCGCGGCGACCGCGGCCTTCGGCGCCGGCCTGGTGCGGGCCTCGGAAGGCCGCTACCTCGAGGCGTTCCTGGCCGCCGGCCTCACCGCCCTGATGGCCGCCCTGATGTCGCTGATGATCGGCCGGATGCGCCGGGCGGCGCCGGCAGTGGCGGCCTGACGGACGGGGGCGTGCGCCCGGCCCGTCACGGGTGCAGCGACGCCCCCTTGGTGGCCTTGTCGACGTCCTTCTTGAGTCCGTGGAGGGCGAGGCCGACGAGGTCCGGCGCGTCGGCGGGCTCGGCGCGGAAGACCTCGCGGTTGGCGGCGTCGTGCCCGGTCTCGAACATCGCCCGGACATAGGCGCTGCGGGCGAGGTCGCGCTGGATCGCCTGCTGCCAGGCCCGCTGCAGCACCTCGGCTGAGGCGGAGAAAATCAGGATCGGCTGGCCGAGGAGCCGTGCGTGGGTGCGCCCGGCGGCGTCGCGGTAGGGCTCGCCCATCGCCTCGGGCACCGCCCCGGCGATGCCGGTCGCCAGGAACGCCGTGACGTTCAGCTTCTGCCATACGGCGAGGTCGTCGCGGACCAGGATGGCCACCTTGGTGTCGAACATCGAAACGCTCCCTGCGGGTGATCGGGTGCAGGGCTAGTCGAGGAGGTGCGCGCCGTCTGGAACGTCCGTGCGCCCGCGCCGGTACGCGGCGGGGGTCAGGCCGTAGGCGCGGCGAAACCAGCGGCCGAGATGGCTCTGGTCGGAGAAGCCCGCCATCAGCGCGACCTCCGCCGGCGGCACCCGCTCGCGCAGCAGCGCGCGGGCCCGGGCGAGGCGCAGCTCGACCAGGCAGGCATGGGGCGAGGTGCCGAAGCGCCGCCGGAACGCCCGGGCGAGCTGGAACCGGTCGGCGGCGCCGACCGCCCGGGCGAGCGCGTCGAGGCCGAACGGCTCGGCCGCATGCGCGTGCAGGTAGTCGAGCGCGCGTTCCGCCACGGCCGGATCGCCGTCGGGCGCCGGGCGCGGCGAGGCGGCGCCGAGATGGCCGCGCAGCCGCTCGGCGAGGTCGTCCATCGCCGCGTCGGTCGCGAGCGGCGAGGTAGCGCCGAACACCGTCCGGCACGCCTGGAGGATGGCCGCGCCGAGGTGCCGGTCGTCGGCCAGGGTGGCCCGGAACCCGAGATGCCCGTCGCGGCCGCCCATCCGGTCGCGCAGCCAGTCCTGCGGCAGGTAGAGCATGCTGTAGCGAAAGCCCGCCGCGCGCAGGGCCTGCCCGTCGTGGCGCTCGCCGGGCTCGATCAGGATCACCCGGCCCGCCGTGCTCTGGCGGCGCGCCCCGCGGCAGAAGAAATCCTGGATGCCGTCATGGGTGACGCCGACCAGCCACTCGTCGTGGTGGTGCATGTCGTAGGCGTGGCCGTGGAAGCGCGCCGTCACCGCCTCGATCCCGCTCGCCGCATCACGCCGCAGGTGGATCACGTCGCGGGGCGGTGCGCACTCGTCGGCCACGGCGGTGCCTCCGGTTCTCACGCCGCCGCCCGCACGGCCCGGCCGACGGCGAGCGCCAGCACCAGACCGACGCCCAGCATCGGCGCCGCCAGGGCCTCGAGCCCGTGAGCCCGATACGCCAATCCCCCCGCCACCGCGCCCGCGACCAGCGCCAGCCAGGTGCAGGCATCCGGCAGCCAGCCGAGGGCCGGGCCGATCCGGGTGGCGGCCTGGGCCAGGGTGTGGCTGAGGCTGAACAGTGTCCCGGTGACGAAGGTGACGCCGGGCCGGAATCCCGCGCTCCGGCGGAGCGCCGCGTTCTGCGCCCCCATGGCGGCGGCGAGAAGAGGCGCCACCGGCCCTTGCGCGGGGCCGAAGGCGAGAGACAGGGCCGCGGCCAGGAGCGCCGCCTCGACCGCCAGCACCGCGGCCGGCCCCCAGCGGCCGGGGGTGCGCAGCGAGACCACGCTGCCGCAGAAGCCGCCGGTAAGGAACGACACGAAGAGGAGGCCGATCTCCCAGGCGACCGGGTGGCCGGGTTGCGCCAGCGAGACCGCGAACTGGGTCGAGTTGCCGCTCATGAACGAGGTGTAGAGCCCGTCGAGCCGCAGAAAGCCGACGGCGTCGACGAAGCCGGCGGCGGCGGTGAGGAGCAGGC
>NZ_JTHF01000195.1 GCF_001043895.1 Methylobacterium indicum
AGGGGTGGGGGTGGTGCCGGAGTAGCCTCGCGCTCTACGCGGCACCACCCCCACCTCCAACTCCTCCCCACAAGGGGGAGGAGAGGCGCATTACCTTTGAGGGGAAAGCTCTCGAACCGAGAAGTGTGAACACGCCAGCCTCTGCGGGGGAGGGTGGCCTGCGGAGCAGGCCGGGAGAGGGGAACCACGCTTCCGGATATGGCAGAGCCGTTCTGGCGGGCGCTCCCTGGATCAACGTCGCGCTGCCCCTCTCCCGGCCCCTGCCGACGCAGGGTCCACCCTCCCCCGCAGAGGGGGGAGGGTTGAGGCGCGCCTTTTCTTTTCCCCGGTCAGCCATGCCCTTGTGGGTCGGAGAGAGCGCTCTACTCCGCCGCCGTCGCGAGCGGGGCCTCTTGGCTGCGGAAGCGAGCCAGCAACGCCGCCTCCTCGTCCCGCACCGCCTCCAGGTTCTTCGCCTTCACCGGCCCGTAGCCGCGGATGCGCTGGGGCAGGCCGGCCAAGCCCACCGCCGCGGCGTGGTTGGCGGGCGTGAGGTCGCGGGCGATCTCGGTGAGCAGCGCCTCGAAGTCCTGGACCAGCCGCCGCTCCTCGCGCCGCTCCCGCGTGTAGCCGAACGGGTCGAGGGCGGTGCCGCGCAAGGCCTTCATCCGCGCCAGCATCCCGAACGCCGTCATCATCCAGGGCCCGAAGGTCATCTTGCGCGGCCGGCCGGTGGCGGGGTCGCGACGAGCGAGCAGCGGCGGGGCGAGGTGGAACTCGTAGCGAAGATTCTCGCCCTCGAAGGTGCGCTGGACCTGAGCCTGGAAGCTGCCGTCGGTGTAGAGCCGCGCGACCTCGTACTCGTCCTTGTAGGCCATCAGCCGGAACAGCGAGCGGGCGGCGGCGTCGGTCAGGGCCGACTGGCCGGGCACGATCGCCGATTCCCGGGACCGCAGGGCCGAGATGGCTTGGGCGTAGCGCGCGGCGTAAGCCGCGTCCTGATAGGCGGTCAGGAAGGCGACGCGCTTGGCGATCACCCCGTCGAGATCCGGCGCCAGGTCCGGGGCCGGAGCCTCGACCGCCCGCATCGTCTCGGGGTGGGCCGCGGCGCGCCGGCCCCAGGCGAAGGCGGCGCGGTTCATCGCCACCGCCTCGCGGTTGAGCTCGATCGCCTTCAGGAGCGCGTCCCGCGACAGCGGCACCCGCCCGCGCTGCCAGGCGAAGCCCAGCATGAACATGTTGGCGGCGAGCGCATTGCCGAGCAGCGAGACCGCGAGGCTGGTCGCATCGGTGAAGTCGGCGCGCTCGCTTCCTGCGGCCTCGCGGATCGCCCGCTTGATCCGCTCGGCCGGCAGCGAAAAATCGGGCCGGCGGGTGAACTCGCCCGGCATCACCTCGGCGGTGTTGACGACGAGGTGGGTGCGACCTCTGGCGATCGCCGACAGCACCTTGCGGTTGCCGCTGACGACGAGGTCGCAGCCGAGCACGAGGTCGGCGGCGCCCGCCCCGACCCGGATGGCGTGGATGTCCTCCTGGCGGTTCGCCAGACGGACGTGGCTGAACACCGCGCCGCCCTTCTGGGCAAGGCCGGCCATGTCGATCATGCCGAGGCCCTTGCCCTCGAGATGGGCCGCCATGCCGAGGATCGCCCCCACCGTCACCACGCCGGTGCCGCCGACGCCGGTGACGATCAGGTTGTAGGTGCCGTCGATCGCAGGAATCGCCGGCTCGGGGATCCCCGCATCCGGCGCCGCGTCGGTCGCCACCGGGACACCGGCCGGCGTGCTGCGGGGCTTGGCGCCGTGCACCGTCACGAAGGACGGGCAGAACCCCTTCACGCAGGAAAAATCCTTGTTGCAGCTCGACTGGTCGATGCGGCGCTTGCGGCCGAACTCGGTCTCGACCGGCTGCACCGCGACGCAGTTCGACTGCACCGAGCAGTCGCCGCAGCCCTCGCAGACGAGTTCGTTGATGATCACCCGCTTGTCGGGATCGGGATAGGCGTTGCGCTTGCGCCGGCGGCGCTTCTCGGAGGCGCAGGTCTGGTCGTAGATCATCACCGAGACGCCGGGCACGGTGGCGAGCTCGCGCTGCACCGCGTCCAGCTCGTCGCGGTGGTGGATCGTGAGCCCGTGCGGCCAAGCGACCGTCGAGGGGTACTTGTCCGGCTCGTCGGTGACGAGCGCGATGCGCTCCACCCCTTCCGCCCGCACCTGCGCGGCGATGCGGTCGACGGTGAGCCCGCCCTCGTGCGGCTGACCGCCGGTCATCGCGACCGCGTCGTTGAACAGGATCTTGTAGGTGATGGTGGTTCCGGTATCGACGGCCCATCGCAAGGCCAGAGAGCCTGAATGGTTGTAGGTGCCGTCGCCGAGATTCTGGAAGACGTGGCCGCGCGTCGAGAAGGCGTTCTCGCCGATCCAGTTCGCGCCCTCGCCGCCCATCTGGGTGAAGCCGTCGGTCTCGCGGTCCATCCACTGCGCCATGTAGTGGCAGCCGATGCCGGCATAGGCCCGCATGCCGTCGGGCACCTTGGTCGAGGAATTATGCGGGCAGCCGGCGCAGAAATGCGGGATCCGGGCCGCGATGTCGGCGGTCTGGGCCAGCCGCTCCTGCGCCCCCTTGAGCCGGGCGGCGCGCCCCGCGAGGTCGTCGTTGCGGTGGTAGCGCAGCAGCCTCTCACCGAGCGCCACCGCGATGTCGTTGGGATCGAGCGCGCCCTTCACCGGGAAGAGCCAGTTCCCCGCCTCGTCCCGCTTGCCGATGCAGACCGGCTGGTGGGCCGACCCGTACAGCTCCTCGCGCAGCTGCACCTCGATCAGCGAGCGCTTCTCCTCGACCACCATCACGAGGTCGAGGCCGTCCGCGAACGCCGCGAGTTCGCGCCGCGACAGCGGCCACGGGCAGGCGACCTTGTAGAGGCGCAGGCCCATGTCGTTGGCCTTGACCTCGTCGAGGCCGAGATCGTCCATCGCCTGGCGCACGTCGAGATAGGACTTGCCGACCGTGATGATGCCGATCTTCGGCTGGCGCCCGCCCGAGAGCACGATGCGGTTGAGGTTGTTGGCGCGCACGAAGGCCAGCATGGCGTCGCGCTTGAAGTCCTGGAGGCGGGCCTCCTGCTCGAGGATGCCGTCCGGCGTGCGGATGTTGAGCCCGCCCGGCGGCATGAGAAAATCGTCGGGGAGAACGATCTTCACCCGGTCGAGGCGGGCATCGACGCTCGCGGTCGATTCGATGTTCTCCTTGATGCACTTGAAGGCGACCCAGGTGCCGCAATAGCGGCTCATCGCGTAGCCGTAGAGGCCGTAATCCAGGATCTCCTGCACGCCGGCCGGGTTCAGGATCGGGCTCATGACGTCGACGAAGTGGAACTCCGACTGGTGCGCGACGGTGGAGGATTCCGCCGTGTGGTCGTCGCCCATCAGCGCCAGCACGCCGCCGTGGCGCGAGGTGCCGGCCATGTTGGCGTGGCGAAACACGTCGCCGGAGCGGTCGACGCCCGGGCCCTTGCCGTACCAGAGGCCGAACACGCCGTCGTGGCGGCCCTCGCCCCGCATCTCGGCCTGCTGCGAGCCCCACAGGGCGGTGGCGGCCAGCTCCTCGTTGAGGCCGGGCTGGAAGACGATGTTGGCGGCGTCGAGGACTTTCTTCGCCCGGACCAGGTTCTGGTCGAGCCCGCCGATCGGCGAGCCGCGATAGCCCGACACGAAGCCCGCGGTGTCGAGCCCCGCCGCCCGGTCGCGGGCCTGCTGCATCAGCAGCATCCGGATCACGGCCTGGGTGCCGGTGACGAAGACCTGATCGCGGGAGAGATCGTACTTGTCGTCGAGGCTGACCGGCCGAAGGGACGGGGTGGTCGCGGGCGAACCCATCGCGTGTTCCTCCTCGCGCGGTGGGGGCCGGTTCCTCCGGCCTCTCGGGACCACGCCGATTACGTCAGGAAGGCTGACATTTGCGGGGACGGGCGTCAACGCGGCCTGGAGGCATTCCAGGCAACTGAAGCGCGCAGGCGAGGGATGAGAGAGTCCGTGTGCCGGTATCGCTCGCCCGAGGAGCTTCACCCACGGGCCCATCGTCCTATGGCTTCCCTTTCCCGGATCTCCTTCCGCTTCGCCGCACTCGTCCGGGAAAGGGGAATGGCTTGCGATGGGATGACGGCGCGCTCGTCTCGTGGCTCCTGGCGCCGCCCCGAGCCGTCAGCCTTGCCGCCCACCCGGTTTCGCGGCATCACCGTCACCCCCGCGGGTGCAAGGCCCGCCAGCCCCGGATGACCCCGCGATGATCCGCCCCGACATCCTCGCCGCGATCGGCGGCACGCCCTTGATCCGCCTCAAGCGCGCCTCGGAGGAGACCGGCTGCACCATCCTGGGCAAGGCCGAGTTCATGAATCCGGGCCAGTCGGTGAAGGACCGCGCCGCCCTGTCGATGGTCGAGGCGGCCGAGCGCGCCGGCACCCTGCGGCCGGGCGGCACCATCGTCGAGGGCACGGCGGGCAATACCGGCATCGGGCTCGCGCTCGTGGGGGCCGCACGCGGCTACCGCACCGTGATCGTGATCCCCGACACCCAGTCGGCCGAGAAGAAGCAGGCGCTGCGGCTCGCCAGGGCTGACCTCGTCGAGGTGCCGGCGGTGCCGTTCGCCAACCCCAACAACTACGTGAAGGTGGCCGGCCGCCTCGCCGAGCGGCTCGCCGCCACCGAGCCCGGCGGCGCCTTCTTCGCCGACCAGTTCGACAACCTCGCCAATCGCGAGGCCCATATCGCCACGACGGGTCCCGAGATCTGGGACGCGACCGGGGGCAAGGTCGACGGCTTCATCTGTGCGGCCGGCACCGGCGGCACGCTCGCCGGGACCGCGGCGGCCCTGCGTGCCCGCAACCCCGGGGTGGCGATCGGGCTTGCCGATCCCGACGGCTCGGCGCTCCATCCCTACTACGCCACCGGGGAACTCAAGGCCTCGGGCAACTCGATCACGGAAGGCATCGGCCAGGGCCGGATCACCGGCAACCTCGAAGGCTTCCGTCCGGACGTGTCGTTCGGCATCCCGGACAGCGAAGCGCTGCCGCTGGTCTTCCGCCTGCTGGAGGAGGAGGGCCTGTGCCTTGGCGGCTCCTCGGGCATCAACGTGGCGGGGGCGATCCGGCTCGCCCGCCATCTCGGCCCCGGCCACACCATCGTGACGATCCTGTGCGACTACGGCACCCGCTACGCCTCGAAGCTGTTCGACCCCGACTTCCTGCGCGCCCGCGACCTGCCGGTGCCGCACTGGCTCGCGGCACCCCGGACGATCGATCCGGGGCTGGTGGGGTGAGTCAGATCTCGCTGCGCCGCAGCAGGTAGTCCAGGCCTCCGACCCGGAACCACCGATACCCGTAGCCCTCCATGAGCACCCGGTGGCAGCCGTCGTCGTTGGCGAGGCTGCGCTGGCCGGTCAGCAGGTCGATCAGGTTGCGGCCGTCGCCGTCGAGGCCGGTGGCGAAGGTGATCTCCTTCGGCTCCGGCGACAGGTTGTGCAGGCACAGCACCGCGTTGTTGCGCCAGTCGTAGCGCAGGGCGAGGATCCCGGTATCGCCTGTGTCGAGCGCCGTGAAGTCGCCCCAGCCGATCTCCGGCACCTCCTTACGCATGCGGATGATGCGCTCCATCCAGTTGAGGAGCGATTCCGGCGCGCAGCGCTGAGCCGCCGCGTTGACGTGGCTGAAGGCGTACGGGCCCTCGTGGATCGGCGGCGATTCCGGGTTGTCGTTCAGGCTGAAGCCGCCCTGGGGCTCGTGCGACCACTGCATCGGCGTGCGGGCGCAATCGCGCTCGGGCAGCGAGAGGTCGTCGCCCATGCCGATCTCGTCGCCGTAGCGCAGGACCGGGGTGCCCGGCAGGGTGAACATCAGGCTGTAGGCGAGCTCGATCCGGCGCCGGTCGCCGCCGAGCATCGGCGCGAGGCGGCGGCGGATCCCGCGGTCGTAGAGCTGCATCTCGGGCTCGGGGCCGAAGGCCTGGAAGACGGTCTGGCGCTGCTTCTCGGTGAGCCGGCCGAGGTCGAGCTCGTCGTGGTTGCGCAGGAAGATCGCCCATTGCGCCGAGGGCGGCCGGTTCCAGGTCTTCTGCAGCGCCTTGACCAGGGGGCGCGCATCGGCCGAGGCCAGCGCGTAGAACAAAGCCTGGTTGACCTGGAAGTTGAACATCATGTGCATGCGGTCGGCGTCGTCGCCGAAATAGTCGAGGTCCTGGCGCGGCAGGATGTTGGCCTCGGCCAGGATGATCGCGTCGCCCTGGCGCCATTGCAGGAACTCTCGGAAGAGGCGCAGGAGCTCGAACTGCTCGCGCGGCTCCCCCGAGACCTCCGGCCCCTTCTCGGCGATGACGAACGGCACCGCATCCATCCGGAAGCCCGACACGCCGAGCTGGATCCAGAACCCCATGATCTTCAGGATCTCGGCCTGGACGTGGGGGTTGGCGGTGTTGAGGTCGGGCTGGAAGTCGTAGAAGCGGTGGAAGTACCAGGCCTTGGCTTCCTTGTCGTAGGTCCAGGTGCTCTTCTGCACGCCCGGGAAGACCACGCCCTCGTGGGCGTTCGCCGGCTTGGTCTTCGACCAGACGTACCAGTCGCGGGTGCGGGCGTCGGGGTCGGAGCGGGCGGCCTTGAACCAGGGATGCTGGTCGGAGGTGTGGTTGACCACGAGGTCGATCAGCACCCGCATCCCGCGCTGCTTGGCGGCATGCGTGAAGGCGACGAAATCGCCGAGCGTGCCGTAGCGCGGATCGACGCCGTAATAGTCGGCCACGTCGTAGCCGTGGTCGCGCCCCGGCGAGGGCTGGAACGGGTGCAGCCAGATCGCCGTCACCCCGAGGCCGAGCAGATAATCGAGGCGACGTTCCAGTCCCTCGAAATCGCCGATGCCGTCGCCGTTGGCATCCATGAAGGAGCCGACCGAGAGGCAGTAGATCACCGCGTTCTTGTACCAGAGGTCCTCGATCACCCCGGTTCTCCTCACGCCTCGTCGATTGTGGCTCGACTGGACAATTAGGGCAGGCGCGGCGCGAGCGTAGCCTTGGCGCCGGCCTAGGCAGAATGGCGCCAAGGCAGGCAGATTGGGTGGCGAAACGCGGGCAAACGGCCCCGAAATCCGGCGCATGCCCACAAAATAAGCCTGGAGCGGCGGGAACCTTTTCGAAAAATTCCTTGGCACGAGCTTTGCGGATCGCTGCCCGGCCGCATCGGCCCAGGGAGACGATGACGATGACGTGGAAGGGTTGGCTCTCGCGCGCTGCGGTCGCGGGCGGCGTGGCACTCGGCACGCTGGCGAACACGGCCGCCTCGGCGCAGGAGACCATCAAGGTCGGCATCCTGCACTCGCTCTCGGGCACGATGGCGATCTCCGAGACGACGCTCAAAGACGCCATGCTGATGCTCATCGACGAGCAGAACAAGAAGGGCGGCGTGCTCGGCAAGAAGCTCGAGGCGGTGGTGGTCGATCCGGCCTCGAACTGGCCGCTCTTCGCCGAGAAGGCGCGCGAGCTGATCGCCAAGGACAAGGTCTCGGCGGTGTTCGGCTGCTGGACCAGCGTGTCGCGCAAGTCCGTGCTGCCGGTGTTCAAGGAGCTGAACAACATCCTGTTCTACCCCGTCCAGTACGAGGGCGAGGAGAGCGAGCGCAACGTGTTCTATACCGGCGCGGCGCCGAACCAGCAGGCGATCCCGGCGGTCGACTACCTGATGTCGGAGGATGGCGGCGGCACCAAGCGCTGGGTGCTGGAGGGGACCGACTACGTCTACCCGCGCACCACCAACAAGATCCTCGAAGCCTACCTCAAGTCGAAGGGGGTGAAGGACGAGGACATCATGATCAACTATACCCCGTTCGGCTTCTCGGACTGGCAGACGGAGGTGTCGAAGATCAAGGCGTTCGGCTCGGCCGGCAAGAAGACCGCGGTGGTCTCGACCGTCAACGGCGACGCCAACGTGCCGTTCTACAAGGAGCTCGGCAACCAGGGCATCAAGGCCACCGACATCCCGGTGATGGCCTTCTCGGTCGGCGAGGAGGAGCTCGCCGGCATCGACGCCAAGCCGCTCGTCGGCCACCTCGCCGCCTGGAACTACTTCGAGTCGATCAAGACGCCGGAGAACGAGGCGTTCATCAAGCAGTGGCAGGCGTTCAAGAAGAACCCCAAGGCCGTCACCAACGACCCGATGGAAGCGAGCTACATCGGCTTCAACATGTGGGTGAAGGCGGTCGAGAAGGCCGGCAGCACCGATCCCGACAAGGTGATCGACGCGCTGCCCGGCATCGAGCAGGCGAACCTCACCGGCGGCACCGCCAAGATGCTGCCGAACCACCACATCACCAAGCCGGTCTTCATCGGCGAGATCGAGGCCTCCGGCCAGTTCGACGTGGTGTGGAAGACCAAGGACCTCATCCCCGGCGAGGCGTGGTCGAAGCAGCTCGAGGGCTCGAAGGACCTCGAGGCCGATTGGGTGAAGCTCAAGTGCGGCAACTACAACACCCAGACGAAGAAGTGCGGCGGCGCGTAAGGCGCCTGACGATAGGCCTCTCCCCCGGAAGGGGAGAGGCTGCAAGGGGATGCCTCCTGGCTCCCCTTTCCCGGACGACTGCAGCGCCAGCGGAAGGAGATCCGGGATCCAGCAAGAGAAGCGCCGCGAAGCGGCTCTGCAAACTGCGACGTTGCAGACGAGCGGACGCTTCGCGGCGTCTCGTGCTGGATCCCGGATCTCC
>NZ_JTHF01000196.1 GCF_001043895.1 Methylobacterium indicum
GCCGCCGGCGATGTCGAGGGGAGGGGTGTCGCGCATGGGAGGAGGGTGTCAGGTTGCGGGCGCGCCACTCTCCTCCGCCAGCGCGCGCCGCACCAGCATCAGGTCGGGGTCGGAGGGGTCGGTCCTCACCGTAAAGCCGAGCTTGCGGCACATCGCCAGCATGGTGGTATTTTCGCGAAGCACCTGGCCCTCGACGTGGCGCAGGCCCTCGGCCCGGGCCCAGTCGAGCATCAGCCCCATCAGCGACCAGCCCAGCCCGAGGCCCTTGAGGTCGGAACGGACCAGGATCGCGTATTCGCCGGTCTCGTGGTTGGCGTCGGCGTGGAGGCGCACGGCCCCCATCATCGTGCCGGTCGCCTCCTCGATCGCCACGAAGGCGATGGCGCGGGCGTAGTCGAGCTGGGTCAGGCGGGCGAGAAAGGCGTGGCTGAAGTCGCGCACCGGCGCGAAGAAGCGCAGGCGCAGGTCCTCGGCGCTGACCTGCTTGAAGAAGGCCTCGAACAGCCCCTCGTCCTCGGCCCGGACCGGGCGGACCAGGATGCCCTGCTCGTCGAGGACGATGCGGCGCTCCCAGGCGCGGGGATAGGGCCGCACGGCGAAGCGCGCGTGGCTCGGTCCGGCGCCCGCGTCGCGCCGCCGCTCCGGCGGCAGGGGCGCCACCGCCGCGCGGGCATCGAGGGCGATGACGCCGTCCCGGTCGGCCAGCAGCGGGTTGATGTCGAGCTCGCGCAATTCCGGCAGGTCGGCGGCGAGCTGGCCGAGCTTGACCAGCACCAGGGCGACCGCCGCCTCGTCGGCGGCCGCGACGTCCCGGTAGGCCTTGAGGCGGCGCGCCACCCGGGTCCGCCCGATCAGGTCGGCGGCGAGACGCCGGTCGAGGGGTGGGAGGGCCAGCGCCCGGTCGTCGATCACCTCGACGGCGGTGCCGCCGCGGCCGAACACCACGACGGGGCCGAAGACCGGATCGTCGACGAGGCCGGCGATCAGTTCGCGCGCCTGCGTCCGGCGCAGCATCGCCTGGACCACGAAGCCGGTGACGCGGGCCTCGGGCCGCTCCTGCGCCACCCGGGCCAGCATCTCGGCGGCCGCCTCCCGCACCGCCGCCTCGCTGGTGAGCCCGAGGCGCACGCCGCCGACATCGGACTTGTGCACCACGTCCGGCGAGGCGAGCTTGAGCGCCACCGTGCCCCCCGCCGCGATGATCGGCCAAGCGGCCTCCGCGGCCGCATCGGCGTCGGCGGCGAGCGTCACCGGCTGGGCCGGGATGCCGTAGGCCGCGAGCAGGTCCGCCATCTCGCGCGGGTCGAGCCAGGTGCGTCCCTCCGCCAGCACGCGGTCGACGATCGCCCGGGCGGCGCCCGCATCCGGCACGAGGTCGTCGGGCAGCACCGCCGGGGTGGTGGTGAGGTCGTCCTGCGCCTCGCGGTAGCGCACGAGGTGGGTGAAGCCCTCGACCGCGTCGGCATCGGTGGCAAAGCGCGGGAGGCCGGCCTGGCTCAGGATCTCGCCGGCCGCCTCGTCGCCCACCGTGACGGCGAAGACCGGACGGGCGCGGAACGCGCCCTTGCGCCCCCGCTTCACCGCCTCGACGATCTCGCTCGCGACCGCGCTGCCGCCGGACAGGGCGGTCGGCACGTTGATGACCAGCACCGCGTCGTTGTCGCGCTCGGCCATCAAAGCCTCCAGCGCCGCGGCGTAGCGCGGCCCGTCGGCGTCGGCACCGATATCGACCGGGTTGTGCCAATCCTGTGCACTCGTGCCCGGCACCGCCGCGGCGAGCCGCGCCCGGGTCTCGTCCGAGAGGCCGGCGAGGGAGCCGCCGAGGTCGATCAGCCGGTCGACCGCGATGGCGCCGACCCCGCGGCCGTTCGCCAGGATGGCGAGGCGCCGGCCCGGGAAGGGCCGCTGGCGCCCGAGCGTCTCGACCGCCGAGAACATCTCGTCGAGGTCCTGCACCCGCAAGAGGCCCGCGCGCCGGAAGGCGGCGTCGTAGACGGCGTCGGTGCGGGCCAGGATTCCCGTATGGGTGATGCCGGTATGGGCGAAGGCGCGAGAGGCGGGACGCCCGTCGGCGATCCGGGCGGCGTCGTGCCGGCCGGAGCGGAGCACCACCACGGGCTTCGCCCGTGCGGCGGCCCGCGCCGCCGACATGAATTTCGGCGCGTCGGTCACGGTGGCGATCGACAAGAGGATCGCCCGGGTGCGGATGTCGGCGGCGAAGTGGTCGAGGCAGTCGGCGATGTCGACGTCGAGGGCGTTGCCGAGGGAGACGATGCCCGAGAAGCCGGTGCCGCGCGCCTGCGCCCAGGCGACGATGCCGGCCGCCACCGTGCGCGACTGCGAGATCAGCGCCAGGTCGCCGGGAAGCGGCGCCCGGGCGAGCAAACTCGCGTTGAGCGCGCTCCCCGGTACGGCGAGCCCCATGCTGTCGGGCCCGACGAGCCGCAGCGAGTGGCGCCGTGCCGCCGCCCGCGCGGCTTCCGCCAGCGAATCCGGCCCGCTGCCGAGACCGGTGGTGATGACGACCGCCGCCCCGCAGCCCTTGCGGCCGGCCGCCGCCACGACGTCCGGCACGGTCTCGGGCCGGGTCACGATCACCACGAGGTCGGCGGGCTCGGGCAGGTCGGCGAGATCGGCGAAGGCCTGGACGCCGTCGACGCTGTCGTGGCGCGGGTTCACCGGCCAGATCGGTCCGGAGAACCCCGCCTCGCGCAGGTTGCGCAGGATCGCGGCACCGAACGCGTTCGGCCGCGCGCTCGCACCCACCAGCGCGACGGAGCGGGGGCTGAGGAGCCTGTCGAAGCGGTAGGTGCTCATGGCGAGTCCAGCAGGGCTATCCAGCAATCCGGGTCGGCGAGGGCGGGCGGAGACGTGAGACGGGTCGGTGGCGCAGGTAGGGCGGGGCGGCCCGCAGGTCACGGGAGGTCGGAAGGCGAGATGGGCGGCGCGCGGCCGCACCGCAGGATGAGCATGAATGCAGGCAGGCCGATGCACCCGCATCATTGTGCAATGCAATATGTTTCTATTGCGTCGCACAATGGTGAATGCTTTATTGACGTCTCCCGGCAGATCCCGGCTTTCCGGACGCGCTTCTCGCGCCGGACAGAACTCCTGGACCACCGATGCGCCTCATCGCTCTCTCCGCCCTCGGTCTCGTTCTCGCCACCGCGGCGGGTGCCTCCGAGCTGACCCCGCGCCAGTCGCACAGCCTCGATCTCGGCCCGGTGCGCGGCTCGGCCTACTACACCGTCGAGAAGGACGGCCTGCGCGTCGTCGCCACCCTGGCGCCGACCGACGCGACCGCCGCCACCCCGCTGCGGGTGATCACCACGCTCGCCTCCGACCAGGTCGTCAGCTTCTCGGTGCCCGGCACCCAGGACGGCGCGGCCGCTTCCGTCGCCTTCGCGCGCCGCGGCAACCGGGTCGAGGTCGCCTCGACCGGCTACTGAGCCCTTCGCTCCCGCGGACCGCTCGTGGTCCGCGGGGCGCGTCTTCCCGTAGTCGCTGCGGCGGCCTGCGCCGTCTGCCTGCCTCTGCGGCGCCGTGCGCCGCTTGTCTTGGCGACCGATCTTTGCCACCTGTCCGCCGTCTGAAAACGACCTCGCGCACGGGCCCCAAGGATCACGCCATGCCGACCAACTCCCCCTTCTGGCGCAACGGCGCGCTCGCCCTCGGGCTCCTCTTGCCCGGCGCCGCACTCGCTCAGGCGCCGGCCGCCGCGCCCGCGGCCGCGCCGGCTGCTGCTCCTGCCGCCGCCCCGGCCCAGTCCCCCGACACCGTCGTGGCCAAGGTCAACGGCGCGACCATCACCGCCGGCGACCTCGCGGTGGCGGCCGACGACCCGGCCCTGTCGCTGCCCGGCGTCGACGAGGCGCAGAAGCGCAACCTCCTCGTCGACTACATGGTCGACCTGAAGATCGGCGCCCAGGCCGCCGAGAAGGACAAGGTGGCCGAGAGCCCGGACTTCGTCCGCAAGCTCGCCTATTTCCGCGACAAGCTCCTCCTCGACGAGTACCTCGAGCGCGAGGCCAAGAAGGCGGTGACGCCGCAGGCCGAGCGGGCGCTCTACGACGAGACCGTCAAGGCGATGAAGCCCGAGGAGGAGGTCCACGCCCGCCACATCCTGGTCGACAACGAGGCCGAGGCCAAGAAGATCGCCGCGCGCCTGAAGGCCGGCGAGGACTTCGCCAAGGTGGCGGCCGAGACCTCGAAGGACCCGGGCTCCAAGGCCGAGGGCGGCGATCTCGGCTGGTTCACCAAGGAGCGGATGGTCGCGCCCTTCGCGGACGCGGCGTTCAAGATGGAAGCCGGCAAGATCTCCGACCCGGTCAAGACCCAGTTCGGCTGGCACGTCATCAAGGTCGAGGAGAAGCGCAGTAAGCCGGTGCCGAGCTTCGACGAGATGAAGGAGCAGGTCGAGGCCTACCTCACCCGCAAGACCCAGCAGGACATCATCACCAAGCTGCGCGAGGGCGCCAAGATCGAGCGGGTCGGGGCCGCGCCGGCCGTGGCGCCGAAGGCGGACGAGAAGAAGTAAACCGCGACGTCGGTTGAAGGACAGCCCTCGGAAGCCCTGCTTCCGGGGGCTTTTTGCTGGCTGCCGATCGAGCCGGTCACCCGCGCCCTGTCCCGGACGACTGAAGCGTCAGCGAAAGGAGATCCGGGATCCAGGAGACAAGTGCCGCGAAGCGGCTCTGTAGGCTGCAACGTTGCAGAGAGCGGCCGCTTCGCGAGTCCTTGTGCTGGTTCCCGGATCTCCTTCCGCTTCGCTGCACTCGTCCGGGAAAGGGGAGGGGCGAAACAGGCCCGCCCCCGGCCCGCCTATCTCAGCACCTGCGACAGGTTCGGCCCCCGCAACGCCGCCAAGGCCGCCATCCGTACCGGGGCGTTCGGCGCGCCGTAGAGGTCGTAGCCGCCCTTGCGCTGCACGACCTCGAAGTAGAACCGCTCCTCGAACGGCGTCGTGTAGAATTGCAGGAACTCGCCCTCGCCGACCCGGTCGTAGAGGATGCTCAAGCTCTGCATCCGCGCGATGGTCGCATCGTCGAGGCCGAAGCGGGCCGCCACGTCGTCGTAGTAGTTGGCCGGGATCGGCAGCAGCGTCGCCCCGGCCGCCTTCAGGCGCTCGGCCGCCGCGAAGATGTCGTCGGTGGCGAGCGCGATGTGGTGGACGCCGGCGCCCGCGAAGCTCGATACCAGGCGGGCGGTGGCGGTGTTGCGGCTCTCCGAGATGTTGAGCGGCAGCCGCATGGTGCGCTCGGCGTTCGACATCGCCTTGCTGCGCACCAGCCCGTAGGGATCGGGCAGCACCACGACGTCCTCCGGCTCGAGGCCGAGCACGGCGCGGTAGAACAGCACCCAGGAATCGAGCTGGCCCTCGGGCAGGGCCTGGGCGACGTGATCGACCCGTGTCAGCAGGCCTGCCGGCTCGGGCGCATCCTCCATCACGAAGTCGTGCTCGAACTCGCCCCCGGTCTGCGGGTCGGTGAGGATGATCAGGCTGCCGTCGGGGGCGCGGATCGACGGGAAGGAATTCTCGTCCGGTCCGATCCGGCCGCCGAACCGGGCGGCGCCGTAGGATTCGGCCCGCCCCAACGCCGCGAGTGCGTCGTCGGTGGCGATGGCCTGGGCGCAGACCGAGGGGCCGTGCATCAGGAAGTAGGACGAGGCGAAGGAGTCCGGCTCGCGGTTGAGGACGATGCGGATCTCGCCCTGGCCGTAGAGCGTCACCGCCTTGCTGCGATGCCGGCCGAGCCGGGCGAAGCCGAGCTGGCCGAGGAGGCGCGCCAGCGCATCCTCGCAGCGCTCGTCCACCGCCACCTCGATGAAGCGGTGGCCGGTGATGGCCGGCGGCAGCGGCGGATCGAACAGCTCGACCCGGCGCCGGGGCCGCTTGACCGGGGAGGACGCCTGGGAGGCCGCCTCCTCGGTGCGGCGCACCCGCTCCTCGAGGAACAGCAGCGAGCGGTGGCCGTCGGCCGCGGTCTGGCGCGGGGGCGCGGCCCGCATGTCGTCGTTGAAGATCTCGAGCGAGATCGTGCCGGTATAGCCGCAGGCGAGCACCGCCTGGAGGAAGCCCGGCACGTCGAGGTCGCCCTGGCCGGGCAGGCAGCGGAAGTGGCGGCTGAGCGTCAGCGGGTTCATGCCGATGCGCGGCGCATCCGCCAGCTGGACGAAGAACACCCGCTGGCCCGGGAGATTCGCGATGCCCGACCAGTCGTCGGGGAGCGCGAGCGTGTGGAAGCTGTCGAGGATCAGGCCGAGATGCGGGTGGTTCGCCCGCTCGACGATGCGCCAGGCCCGGTCGAAGGTGCGCACCTTGGTGCCCCAGGACAGGGCCTCGAAGCCGATCTTCAGGCCTCTTTTCGCCGCCCGCTCGGCGAGCTGGTAGAGCTGGTCGGCCATCCGGGCGTCGTCGTCGGACACGTCCGTGCCGACGTTGGAGCAGACCAGGATCAGGGGCGCGCCGAGTTCCTCCATCAGGTCGAACTTGCGCTCGGCCCGGTCGAGGTTGCGCTTCAGCTGCTCGTCCGACACGCCCTCGAAATCGCGGAACGGCTGGAACAGGTCGATCGAGAGGCCGAGATCGGAGGCGTAGCGGCGCACGTCGCGGGCGGCACCGGTGTGGAACAGAAGATCGTTCTCGAAGATCTCGACGCCGTCGAACCGCGCCGCCGCGATCGCCTCCAGCTTCTCGATCAGCGTGCCGCTCAACGACACCGTGGCGATCGCCTTCCTCATCGCGTTCTCCCGTCCGCTTCTCCGGCCCTCCATGGCAAACGGGGCCGGCTCCGTCGAGCCCGGAGCGGCGGCCCGCCGGCCTCCGTTCGTCCCGGCTTGACATGAACGTACTGGTTCGTACATTTGGATTCAAGCGCGTCGCAGTCGCGCCATCCGAGGAACGTTCGAGAGAGGAGCCCGCATCATGGGCGCATCCCCCAGATCCGTCCTGGCCGGCTTGATCGGCAACGGCATCCAGGCATCCCGCACGCCTCCGATGCACGAGCACGAGGGCGACGCGCAGGGCCTGCGCCTCCTCTACCAGACAATCGACCTCGAAAAGCTCGGCCTCGGTGCCGACGCCCTGCCGGAGCTGCTCACCGCCGCCGAGCGGATGGGGTTTTCGGGCCTCAACATCACCCATCCCTGCAAGCAGGCGGTGCTCGCCCACCTCGACGCGCTGTCGCCGGACGCGGCGGCCCTCGGCGCGGTCAACACGGTGGTGCTGCGCGACGGCAAGCGCGTCGGTCACAACACCGACTGGTGGGGCTTCGCCGAGGCGTTCCGGCGCGGCCTGCCGGACGTGAATCTCGACCGTGTGGTGCAGCTCGGCGCCGGCGGCGCCGGCGCGGCGGTAGCCCACGCGCTCCTGACCCTCGGGGTCAAAGACCTCGTCCTCAACGACATCGATCCGGCGCGCGCGGCCGGCGTCGCCGCCTCGCTCTGCGAGCGCTTCGGCGCCGGCCGGGCGCGGGCCTGCACCGATCTCGCGGCGGAAGTCGCGGCGGCGGACGGCCTCGTCCACTGCACGCCGACCGGCATGGACAAGTATCCGGGCCTGCCGCTGCCGGCCGAATACCTGCACCCCAAGCTCTTCGTCGCCGAGATCGTCTATTTCCCGCTCGAGACCGCGCTCCTGCGCGAGGCGCGCCGGATCGGCTGCCGCACCCTCGACGGCGGCGGCATGGCGGTGTTCCAGGCGGTCGAGGCGTTCCGCCTCATCACCGGCCTGACCCCGGACCCGGAGCGGATGCTCCGCCACTTCGCCGAGCTCGGCCGGACGGCCTGAGCCGGTCCCGGTCGGCGGCCCCTCGCCGCCACCCAATCCCCCGAAGAATGCGGTCCGATCCAACGGGCCCGTCGCCTCCCTCCTACAGGAAACGCCCGATGACCTCCTCCGTCTACCCGGCGGCCGCCGTTGCGACCGCCGAGACCGAAGCCGTGAAGACTCCGAAGAAGGCCGCGCTCGCGAGCTGGATCGGCAGCGCGGTCGAATATTACGACTTCTTCATCTACGGCACTGCCGCGGCTTTGATCTTCCCGAAGCTGTTCTTCTCGGCCGACAACCCGCAGGCGGCGGCGTTCGCCTCGTTCGCGACCTTCGGCGTCGCCTACATCACCCGGCCGCTCGGCGCCGTGGCGCTCGGCCATGTCGGCGACCGCTTCGGCCGCAAGAAGGTGCTGACCTTCACGCTGCTGCTGATGGGCCTCTCGACCTTCATGATCGGCTGCCTGCCGACCTACGGGCAGGTCGGCATCCTGTCGCCGATCCTGCTGGTCATCGCCCGCCTGCTCCAGGGCATCTCGGCCGCCGGCGAGCAGGCCGGCGCCAACTCGATGACCCTCGAACACGCGCCCGCCAACCGGCGCGCCTTCTTCACCAGCTTCACCCTGAGCGGCACCCAGGCCGGGCTGATCCTGGCGACGCTGGTCTTCCTGCCGGTCTCGGCGATGCCCGAGGCGCAGATGCTGTCCTGGGGCTGGCGCATCCCG
>NZ_JTHF01000197.1 GCF_001043895.1 Methylobacterium indicum
CGCCCCTTTCCCGGACGACTGCAGCGTCAGCGGAAGGAGATCCGGGATCCAGCGTTAAAATTCGCGAAGCGTCCGTTTGTCTGCAACGTTGCAAAGATAGAGCCGCTTCGCGGCACTTCTTGCGCTGGATCCCGGATCTCATTCCGCTTCGCTGCAGTCGTCCGGGAAAGGGCCGTTCAGCTCGGATCGTTCGCAACGCGTGAAGCGGCACCCCATTCTCTTGAGACGCCGCCCTCCCCGCCTCAGCTCGGCCGGTCCATCTTGCAGGTGGTCGGGAGGATGGTGTCCTTCGCCTCGACCACGCCGTCGCCGGTCCAGCCCCAGCCGGTATTCTCGCTGTCGAGGACCGTCTTGGTGTCGACCGGCCCGAAGCGCGAGATGTAGATCGGCTGGAAGATCTGGTGATCGTCCGGACGCATGAAGCTGTCCTTGCCGTAGAGCGTGTCGTTGTGGATGGCGTCCATCGCCTTGGCGACGGCCTTCGGGTCGGTCGACTTCGCCGCGAGCGTCGCCTTGGCGAGGATGTTCATCAGGTTGACGACCCGCGGGTAGGTCAGTTCCTGGCCCGTCTTGGCGCGGAAGGCGGTCTCGAAGTCGTGGCCGGCCTTCGAGTCGATGTTGGGATAGCCCTCGGAGATCTGGTAGACGTGGTCGGGCAGGTTCGCCTGCTTGATCGCGGTCGGACCGCCGGCGCCGCCGCCGTAATAGGTGTAGAACTTGGCCTGGAGCCCGGCATCGCCGGCGGCCTTGAGCAGCAGCGCCATGTCCTGCGCCCAGTTGCCGGTGATCACGGTGTCGGCGCCCGAGGCCTTGATCTTGGCGATGTAGGGCGAGAAGTCGTTGACCTTCTGCAGCGGCGCCACCTCATCGCCGACGATCTGGATGTCGGGCCGCTTCTCCTTCAGCATCGCCCGGGCGGCGGCGCGCACCGCCTGGCCGTGCGAGTAATCCTGGTTGATCAGATAGACTTTTTTGATCTCCGGCTTGCCCTTGATGTAGTTGGTCAGGGCCTGCATCTTGATGTCGGAATTGGCGTCGAACCGGAAGTGCCAGTAATTGCACTTGGCATTGGTCAGAGCCGGATCGACCGCGGCGTAGTTGAGATACAGGATCTCCTTGCCGGGATTGCGGTCGTTGTATTTGCCGACGAAATCGATCAGCGCGGCACCGACCGAGGAGCCGTTGCCCTGCACCACCACGCGGGCGCCGGAATCGATCGCCTTCTGAAGCTGGACGATGCTTTCCTGCGGGTTGAGCTTGTTGTCGTAGCCCATCACCTCGAGCTTCAGGTCCGGGTTCTTGGCGTTGAGCTGGTCGGCCATGAACTGGAAGGTCTTCAGCCCGGCCTCGCCGGTGCTGGCGCCGCCGCCGGAGAGCGGATCGACGAAGGCGATCTTCAGATTCATCGGCGCGGCGAGCGCGGTCGAGGCCGCCAGGGCCATGAGGCCGGCGGCCGTGATGCGCGCGAGGGTCTTGACCAAGGCGTCCTCCTGGAATGGCGTTCCGGATATTCTTGGTGACGCGCCGTGTTCGGCGTCGCCCGGGGGTCGATGCCCCCTTGTCGTCACGACACTGCCTCCCCGTCTCGGACCGGTCAAGTCGCGAAATGTCGATCCGCATCGCGAAACAGGTTGCCGATTCGGTGTCCGCCGGTCACCCTAGGCTGCAATCCGGGGCGCGCCGACAAGCCCCGGGGCGAGAGGGAGGCGGCAGCATGGCACAGGCGATGGCGGCGCGCGCCGGCACGGTCACCCGGGGCGCGGCCAAGGACGGTGTGGCCAAGGGCGGTGTGGCCAAGGACGCGCCGGCCAATGACGCGGCGGCCAAGGATTCCCTGGTCGAGGACCCTTCGGTCAAGCACGCCGCGGTGGATATCGTGAAGGAGGAGGCGGCGGAGCCCGAGGACGGCGATCGCCAGTTCGTCACCGCGCTGGCCCGCGGCCTTCAGGTGCTGCGCGCCTTCCGGGACGCCGCCGAGATGCTGGGCAACCGCGAGATCGCGTCCCGCACCGGCCTGCCCAAGCCCACGGTCTCGCGCCTGACCCATACGCTCCTGTCGCTGGGCTACCTCGTCCACGATTCGGAGGGCGAACGGTACGGGCTGGGTCCCGCGGTCCTGGCGCTCAGCTCGGCCTTCCTGCGCCAGAACTCCTTCCCGCAGATGGTGAAGCCGTTCCTGCAGGACCTCGCCACCGCGGTGCAGGCCCACGTGGCGCTGGGGCTGCTCGACGGGCTGTCCAGCGTCTACGTCCAGCTCTGGCGGGGCCAGGGCCAGCGCATCGTCTTGTCGAGCGAGGTCGGCTACCGTCTGCCGCTCGCCCGCAGCGCCATGGGCATGGCGACGCTGTCGAGCCTCGACGAGACGGAACGGGCGGCCCTGATGCTCCGCCTGCGTCGCGACGGCGCCGACGGCGCCCGCCTGGACGAGACCTACCGGCGCTGCGCCGACGAGATCGCCACGCACGGATTCTGCGTCGGAATCGGCATCTGGCACCAGGACATCAATGCCGTCGCGGCACCGATCCAGGCCCCTGGCGGGCGCGGCCAGTTCGCCCTCAACATCAGCGGTCCGGCCTTCCTGCTCACCGAGGAGGTGCTGCGCACGGATACCGGTCCGCGGCTGATGGAGACGATCGGGCGCATGCGCGCGCTGGGCATCGTCGATTGAGGGCGCCCTACCCCTCGCCTGCCTCCTCCTCGATCGCGGCGAACCACGCCGCATAGGGCGTGTTGCGGGCGAGGTGCCGGTTGTAGTCCGGCGTCCCGTCGGTCCACCACGGGGGGCCGCGCTCCCCGAGGCCGTGCTTGGCGGCATCGACCGCGGCGCGCGCCTCGGCGAGCGCCGCACCGCCCTCCGCCTTGGCGTCGCGCACCGCCCGGCGGGCCCGCATCAGGGCGGCCACCAGGGCCTCGCGCTCCACCGGCGCGAGGCCCGGATCGCTGCGCCGCCACAGCTGCCCGCGCACCACGATGTAGCGCCCGTCCGGCGTGACCGGGGGCGAGGACGGAGCCGTGGCCGTCGTCGACGGGGCGTGGCGCTGCGTCACCGTAAGCTCCACGATTGTGCGGGCCGCCTTGAGGCGACGTTAAACCTTCGGGCGCAACCTTTTCGCGGGATGCGGGGGCCTTTCCTCCTGCCCGGGGGCGTCATGCACATCGTCGTCGTCGATCCGAGCCGGGTCGTGCTCAAGGTCATCAGCGGGCTCCTGACGCCGCGCGGCCACACCGTGGACACCTTCACGGATTCGCGCGAGGCGCTGGACTTCGTCACCGACAACGCATCGGTGACCGCCCTGATCACCAGCCTCGAGGTGCGGCCGATCGGCGGCCTCGAACTGTGCTGGTCGGCCCGGCTGCTCGCGGATGCCCATCGCCCGCTCTACATCATCACCATGTCGTCGGCCCGCAACGCCCGCAACCTGGCGGAGGCGCTCGACAGCGGCTCGGACGACTTCATCGACAAGCCGCCGAGCCCGGAGGAGCTCTATGCCCGCCTGCGCGCCGCCGAGCGGATGACCGGGATGCAGCGGGAGCTGATCCGCCTCGCCGAAACCGATTCCCTGACGGGGCTCCTCAACCGGCGCGCCTTCCTGCAGCGGGCCGGCGAGGCGGCGGACCGGGCCGGCGCCCACGGGCGGATCTCGATGATCCTGGCCGATATCGACCAGTTCAAGTCGGTCAACGACCAGCACGGCCACGATGTCGGCGATACGGTGATCCGCGGCGTCGCCCAGGAACTTTTGACGGAGGCCGGCGGCCTCGCCGGGCGCCTCGGCGGCGAGGAATTCGCCCTCGCCCTCCCCGGCCGGACCCTGGAGGAGGCCGAGGCCGCCGCGGGGCGGCTGCGGCTGCGCTGCACGCAGCTGCGCTTCAAGGGCCAGCGCGGCCCGGTGCAGATCACCGCGAGCTTCGGCGTCAGCACCTGGTCGGAGGGCGAGACGATCGGCGGCCTGCTCAAGCGCGCCGACATCGCGCTCTACGAGGCCAAGACCACCGGCCGCAACCGGGTCGTCTCGGCCGCCACCGACCTGATCCTGGCGCGGGCGGGGTAACGCCCCGCGCAACCGGTCCGGCCGGGAGGCGGCGCGCCCGAGAGCCGGCGGCGCCCCGGCCGGCCGCTGTGCGGGCCCGACCCTGCGACGGGCCCCGGTCCGGGATCGCTCACCCTCGGCGGAACTGCACGGCGCAACCCTGCCGAGTTTGTCTTTGCTCCCTTTGTCGCCGCGCCGAGCCGGCGACCGCTTGCGAGAATGTCGCTCAGGGTGACGCGTCGTTCGCGCTATGCTGCCCGCATGGCCGCACCCGTTACGATCGGCGTCGAGACGCCCCTGCAAGCCGAGGTATCGGCCCTCCTGTCGGAGGCGGGCAGCGTGGGGGCACGCCTCTATCCGGCCGGAGAGCATCGCCCCATCGCACCTGAAAGCCTGGCCGTCCCGGGCACCCGCCTCCTCGTCTCGCGCATCGCCGGCGAGGCGGTCGGCCTCTGCGCCCTGATCGCGCGCGGCGGGGGCACGATCGAGCTGAAGCGCCTGATCGTGAGCGCCGCCGCTCGCGGGGCCGGCGTCGGATCCGCCCTGGTGCGGGAGGCCGAGACCGAGGCGCGCCGGCTCGGCGCCCGGATCGTCGTGCTCGAAGTCGGGACCCGCAACGTCGAGGCCCGAAGGCTCTACCGCCGGGCGGGCTTCGCACCTCGCGACCCGTTTCCCCCGTACCGGGCGCTGCCGGCCAGCCTGTTCCTGGAAAAGGTTCTGTGACGGCCGGCGGCGCCGTGCCGGCCCGCCCTGATCCAATGCGGGAAAGTACCGAGGCCGACGTTCCAAACCGGGGCGGCGCGGCGGCCCCTGCCGGACCGGTCGCCGACGCTCCGAACCCCTCCAATCGCGACATCCTGCCGCGGAGTCGGTCTACCTAGGCACTCTTCCCCTCGGCGGCGGCGTCCCGACGCCGCTCGCCCGCCCGAACGCGGCCCGTCCCGGCCCGGGTGGAACGCCGCTTGAACAGTCTCCGGCATGGACACCGCGCCTGTATCGCGCTGGAACGGAGGCAAGCGGCATGAGTGACGCCGTCAAGGTTCTGATGATCAACGAGCCGTCGGATCTGGGCGCCGCCTTCCGGGCGACGCTGGAGCACGACCCGGCCCTGCGGACCATCGGCGAGGAGGAGCTGGCGGAGGCGGATGCGCCCTGCATCGTCCTGGCCTTCGCGCCGGAGGTCGGCCCGGCGGCGGTGGCGGCGCTACGCGAGCGGGCCCCGCAGGCCCGGATCCTGGTGGCGTTCCAGGCCGCCGACGCGGCGGAGATCGGCCGGTTCGCGGCCTCGGGGGCCGATGCCTTCGTGGCCCGCTGCGCCCCCGCGCGCGAGATCTGCGCGGCGATCCTGGCGCTCGCCCGCGGCCTGCCGCTGCACGCGGGCGAGCCGGAGGTGCCGGCCTCGGAGGCGATGGACGCCGAGAGCCTGGGTCTCACCCCCCGGGAGGCCGAGGTGCTGCGCTTCCTCAGCGCCGGCTTCAGCAACAAGGAGGTGGCCCGCCGCCTCACGGTCAGCGTCCGCACCGTCGAGACCCACCGGCTCAACCTGCGGCGCAAGACCAAGACCGGCCGGTTGAAGGATCTGGTTCAGCTCGCCCGCCAGATCGGCCTGGCACCGGTCCTCGACAGCGAGGCACGCCCCCTGCGGCGCATCGCCCACGAGGCGCACCGGGCCGCCTCTCATTGAGACGCGGCCCGGGATCCGGCGATCCGTTCGGGATCGCCGTCGCTCTAAGGCCGGCCTGGTGGCCCCGGTCGGATGCGTGGAAGTCGGGAGGCGACATGCGATCGACGCGCCCGCCGGCCCGGGCAGGGGATCAGAGGTGAGCAATCGGCCGCCAAACTTGTCCGTTCGTCGCCCGGCAAGCTCGTCGACTCGCATCAAGGCAAGACACGAGCGACGGCCGAGCGTTGCGCACATCGGATTGCCGACAATAGGGCGCACCGTCGAGTGCTATATTTGACGTTCGGTCTTTAGAATATGGACCCATCCGCGGGCAAGCAGGATGAATGTGGTGCCGCGCCTGCCGGACGGTGACGCTCGACGAGGCGGAGCGACCGAGATCAGCGTGCCGGCTTCTCCCACTCCATCATCAGGAACCACGGCACGCGCATGTAGCGGGCGACCTTCGCCGGATCGCCGCCTTGCGGCATCGGCTCGTCGAAGTGCCGCAGGACCAGTCCCTCCCCCAACAGGAGACCCATGGAGAGCGAGAGCGGCCGGTGCCAGTTGTGGACGCGGATGCCGTGCCACTCCGCCCATTCCGCCCGCTCCTCCAGGTAGCGGTCGATCCGGAAGCGCCGGTCGCCGTCGGAATCCTCGGTCCAGCGGCCGGCGGTCGCGAAGCTGTTGAGGTTGGCGATCAGGAGAGTCCCGCCGGGGGCGAGCATCCGGGCCATCTCGGGGATCGCCGCGCGAATGTCAGGGATGTCGATCAGCGTCAGGTAGCTCACCACGAGATCGAAGGCCCCGTCGGCGAAGGGCAAGGCCTCGGCGCGGCCCGGGAGGTAGGTGCCGGCGGGATCGCGGTCGCGGGCCCGGCGCAGCAGGGCGTCGGTCGGGTCGATCCCGACGCTGGCGATCCCGAGTTCCTGCATCCGGCGGCAGAA
Organism: Methylobacterium indicum; assembly: GCF_001043895.1. GTDB lineage: Bacteria > Pseudomonadota > Alphaproteobacteria > Rhizobiales > Beijerinckiaceae > Methylobacterium > Methylobacterium indicum. The sequence goes on from NZ_JTHF01000197.1 coordinate 6,639, forward strand.
GCGGCCCTCGCCGCAGCCGACATCGAGCGCCCGGCGAAAGCCCCGTCCCCGGAGGCGGTCGAGCATCGGGGCATCGAGCACGCAGGCGCGGCCGAAATCACCCGTCTCGCCCATATCGGCGATCCAGGCGGCGGCGGACTCGTTCCAGCCATCGCTCATCGTCGGCCTCGCTGATTCCCCGACGGCAGAGGTTCGCATGCCCCGGCCTCGCGGGCCATGGCCCGGGTGACGTGGGGTCCATGCTCGATTATCGATAATTCCATGACGACAGCCAAAGACGAACCGATCGCCGTGCGGATCAGCCGGGCCCTGGCCGAGCGCATCATCTCCGGAGGCCTGGCGGCGGGGTCGCGCCTGCGGCAGGACGCGATCGCAGAGGAATTCGGCGCCAGCCACGTCCCGGTCAGGGAGGCCTTCCGGCGCCTCGAAGCGCAAGGGCTGGTGGCGAGCGAGCCGCGCCGCGGCGTGCGCGTCGCCGGCTTCAGCCCCGACGAGGTGCGCGAGGTGGCCGAGATGCGCGCCGCCCTCGAAGTGCTGGCCCTGCGCCACGCCGCCCCGCACCTCACCCCGGCGATCCTCGACCGGGCCGAGGCCGCGACCCGGGCCGGTGACCGGGCCGGGGGCGACGTCCAGGCCTGGGAAGAGGCCAACCGCGCCTTCCACCGCCTCCTCCTCGCGCCCTGCGGCATGCCGCGCCTGCTGAAGACGATCGACGACCTCCAGGCCGCCAGCGCCCGTTTCCTGTTCGCCGGCTGGCGCGCCGAATGGGAGGCGCCGACCGACCGCGACCATCGGGCGATCCTGGTCGCCCTGCGGGCCGGCGATATCGACACGGCGGCGGCCGTGCTGGGCCGGCACGTCCAATGGGTCGGGAACCGGCCCGCCCCGGCAGCGAACCGCCACGGCGGCTGATCGGTAATTATCTATTATCCGAAGTCGATATTGCGTTTGAATCGCGGCTGTGGATCTCTCGCGTCGTCTCGACACGAAAATTATCTATGAAATGGAGATCCCGATGAGTGCCCTCGCCGTCGGCGTCGCGCCCCTGCGCGTCGCCCGCACCCTCGCCGTCGTCGTCGCCGGCGTGCTGCTCGTCACGCTCGCGGCGAAGGTTCAGATCCCGTTCTGGCCGGTGCCGATGACGCTGCACACCCTCGCCATCATGGCGCTGGCCGTGGGGCTGGGGCCGCGCCTCGCCGTCGCGACGATGCTCGGCTACCTCGCGGCGGGTGCCGTCGGCCTGCCGGTCTTCTCCGGCACGCCCGAGCGCGGGATCGGGCTCGCCTACATGGCCGGGCCGACCGGCGGCTACCTCGCGGGCTATCTCGTCGCGGCCGGGCTGACCGGGGCGTTGAGCACCGGGCGCGGCCTCGTCGGGCGGATCGCCGCCATGCTGGCCGGCCTCGCGGTGATCTACGCCCTCGGCCTCGCCTGGCTGGCGCTGTTCGTGCCGGCCGACCGGGTCGTCGCGCTGGGCCTCCTGCCCTTCCTCCTCGGCGACCTCGTCAAGGTCGGCCTCGTCGCCGCCGGGTTCTCGGTCCTGCCGGGCCTGCGCCGGACCCTCGCCCGATGAGTGCGACGACCGGCACTCCCGAGGACGGGGCGATCCGGCACGACTGGCGCACCGACGAGATCGTGGCGCTCCACGACCTGCCGCTCCTGGAGCTCGTCGGCCGCGCCAACGCCGTCCACCGCCGCCGCCACGACCCCAACCGGATCCAGCGGGCGAGCCTCCTGTCGGTGAAGACCGGCGGCTGCCCGGAGGATTGCGCCTATTGCCCGCAATCGGCCCATCACCGCGGGGTCGACCTGACCCGCGACCGGCTGATGGACCCCGCCGTCGTCCTGGCCCAGGCGGCCCGGGCCAAGGCGGCGGGGGCCGATCGCTTCTGCATGGGGGCGGCCTGGCGCCAGGTGCGCGACGGCGCGGAATTCGACGCCGTGGTCGCGATGGTCGAGGGCGTCCGGGCGCTCGGCCTGGAGGCCTGCGTCACCCTCGGCATGCTGAAGGCCCACCAGGCGGCGCGGCTCGCCGAGGCCGGGCTCACCGCCTACAACCACAACCTCGATACCGGCCCCGACTTCTACGACCGGATCATCACCACCCGCACCTACCAGGACCGGCTCGACACCCTGGCGACGGTGCGGGAGGCGGGAATCGGCCTGTGCTGCGGCGGTATCGTCGGCATGGGCGAGGCGGTCACGGACCGGGCCGGCCTGCTGCGGGTGCTCGCCGGGATGACGCCCCATCCCGAGAGCGTACCGATCAACGCCCTGGTGCCGGTGGAGGGGACGCCGCTCGCCCGGCGCCCGCGCATCGATCCCCTCGACCTCGTGCGCATGGTGGCGACGGCGCGCCTCGTCCTGCCGGCCTCGATCGTCCGGCTGTCGGCGGGCCGTGCGCAGCTCGGGCGCGAGGCGCAGATCCTGTGCTTCCTCGCCGGCGCGAACTCGATCTTTGCCGGCGACACCCTGCTGACGACCCCGAACGCCGAGCCGGACGAGGACGCGCTCCTGTTCGCCGCCCTGGCGCCCCGGACCGGGGCCGAGGCGATGCCGGCCTGACCAAGTCCCGGCGGCGTCCCACGATCGGCGCCGCCGTCGTCATCCCGCTCTCGACACGACGACGTTTGCCGCGCCCGGGTTGCGGCCCGGGCGCGGCGCATCGTAATCTTCGTCCGATCTTGATTCGCGAGGCTTCGATGAGCGTCACCGCCCATTTCATCCCGCCGATCCATCCCGACACCGTGACGATGTCTCTCGCCGGCTACCTCGCCGCCGCGGTGCTCTGTGCCGACCGCAGGGCGGTCGCTCAGGCGGCGAGCCGCGGGCGGTCCTGACGGTAGCTCTCCATCAGGGCGGCGGGGATCGTCTCCAGCACCGCATCGACCGCGGCCTCGCTCGCGAGCGCACGGGCGAGGCCCCGCGCCTCCTCCCGCGCCGCCTCGGCATCGAAGCGGTTGAGCAGGGCGACGATGGCGTGCGCCTCCGCGAAGGGCAGGCGCTCGCAGGCCGTCACGGCGCGCTCGATCATCCGGCGCGACAGGCCGGCGGTGCCGCTCTCGCGCAGGCCCGTCGCCTCCTCGTGCCAGGCCGACATCGCCGCCGCGAAGGCGGGTTCGAGGGCGGGCGGCAGGCCGGCCCGGCGATAGAGCGCCGCCATGCCGCTGCCGCGGGGATCGTGCAGCAGCCCGGCGACCCGCGCGGCCGCCAAGCCCGAGAGGTCGGTCAGCGCCGCCTCGGTGAAGGCCATCCGGCCCGAGAGCATCGCCCGCAGGATCAGGCCCGGGGTGAGCTGGCCGGCCTGGCGCAGATAGGCGACGAGGCGGGCGAGGTCGGTGCGGTCCGAGCCCTCGGCGAGGCCGAGCGTCGTGCGTTCCCGCGCCTCCCGGGTGACCCGCTCGCTGCGCTCGGCCGAGAGCCAGCCGCAGCCGGTGACGAAGGCCGAGAGCGTGCTGGCGAGGCGCGCGGTCACCGCCTGGCGCACATCGACCGGCAGGTCGGCCCGGGCGAGCAGGGCCTCGCGCAACGCGGCGTCGTCGCCGTGGCGGTCGACGATCCGCATCAGGCTGTTGCGGGTGATCTGCGCGCCGGGATTGGCGGCGAGCGCCCGCAACGCCGTCGCGCCGGCGATCTCGGAGAGTGCCCCGCACAACATGGGCGAAAGGGTGGGCCGGTTGGCGATGGCGATCCGGCCGGATTCGTCGCCGACGGCGGCGCAGTCGACGAGATCGGCATCCGACAGGACCGGCGAGCGGGCGAGCACGAGGCCCGCGATCTCGGCCTGGTCCTGGGCCAGAGCCACCACCAGGGTGCGGGGCGCCTCGGCGGCATTGGCGCAGGCCTCGGCGAGCGCCCGGCGCAC
>NZ_JTHF01000198.1 GCF_001043895.1 Methylobacterium indicum
CGTCGAAGCCGAGGAGGTTCCAGCTCTGCACCATGTGAGGCGGGAGAGGTGCCGTCACGTCGACCGGCTTGGCGGTGCGCGGATGCGGGATCACGATGCGCCGGGCGAGCAGGTGCAGGCGGTTCTGGATGCCGCCGGGCAATTCCCAGTTCTCGATGTCGAAGTATTTCGGGTCGCCGACCAGCGGGTGGCCGATATGGGCGGCATGCGCCCGCAGCTGGTGGGTGCGGCCGGTGACCGGCTTCAGCGACAGCCAGGCGAGCTTCTGCCCGGCCTGGTCGACCAGCGCGTAATAGGTCAGCGCGTGGCTCGCCCCCTCGTCGCCGTGCTTGGCGACCCGCATCCGCGCATCGGCGTCGCCGACCTCCTCCTTGGCGAGGTAGGTCGAGATCCGGCCCTGGCGCACCTTCGGCACCCCGGCGGCCAGCGCCCAGTAGATCTTGCGCGCCGCCCGCGACCGGAAGGTCTTGGCGAGCGTCGCCGCGGCCAGCCGGGTCTTGGCGATGATGAGGCAGCCCGCCGTGTCCTTGTCGAGACGGTGGACGAGGCGCGGCTTCTGGCCGTCCTTGTCGCGCATCGCCTCGAGCAGGCCGTCGACGTGGCGGGTGGTGCCCGAGCCGCCCTGCACCGCGAGGCCGAAGGGCTTGTTGAGCACCATCATGTCCTGGTCCTCGTAGAGGATCAGGGAGCGCAGGAAGGCGAGATCGCCCTCCGCCCGCGGCGAGTTCGGGGCCGGCGGGCGGGCCTCCAGGCTCAAGGGGGGCACGCGCACGCTGGCGCCGGGCTCGACCCGGTCGGCGGCCTTGGCGCGCTTGCCGTTCACGCGAAGCTCGCCCTTGCGCACCAGGCTCTGGATGCGGGTGAAGGGCAGCTGCGGGAAGCGGGCCGAGAGGAAGCGGTCGATCCGCATCCCGGCCTCGTCGGCCGTCACCTCGAGGGTCTGCACGCCGGTGGCCAAGGCCTCGGCGGTCGCCTCGCGGAGCGCCCGCCGGGTCGGCGGCTTCGCCTCGGGTGAGCGGGTCTTGCCCTCCGGCTCGCCGGTCCCGGCAGCCCGGCGGGGACGCGGCGCGCCGTCGGTCTCCGGTCGTTCCTCGCGGCGCGGCCGGCGCGGCGGGCGATCCTCCGACGGGCCGCGGGCGGGCTCCTCGGTCGGCGGGCCCGAGCGCGGACGCTCGGCGCGGGGCTTGGACGAAGGAGACTTGAACGAAAGAGACTTGGACGAAGGAGACTTGGACGAAGCAGGTCTCGATGAAGCCGGCTTGGCAGCCGTGGCTCCGGCCGGCGCGCGGGCGGGGGCCTCGTCGCGCTCCCAGGGGGCGGCGTCGCTGCGGTCGCGGCCGAAGGGGGCGCGGTTGGACACGACCAGGCCGGCGGCGCGCTCGGCGGCGTCGCGCGCGGTGTTGCGCGGTCCGGTGCGGGCCCGCGGCGGGCGGCCCGAGGGCGATCCGCCCGGGCCGGTCCGCGACCGCCCGGAACCGCCGCGATAAGGAGGCTTCGTCATGACCGGGCTCGTACCATCGGCGCGCGCATCCGTCACGCCCGGCGAATCACCGTCTCGTCGGGATTCGACGCCGTGGCCCGGCTCGACCCCTCACGCCCGGGAATTCTCACGCCCGGGATTCTCATGCCCGGGAATTCTCATGCCCACCAGCAGGCCCGCGAAAACCCCTCGCGGCGGCCGTAGCCCTCGGCGGTACCCGAGGCGTCCTGCTCGATGCCGAAGCGCTGGATCAGGTCGTCGGCCAGGGCGGCGAAATCGGCGGTAGCGCGGGCGCTCGGACGGCAGCGGCGCAGCGGCTGACGCCGGGCGAAGGCCTCGCTCACCGCCACGTCGGTGCGCACGCCGCGGACCATCTGTCCCGGGCCGAAACCGGTGCGGAGCTGGGCCAGGGTGTCCTTCTCGACGTTGGTGCGCAGGTCGATCCGCATCGGCGCGATGGCGAGGCCGAGCGGCGCGGCGCGGAAGCGCAGCATCGTGTCGTGGAACGAGCGGGCGAACTGACGCACGCCGTCGAGGCCGAGGGGATCGAGGGTGGTGGGCACCACCACGCCGCTGCTCGGCAGGAGCGCACAGATCATCACCGCCCGGGCGGAGGGCGGCACATCGATCAGGACGAGGTCGTAGTCGGGCAGCAGCGGCGCCAGCGCCGTCTCGAGGCAATGGCCGTCGTCGTGGCCCAACTGCCCGTTGAAGCTGCGATCGGCCGGGATGATCGCCACCCCGTCCTCCTCCGTCGCCTGCACCGCTCCGGCGAAGCTGCCGCCGCGCTGCCGCAGCGGCGTATGCGCGTTCGGTAGACCGAGCTCGGCCAACGCGCCGAAACCGAGGCCGCTGTGACCTTGGGGATCGAGGTCGATCACCAGGACCCGGTAGCCCCGGCTGCCGAATTCGGCCGCCAGGTTGACAGTGGTCGTCGTCTTGCCGGTGCCGCCTTTGCAGTTGGCGACCGAGAGAATGCGTGTGGTCATCACCGCTCCCGATCCGGATGAGACGCGATGCCGGTCATCATGACCATGAACGACAGGCGGTCAACGGACGCGGGTAGTTTCGCGCAGGATCGTCACCAAACCGTCACACCCCCGGGCGGCGCCGCGTCTGGGCCCTACGCGTCGCGCGCCCGGGCGGCACGGGCCTCCTCCCACCACTCCAGGCGCTCGGCGACGCGGCGCTCGAAGCCGCGGTCGGTCGGCGCGTAGAAGCGCTGCCGCCCGAGGCGCTCGGGCCAGTAATCCTGGCCCGAGAAGGCGTCGGGCTCGTCGTGGTCGTAGCGGTAGCCCTCGCCGTAGCCGAGCTTGCGCATCAGCTTCGTCGGGGCGTTGAGGATGGTGCGGGGCGGCGGCAGCGAGCCGTGCTCCTTGGCGGTGCGGGTCGCGGCCTTGTAGGCGGTGTAGACCGCGTTCGATTTCGGCGCGGTGGCGAGGTAGACCGCCGCCTGCGCCAGGGCCAATTCACCCTCCGGCGAGCCCAGGAAGTCGAACGCCTCCTTGGCGGCGTTCGCCACCACCAGGGCCTGCGGGTCGGCGAGCCCGATATCCTCCACCGCCATCCGCACCAGCCGGCGGGCGATGAACAGCCGGTCCTCGCCGGCATCGAGCATCCGGCAGAGATAGTAGAGCGCGGCGTCCGGATCCGACCCGCGGATCGTCTTGTGCAGGGCCGAGATGAGGTTGTAGTGGCCCTCCTGCGCCTTGTCGTAGATCGGGGCGCGGCGCTGGATCAGCTCCTGCAGGAGGGCCGCGTCCAGGATCTCGTCGGGACCCACCGAGCGCCACACCTCCTCGGCCAGCGTCAGCGCCGCCCGCCCGTCGCCGTCGGCCATCCGCACCAGCACCGCGCGGGCCTCGGGCTCGAGCGGCAGCGCGCGGCCCGTCACCGCCTCGGCCCGGTCGAGGAGCCGGGCGATCGCCGCCTCGTCGAGGGCGCGGAAGACCAGCACCCGGGCGCGCGACAGGAGCGCGGCGTTGAGCTCGAAGGACGGGTTCTCGGTGGTGGCGCCGACCAGCGTCACGGTGCCGTCTTCGACCACCGGCAGGAAGGCGTCGAGCTGGGCCCGGTTGAAGCGATGGATCTCGTCGACGAAGAGCAGCGTGCCGCGCCCCGCGACCCGCCGGGCGCGGGCCGCCTCGAACACCTTCCGGAGTTCGGCGACGCCGGAGAAGATCGCCGAGATCTGCTCGAAATGCAGGTCGGTCTCGCCGGCGAGCAGCCGCGCCACCGTGGTCTTGCCGGTGCCCGGCGGTCCCCAGAGGATCAGCGAGCCGAGGTTGCGGCCGCGCAGGAGCCGCGTCAGCGCACCCCCCTCCCCGGTCAGGTGCTCCTGCCCGACCACCTCGGCGAGGGTCGTGGGCCGCAAGGTGTCGGCGAGGGGGCGGGGAGCGTCGCGGTCGAGGCCCGCGGAGGCGAACAGGTCGGACATGCCCGCATCAACACCGCTCCGCCGCGCCGCCGCAAGGGGCCGCGCGGTGGCCCCACGGCGTCGCCCACCGTCCCGTGGCGGCGGTTCGCCCCGCCGGCCGCGCGGACCGGCGCGCCCGCGGCCCCCGACTCCCTTGCCGCGCTGCATTCTTCGGCCTAGCAAGCGGCATGCGTTTCAACTTCAACGTCGTCGGCCCGGCGAGCTTCGATCTCTGGATCGCGCCCGACGACATGCGCCGCACCCCCCGCCTGCGCGTGGTCCTCGACCGGACGAAGGAAGCCGTGATCGAGGCCTGGGTCCACTACCCGCAGCTCAAGGATTTCGGCTGGCACGCGCACGGGATCTGCGGCTTCAAGCTCGACGCCGAGAGCTGCCCCGGCCTCGATCAGGCGTCGCAGTTCGACATCTTCGACGGCGACACCAACATCCTGCTCTACCGGCACCGTGCCGGCGCGGCCTACCGCCAGGCCCGCGTGCTGGCCCTCGACTACACGATCGGCCAGGACAACCACGCCCGCGACATGCTCTTCCCGGAATTCGCGCTGGCGTATTTCGGCATCCACGACATGCACTTCGACCTGCTGCGCTGCGTCATCGACATCAAGTACGCCGACTCGATGCTGCTGCAGGGTAGTCTCCTCCTGAAGCGCTACGAGGACGTGATCCAGGGCGGCGACTACGTGAAGACGATCCTGGTGGTCGATCCCTACGTCGAACTCGCCAAGCGGATCCTGTGGCTGCGCCGGATGGCCGAGATCGGCAAGGACCCGGTCCAGCAATGGCGCGTCGACCACCTCCAGGGCCCCTGCGCCTTCGCGGCCGGCCTCGACCTCGGCAGCGTCTCGGCCCTGCGCAAGGGCTTCGACCGGATCGACATGGAGACCTACAACTGGCTCGAGAACCCGCTGACCCGCGACCTCTCCTGCACCTTCCCGGGTGAGCCGATGAAGCCCGGCCACTGGACGCTGGCGATCGAGGCGCTGTCGCGCTTCCACGTCATCGGCCACCAGCATTTCTGGGGCGCCTACACGGCGATGCTGGCCGACGTGCTGAAGCTCGAAGGCCCCGCCCCGGCCGAGCGCCGGGTGCCCGAGCCGGTGCTCGAACTCGCCGAGACCCTGAGCCGGGTCAAGAACACGATCGGCCTCGTCGAGATGGACATCAACCTCAGCGACAAGGTCTACACGATCATCGAGGCGCAGTGGGAGAAGGCGTGAGGCACGCCGGCTCCGGGGATCGCCCAGGGGCCGGCCGCGGCAAGGCCCTGCGCAGAGGGGTCAGCCGAACGAGACCGTGCCCGGCGTCAGGGTGCTCCAGGTCGCGTGCTCGATCAGCAGGTCGCTCGCCCCCAGATGCAGCAGCAGCCCGTCCGCCGTCTGCTCACCGTGACGGCGCAGCTCCGCGTCGCTGCGGATCGTGCTGCCGACGATCCTGATCCGGTCCTGCTCGACGTCGCTCAGGCGGAAATCCTCGATCGTCACGCGCCCGGATTGTCGCGCATCGACGACGAACAGGTCGTCGCCGAGCCCGCCATTGAGCAGGTCGCGGCCGCCGCCGCCGGTGAGCACGTCGTTGCCCTCGCCGCCATAGATCGCGTCGTTGCCGCCCCGGCCGTCGAGCCGGTCGTCACCCGCACCGCCAGAGAGCAGGTCGCTCGCGCTCGTCCCGGTGAGGACATCGTTCCCTGCCAGGCCGAAGACCCGCGATCCGGTCAGCGTGTCGTTCCCGGCCGTGCCCTGCATGGCGGCCGTATAGGCGACGTCCTGGTCGAGGAACGCGAAGGAGCCGTTCCAGGTCAGGTCCTCCAGGCGGTCGGATTCGATCGCGTAGCTGCGTCCCTGCCCGACGAGGCCGGCGTCGAGGAACGTCACCTGCTCGACACCCGAGACGATGTCGAGGCCGTAGGACGTGGAGAAGAAGGCGGTGGTCCCGTCCGCCAGGCGCGACACGCTCCAGTCGCGCATCGTGCCCGACACTTCGAGCGTGTCGGTCCCGCTGCCGCCCTCGATCCGGTTCTGCCCGTCGCCCGGGCGGATCGTGTCGTCGCCGGCCATGGCGTCGATGTAGTCGTTGCCGACATTGCCGCGCAGCCGGTCGCCGTATTGCGATCCGATCAGGAAAGCGGAATCCCCGACATGGTCGTGCCGGTCCGACGGGCGCTGCACGTCCTCCACCCAGGTGACGCCCCGGGTCGCGCCGGTGAGGTTGGACACGATCACCAGGCTGTCGCGCGCGGTCTCGCCGTAGAAGGCCGATTGCGTGATCCGCGCCACGGCATCGGTGGTGAGGCCCGCGACGTGGGTCGCCCAGCCGCCGGGAATGTTGTAGAGCGCGAACGGGCCGTAGGGCCAGGCCGGATTGGCATAGTCGTCGCCGAACAGGATCAGGTTGTCGGTGGAGGACTTTAGCGCGTAATCCTGACCCATCATCCCGGACGAGGCTTGCACCGTCTCGCCGAGCGAGTCGAAATCACCGGCGGTGCGATGCACGACGTCGTTCTCGTAGCCGATATTGAGGACGCGGTCGTCGCCCTCGTAAGTATAGGGGACTGCGTGCGCGATGTAGTTGCTGTCGGCGAAAAAGCCGCCGGCGAGCGTGTCGGCGTACTTCGCCATGACGTTGGTGTAGGCGGCGCCGAGCGAGTAGCCCGTGACGATCACGTCATCGGCCGTCAGCCCGTTCCCGAGCGCGTAGTCGCGGACCGCGGTGAGCAGCGGGTTCATGTTGGGAGCGATCTCACCGCTGTTGAGCTGGGTGTAATCGGCCAGGTCGACGGGCGAATTGGTGCCGGCGAATGTCACCGAGAGACGGGTGACCTGCCCGTGGGCGTCGCGCTCCTCGTAGACCTTCGCCTGTGCCCCGGAATAGGTGCGGCCGGTCAGTGGGCTCTCGATGATGTAGTAGCCGTCGCGATCTACCGCATCGGGGCCGAGACCGAGCGCCGCGGGACCGACATCCGACCAGCCGGCGGGCAATGCGACGTTGATCTGGTTGGCGGTCACTCCGGGCGGCATCGCCTGCCCGAGCGCCTTGGCCAGCGATCCGATCTGACTCTCGTAGATCGGCTGGAGTTGACCGAACACCGCCAGCCCGAACGAGGTGTTCGCCAGCTCGGCCGATTCCGCAGCGGAATACCGGCGATAGTCAAACATTCCCATAGCGACTCTTCCCCGAAGACCTCGATGCCTTCCGAATTGAGGTAGAAACGACAGGAATCAATAGGACATATTACGTAAGGAAAATCCTGCAACCATGAGAAATTGCCGACCGTTCGCGGCCATGAATTTTAAGTTGTGCGTCCGTTCAGCCGCCCGCACCAGGCGAGACGGGGACGCGACGACGGCCCGCCCTTCCCACCCGCTCCCTCATCCTGAAGTGCCCGTGAAGTCGGTCTCGCAGGAGGCTCCGCAAGCCTGCGCGATCCCTCGACACCTCCTTCGGGGCTGCTGCGAGCAGCAGTACGTGAGGACGGGATTCGGGGGCGGAGGAACCGGCCTTGCCGCTCTCGCGGCAGACTCGCGTCCCGTGTTGCCGCGCGATCGGACGCCGCTCCAGGACCACGGCTCCGGCCTCCCTGGCACGGCATCGAGCGTTCAGCACGGGGAGATTGCGACGCCGACCCGCCCAGACTCGGAATCGCCGCGTCGGCGTTGCGGGCCTGCGATATCGAACGCCCCCGTCAGGGCCGGCGATACACCCACACCCGGGCGGGCGGCAGGTTCAGCCACACCTTGTTCGAGCGGCTGGCGGTGTAGGTCGTCGACTTGGCCGGGATCGGCGGCACCACCGCGTAGGTGAACTGCACGAACGGTGCGTCGGGGTGCATCAGGTCGTGGACCGCCGTCAGCAGGTCGAGGCGCTGCTCGAGGGGCTTGGTGAAGAGCGGCAGGCTCGAGATCGTCGCGCAGGCCCGCTCCGACACGATGCCCTCGAGGGTGGCGCGGATGTTGTAGGCGTCGCCCTGGAGCACCGTGGCCTTCGGGAAGCGCCGGCGCAGCAGCTTGCAGAAATCCGGGTTGTACTCGACGAGGACCAGGCGCTCCTGGGCGATGCCGCGGCGCACGAGCGCATCGGTCACCGGTCCGGTGCCCGGCCCGAGCTCGATCACCGGGCCGGTCAGGCGCGGGTCGACATAGGACGCCATGGTGCGGGCGAGCATCCGGCCCGACGGCGTGACGGCGCCGGTGACCAGGGGGCGTTCGAACCAGGAGCGCAGGAACCGCGCCTCGTCCTCGAGGATGTCGCGCTTCGGTGGCCTCGGGTGAGGCATCGAGCCCGAGACCGCGATGGCTTTGGCCCTGGATCGGCGAGGCAAAGGCAAGACCGAAGACCCTTGAACACGCGAAAAGTCGATTGGTGAACGGCTGTCGTTCAAAGGCGCCTCGCCGTCAAGCCTGACACCCCTGCCCGAGCGCCGCGAACCCCGCAATCCCGCTCGCGCGGGAGAACGCGCAACGGATGCGCCGGTTCGCGGCGCCGGGAGGTCAGGCCCGGCCGGAGCCGCTCAGGCCGTCGAAGAACTCCTTCACCCGCGAGAAGAAGCCTGCGCTCTCGGGGTGGTTGTCGGCCTGGTTGCCGTGGCTGTCGAACTCCTGGAGCAGCTCGCGCTGGCGCTTGGTGAGATTCTGCGGCGTCTCGACGAAGACCTGGATGTAGAGGTCGCCGACGTCCCGCGAGCGCAGGACCGGCATGCCCTTGCCCTTGAGGCGGAACTGCTTGTTGGTCTGGGTGCCGGCCGGGACCCGGACCGAGGTGTGCGAGCCGTCGATCACCGGCACGGTGATCTCGCCCGAGAGCGCCGCCGTCACCATCGAGATCGGCACGCGGCAGAACAGGTCGGCGCCGTCGCGCTGGAAGAACGGGTGCGGCTTGATCGACAGGAAGATGTAGAGGTCGCCCGCCGGCCCGCCGCGCAGGCCCGACTCGCCCTCGCCGGCCAAGCGAATGCGCAATCCGTCGTCGACCCCCGCCGGCACGTTGATCGAGAGCGTGCGCTCGCGGGTGACGCGCCCGGCGCCCGAGCAGGCCGTGCAGGGATCCTCGATGATCTCGCCGCGGCCGTGGCAGGCCGGGCAGGTCCGCTCGATGGCGAAGAAGCCCTGCGCCGCCCGCACCCGGCCGTAGCCGCCGCAGGTCGGGCAGGTCTTGGGCTTCGAGCCCGCCTTGGCGCCCGAGCCGGCGCAGACCTCGCAGGTGACCGAGGTCGGCATCTTGATCGTCTCGGTCTTGCCGGTGAAGGCTTCCTCGAGGCTGATCTCCAGGTTGTAGCGCAGGTCGGCGCCGCGCTCGCGGCCCCCGCCGGGGCGTCCGCCCGGCCCGGCCCCGGGGCGCCCGCCCGGTCCGCCGCCGCCGCGGGCATCGCCGAAGAAGGTGTCGAAGATGTCCGACATGAAGTCGCCGAACTCGTTGCCGAATCCGGGGCCGCCCTGCCCGCCCTGCGAGAAGGCGGCATGGCCGAAGCGATCGTAGGCGGCGCGCTTCTGCCCGTCGGACAGGCACTGGTAGGCCTCGTTGAGCTCCTTGAACTTGAGCTCGGCCTCCTTGTCGCCGGGGTTGCGGTCGGGGTGGTAGACCATCGCCAGCTTGCGGAAGGCCGACTTCATCTCACCGTCGGTCGCGGTCCGGGCGACGCCCAGAACCTCGTAGTAGTCGCGCTTCGACATTCCCCGGTCCCCAAACCCGTCCCGCGCCTCACCGGTCGGGCATCGTCCATACAAGTCCGGTCCCCGGCGCCGTCGGGCGGCCGGGGACCGGATCGAGCTTCACATCACTGGGCCGCACGGATCTCAGATCCGTGCGGCAAGCTCAAGGCGTATCACGCCCGCTTCTTCTGGTCCTTGTCGTCGACTTCCTGGAAGTCGGCGTCGATCACGTCGTCCTTCTTGGCCTCTCCACCCGGAGCGGCGCCCGCGGCGGCGTCCGGACCGGCGGCCTGGCTTGCCGCGTACATCGCCTCGCCGAGCTTCATCGAGGCCTGCATCAGGTCGGTGGTGCGGGCCTTGATCTGCTCGACGTCCTCGCCGGCCAGGGACTGGCGCAGGGCGTCGATGGCGGTGGTGATCGCGGCCTTGTCGGAGGCCGGAACCTTGTCGCCATGCTCGGTCACCGACTTCTCGGTGGCGTGGATCAGGCTCTCGCCCTGGTTCTTCACCTCGACCAGCTCGCGGCGCTTCTTGTCGTCGGCCGCGTTGGCCTCCGCCTCCTGCACCATGCGCTGGATGTCGGCGTCGGAGAGACCACCCGAGGCCTGGATGCGGATCTGGTGCTCCTTGCCCGTCGCCTTGTCCTTGGCCGTCACGTTGACGATGCCGTTGGCGTCGATGTCGAAGGTCACCTCGATCTGCGGCAGGCCGCGCGGGGCCGGCGGGATGCCGACGAGGTCGAACTGGCCGAGCAGCTTGTTGTCGGCCGCCATCTCGCGCTCACCCTGGAAGACCCGGATGGTGACCGCGTTCTGGTTGTCCTCGGCCGTCGAGAACACCTGCGACTTCTTGGTCGGGATGGTGGTGTTGCGGTCGATGAGCCGGGTGAACACGCCGCCCAGGGTCTCGATGCCGAGCGACAGCGGGGTCACGTCGAGGAGCAGCACGTCCTTGACGTCGCCCTGGAGCACGCCGGCCTGCACCGCGGCGCCGATCGCCACGACCTCGTCCGGGTTGACGCCCTTGTGGGGCTCCTTGCCGAAGAAGGTCTTCACCTGCTCCTGGACCTTCGGCATGCGGGTCATGCCGCCGACCAGCACCACCTCGTCGATCTCGGCCGCGGAGACGCCCGCATCCTTGAGCGCCTTGCGGCAGGGCTCGATCGTGCGCTGCACCAGGTCGTCGACCAGCGACTCGTACTTGGCGCGACTGAGCTTCAGCGCCAGGTGCTTCGGGCCGCTCGCGTCCGCCGTGATGTAGGGCAGGTTGATCTCGGTCTGGGTCGCCGAGGACAGCTCGATCTTCGCCTTCTCGGCGGCCTCCTTGAGGCGCTGGAGGGCGAGCTTGTCCTTGGTCAGGTCGATGCCCTGCTCACGCTTGAACTCGGCCGCCAGGTACTCGACGATGCGGTTGTCGAAATCCTCGCCGCCCAGGAACGTATCGCCGTTCGTGGACTTCACCTCGAACACGCCGTCGCCGATCTCGAGGATCGAGACGTCGAAGGTGCCGCCGCCGAGGTCGTAGACCGCGATCAGGCCGGTCTTCTTCTTGTCGAGGCCGTAGGCGAGCGCCGCCGCGGTCGGCTCGTTGATGATGCGCAGCACCTCGAGGCCGGCGATCTTGCCGGCATCCTTGGTCGCTTGGCGCTGGGCGTCGTTGAAGTAGGCCGGGACGGTGATGACCGCCTGGGTGACCGGCTGGCCGAGATGGGCCTCGGCGGTCTCCTTCATCTTCTGGAGCGTGAAGGCGGAGATCTGCGACGGCGAGTAGGGCTTGCCGTCGGCCTCGACCCAGGCGTCGCCGCCGTTCGAGCGGGCGATCTTGTAGGGGACGAGCCCCTTGTCCTTCTGCGTCATCGGGTCGTCGTAGGTACGGCCGATGAGGCGCTTGATGGCGAAGAAGGTGCGCTCGGGGTTCGTCACCGCCTGGCGCTTGGCCGGCTGGCCGACGAGTCGCTCGCCGTCATCCGTGAAGGCGACGATCGACGGGGTGGTGCGCGCGCCTTCCGCGTTCTCGATGACCTTGGGCTGCGTGCCTTCCATCACGGCCACGCAGCTGTTGGTGGTGCCAAGGTCGATGCCGATCACTTTACCCATGGTGGGATCCCTCGTTGGTGTTTTTTAAGCAGACCGCCGAGCCCCGAAGCAGCTCGGCCCATGGCGGTACTTGTCGAATGGTGTGAGCTCGAATGGGTTGAGCCTGGGCGGGCCGGACCGGACCGCGCCTCGCCGGAGGCCGGCGAGCGGGGGCGTTCCCGCGCCGAGCCCGATATAAGAAGGCGATTTCGGGCCCGCAAGGCGAGCCGGGCCGCGCTGCGCGCGCAGTTTGCAGTGCCGTGATCCCCCCGCTCCGCCCGGGGCCGGCCGGCTCCTGCCGCACGGGGACGTGCCGGGGTACGGCAACGGTTCCGGCCGCGGTTCACGGCACGAGACACGGTCAAGCCGCCACGACAATGTTGCGGGCTTGCCACGCCCGTGCCACGGACCGCATGCTAGGACCTTGCGGGACGTCCGTCGCCGTGCCGCGTACCTGTGCCTGGAGCCTGATGCAGCCCGTTCGCCCCTTCCTCCGCCCGGTGGCCCTGCCCGCTTTGGCGGCCCTGCCCCTCGCGGCGGTCCTGATGGTGGCGCCGGCCCCGGCCTCGGCCCAATCGTTCCTCGAAGAACTGTTCGGCATCGGTCGGGCCGCCCGCCCGCCGGTGCCCCCGGCTCCGGTGCCGGGCGGCCGCGGGCCCATCGAGCCGGGCGAGGCGCCCCCCGAGGCCGCGCCCCGGCCGGCTCCGGCGCCGCCCGCGCCCCCGAAGCCCGTGGTGCTCAAGACCCCGAACGACGACGCGGTGCTCGGGCAGGAGCTGCAGCAGAACGGCAATGCCGGGTCGCTGCGCCTCGACCGCGCCGGTGCCGGCTACACCGCTCGCCTGACGCTCGCCGGCACCAAGGTCTCCCAGCCGACGGAGAGCTGCAAGGTCGCGCTCGGCGACGGCCAGCCGCTGACGCTCGCCGACCAGGGCAAGCCCAACGGCGTGACGCAGCTCGCCTCCTCCGGCCCGGCCTGCCCGCTGCGGTTCGAGATCCTGGAGGGCAGCGTGATGGTCACGCCGCTGGCCGAGGCCGACTCCTGCGTCTTCACGGCGTCGGATTGCGCCACGACCCCGAAGGGCCTGTGGGGCCCCGGCGCCGCGACCCTGCTGCCGCGGGCGCAGGAATTCGATTCGGCTCGCGGCGTCGCCGACAAGGCGGTGCGCGAGAACTACAAGGTGATGACCCAGCGCGCCCGGCGCGAGGACGTGCGGCCGATCGTGACCGAGCAGGCGGCCTTCTCGGCCGACCGGGAACAGATGTGCCGCGCCTATGTCCGCGAGGGCGCGCACGGCTTCTGCCACCTGCGCTTCTCCGAGGCTCGCGCCCTGTCGCTCGCCACCCGCCTCGGCCTGTCCGGCGCCGCTCCGACCGCGAGCGCCGCCCCGCGCCCGGCGGCCCGCCGGCGCCCCGCCCCGGCGGTGGAAGGTATGAATCCGGGCTTCGAGGCCGGCGCGCAGGACCAGTAGCGCGCTGCGGCCCTGATTGCCGGGTTTCGCCAAGAGCGGTTTTTCGACGAAGTGGGCACCGGTTCGTCGATCGAAAATGCGGCAGATTCAATGACCTGGAGCAGTGCCCGGTCGCAAGGCGATCGGGCGCTGCTCTAGGCGTGGCCGGCGGTGGTCGAGAGCATGGCCGGCTCGATGCCGATGCCGCGCAGGGCCCGGTCGTACTTCGTCTCGAGAGTGGTGTTGAAGATCAGGTCGGGATCGGCCGGGCAGTGCAGCCAGCCGTTGGCCTGGATCTCGCTCTCGAGCTGGCCGGCCTGCCAGCCGGCATAGCCGAGCGCCAGCACGGCGCTTTCCGGGCCGCGGCCGTCGGCGATCGCCCGCAGGATCTCGATCGTCGCGGTGAGGCAGATGCCCTCGTCGATCAGCAGGGTCGATTGCTCGATGTGGAAGTCGGGCGTGTGCAGCACGAACCCCCGGCTCGATTCGACCGGGCCGCCCATCAGCACCGGCATGTGGCCGATGCGATGCGGCAGCCGGATGGCGTCGTCCTTCTCGATGATGTCGAGCTGGACCAGCAAGTCCGGCATGTTGAGGTCGGAGGCCGGCTTGTTGACGATGATCCCCATCGCCCCTTCGGCCGAATGCGCGCAGAGATAGATCACCGAGCGCGAGAACCGCTCGTCGGCCATGCCGGGCATCGCGACGAGCAGCTGCCCGTCGAGGTAGCTCGGTGCGCCGCGGGGCGAGGCCTCCCCGCTCTCGGCAAGCGGATCCGGTGCCCCGCCGGGGGGATCCTGCGAGGGATCTTGGGACAGAAGGTCCTGAGGAAATCTGCTGCGCATGACGTCCATGCTACCCCCCGCTCCGGCGTTGTCCATAGCCCGCCGCCGGGGGTGAACGCGCACCGGGGCCCGGCGGCTCCCGCACCGCTTGCCGCGGGCTGTCCGAGGGGCCGCCTCGACTCGCCGCCTCGACTCGCCGGAACGGCCGCGCTAGACCCCGGCCGGGCTCGAGGTCCCGCTGGGGCCGGCCCGGAACGTTTCCAGGAGAGCCACGATGACGATCCAGGTCGGCGATCACCTGCCGCAGGCGACCTTCCGGGTCATGGGCCCCGAGGGCCCGGTCCCGAAGACCACCGACGACGTGTTCAAGGGCCGCCGGGTGGTGCTGGTGGCGGTGCCGGGCGCCTTCACGCCGACCTGCCACCGCAACCACCTCCCCGGCTACGTCACCCGGCGCGACGAGATCCTGGCCCGCGGCATCGACGCCATCGCGGTGACCTCGGTCAACGACGTGTTCGTGCTGGAGGCCTGGTCGAAGTCGGCCGGCGCCGAGGGCATCGAGTTCCTGGCCGACGGCAACGGCGACTTCGCCAAGGCGCTCGGCCTCGACATGGACGGCACCGGCTTCGGCCTCGGCATCCGCTCGAAGCGCTACGCCATGGTGGTCGAGGACGGCGTGGTGCGGGTGCTCAACGTCGAGGACGCGCCGTCGAAGGCGGATGTGTCGGGGGCGGAGAATCTGCTGACGGCGTTGTGACCATCGCCACAAGCCTCGCCGGTCGCGGCCGGCGGGGCGCCCACGCCGTCAATGGTTCACGACACGGATCGGGTTGAGGACGGCGAGCCCAATGAAGTCCTTCTCATTGTCGGTGACCACGACACAGCCGTTCGCTTCGGCGACCGCAGCAATGATGGTGTCGAGCGCACTGCGCGGCCGCCCGGCATTCTTACCGTCCGCCATCATCCGCGCCCATATCAAGCCAGCTTTCGAGTCGAATGGAAGGATGCGGCCCGCAAATAGTGCCCATGGTCCTTCCGCACCGGAGAACCATTGGGCGAGTGCATCACGCTTCCGACCCGGCGCCTTCTCAAGAGTACCCCGCTGGACTTCGGCAATCGTCATCGACGCGATGAAAAGATCGTCGTCGCGTTGCGTAGCCATCCAAGCGAGTAGGCTCTCGGACGGTCGCGGCTTGACGAGGTTACTGATGATGTTGGTGTCGAGCAGGTAGCGGATCACAGGTCGACGGTACGCCCCTCTTCGCGAGGCCTATCGAGGTCGAGGTCGGCGCCGACGAGGGGGGACCGGCGCAACGCCGCGAGGATGCCGCCCCGCTTCGGTGGTTTCTCGGTGATCGCGCGGTCGACGAGCGCACGCAGTCGTTCGGCCTCCGGTCCGTCACCAGCCAGCCGCCGCGCCAGGGTCCGGATGAGGTCGCGATCCGCATCACGTCCACGGACCTCGAAACGCGCAAGGCCCTGCGGGTCGCGGGCGCTCTGCGCATTCTGGTTAGCCAGCTTGCGATAATTGCTCACGGTCGATCTCCGGGCGACTTCCTGCAAGGTGACCATGTCGGGCGGAGCGCACAAGCTCGGCTGGCGCAGGAGCTTGCCGATCGAAGGCGAAGGTATCAGAGCTAAAAAACGCCGATGGCGCCAAGCCCGGCATTGTCATTCCCGATCGGCGATTTTGAAGATAAATGGAGCGGGCGAAGGGATTCGAACCCTCGACCCCAACCTTGGCAAGGTTGTGCTCTACCCCTGAGCTACACCCGCTCACTGTGACGGGCCTGATCGAACTTGGAGCGGGCGAAGGGATTCGAACCCTCGACCCCAACCTTGGCAAGGTTGTGCTCTACCCCTGAGCTACACCCGCCCAAACTCGTTCGGCCTCGTGGAAAAACTGGAGCGGGCGAAGGGATTCGAACCCTCGACCCCAACCTTGGCAAGGTTGTGCTCTACCCCTGAGCTACACCCGCTCGCTGTTTTCCGCCGGCGTCACCGTGGCGGCGCCGATGAGCGGCATAAACACCATTCCGCCGGGGAGCGCAAGAGGTTGCGGAGCCGGCTCCGCGGTGTCCTCTCCGGGGTCCCCGAGCGGCCCCTTCCCTACCAGGTCGGCGACGGCGGCAGGCCGTTCTGGATCTCGGCGAGGCGGGCGCGCGTCGCCGGGGTGGTCTCCGGCGGCGGGGTGTCGAGGGGGAAGAAGCCGGTCTCGGCGATCTCGCGGTCGGGGCGCTTGGGCTCCGGCACCGTGAAGGCCCGGGCGACGTAGAGCGCGACGTGGTCGCGCCCCGCGCCGATCCGGTTGAGGTAGAAGCCGTGCAGGGCCGGCGGAACGCCCGGATCGAGCACGATGCCGGTCTCCTCGCGAAATTCCCGGGTCACGGCGTCGAGGGCCGTTTCCCCGGGCTCGATGCCGCCGCCCGGCAGGTGCCAGCCGGGCATGTAGGTGTGGCGCACGAGGCAGACGCGGTTCTGCGCGTCGATCGCCGCCCCGCGCACGCCGAGGGTCATCCCCCGGGTGACGCGCCAGACGAGGTGGGCGGCCCGCATCATCAGGGCCTGTCGGCGCGTCATCCCGGAATGTCCCTGTCCTAGACGACGGTCAGGCGGATCTCGCCGACGCCCTCGATCGACCCGACCATGGTCTGGCCGCGGGTGACCGCGCCGACGCCCTCCGGCGTGCCGGCGAAGATCACGTCGCCGGGTTCCAGCGCGAAGTAGGTCGACAGATAGGCGATCTGCTCGGCCACCGACCAGATCATGTCGGAGAGGTCGCCCTTCTGGCGCACGACGCCGTCGACCGACAGGGTGATGGCGCCCTTGGCCGGGTGGCCGATGACCGAGGCCGGCTTCAGGGTGCCGACGGGACCCGAGAGGTCGGAGGCCTTGCCGAGCTCCCACGAGCGGCGCAACGCCTTGGCGTCGTCCTGGAGATCGCGCCGGGTCATGTCGAGGCCGACCCCGTAGCCGTAGACGTGGTCCAGGGCCTCCTCCACCGGGATGTCGCGCCCGCCCTTGGCCAGCGCCACCACCAGCTCGACCTCGTGGTGGTAGTTCTCGGTCTTGGGCGGATAGGGGTGCTCGACCGTCCGGCCGTCCGGCACGACCTGGAGCGCGTCGGCGGGTTTCATGAAGAAGAACGGCGGCTCGCGGGTCGGGTCGGCGCCCATCTCCCGGGCATGGGCGGCGAAGTTGCGCCCGACGCAGTACACCCGGCGCACGGGAAACAGGTCGTCGGTGCCTTGGATCGGGAGCGCGGTGCGCGCCGGGTTCGGGATCACGGAGAGCATGGGGCTGCTGTCTCGGGCGAAGTTTCGCGATGGGCCGCGCATCTTGGTAAAATGGCCGGCCGACCGTTATCTAGAGAGTGGTTCCGTGGTGCGCCATCCCGCCCCGCCGCAACCCCCTCCTTCGTGATGCGC